>NZ_CM001024.1:2091162-2222585 GCF_000160775.2 Aeromicrobium marinum DSM 15272 | reverse complement strand
GCGGGCGGCCACGGCCGCGCGCGGACGATCGCCCGGACACCGGTGCGGGCTCGTCGGACCGCCCGGCGGGGCGCAAGCCACGCCACCGCTGAGTCGGTGCGGCGTCGTCCTACGATGGCCCGATGCACCGGTTGTTCAACGCGTCCCGCGACTACGACTGGGGATCGACCCTCGACATCGCCCGCTTCCTGGGCGAGCAGCCCGACGGCCGGCCGCTGGCGGAGCTGTGGATGGGGACCCATGAGCTGAGTCCCTCGGAGGTCCAGGTCGACGGCGAGCGGGTGTCGCTCGGCAAGATCGCCGGCGACCTGCCCTTCATGATGAAGGTCCTCGCGGCCGACCGTCCGCTGTCCCTGCAGGTGCACCCGAACATGCAGCTGGCCCGCAGCGGGTTCGCGGCCGAGGACGAGGCGGGCATCCCGCTCGACGCGCCGAACCGCTCGTACAAGGACCCGCGGCACAAGCCCGAGATGGCCTACGCGCTCACCACCTTCGACACCCTCGTGGGATTCCGGCCGACCGCCGAGATCCTCCGGGTGCTCGACGCGCTCGACGCCCCGCTGACCCGCCGGCTGGCCGACGACCTGCGCGCGGCGCCCGGGTTCGAGGGCATCGTGCGCATCATCCAGCAGCTCCTGGCCGGACCGGTCGCCCCCGCCGAGGTGCAGACCGTCGTGGCCGCGTGCCGTGACCTCGTCGACCGGCACGTCGACGTCAAGCGGGCCTACGCCACCGCGGTCGAGATCGCGGAGTTCTTCCCCGAGGACGTCGGCGTGGTGATCTCCCTGCTGCTCAACCGCCTGACCCTGCAGCCCGGCGAGGCGGCCTTCCTCGGGGCGGGGATCATCCATGCGCACCTGCGGGGCATGTGCCTGGAGGTGATGACGTCGTCGGACAACGTGCTGCGGGCCGGCCTCACGTCCAAGCACGTCGACCCGGAGGGTCTGGTCACCTGCCTCGAGCGAGGCATGTCGCGGCTGGCCCGGATCACCCCCGACATCGTCGGCACCGAGACCGAGATCTTCGCCCCCGACGTGGAGGAGTTCGCGCTCGCCGTCACCCAGGTCTCGCGCGCCGACGACGACGGGGTGCCGCTCGTGGCCTCGGGCCACCGCATCGTGCTGTGCACCGGCGGCGAGGTCGAGCTGTTCTGTTCCGAGGAGCGGGTGTCGCTCGTCCGGGGCGACTCGGTGTACCTCGCGCCGGAGGACGGCCCGGTGCGGGCCTACGGCACCGGTGAGGTCGCGCAGGCCTTCACGCCGACCGGCGACCTCGACAGCCGGCTCGTCGACCTGGTCTGACCCGGCGGCCGCACCTCACTGCAGGTCGGCGCGCCCGGCCGCGGCGAGCGCGGCGGGCACCTCCTTGACCCGCTGGGCGTACTCGCGGGTGGTCACCAGGAGCGCGTCGGCCGTGCGAGCGACGACCACCCCGCGCAGGCCGACCACGGCGACCTGGGTGCCGTCGGCGGCCACGACGAGGCCGTCGGCGTCGACCCAGACGGTCCCGGGGGTCGAGGTGGCACCGATGTCGGTCAGCGCGGCGAAGTCGCCGATGTCGTTCCAGCCGAAGCGTCCGGGCACGACCGCCATGCCTCCCTCGAGCGACACCGGCTCGGCGACGGCGTGGTCGATGGCGATGCGGGTGAGGGACGGCCAGACCCCCGCCATCACGTCGTCGCGGTCGGAGGTGTCCCATCCGGCGGCGATCCGCATCAGGCCGGCGTGCAGCCCCGGCTGCAGCCGGGCCAGGTGGTCCAGCAGGACCTGCGCCCGCACCACGAACATCCCTGCGTTCCAGCTGAACGCCGGGTCGGCCACGTACCCGGCCGCCGTCTCGGCGTCGGGCTTCTCGACGAAGCGCACGATCGTGCGGACGTCGGGCCCGCCGTCGATCCCCAGCGGCTCGCCGGCCTCGATGTACCCGAAGGCCGTGGAGGGCTCGGTGGGCGCGATCCCGATCGTGGCGACGAGCCCGCGCCGGGCGGCCGCGACGGCCTGTCGCACGGCGTCCGCGAACGCGGCGTCGTCCTGGATCACGTGGTCGGCGGCGAAGGACCCGATGATCGCGTCGGGATCGCGATGGGCGATGACCGCCGCCGCCAGACCGATCGCGGGCATCGACTCGCGGGGCGAGGGCTCGACCAGCAGACGGGTCAGGTCGGGCAGCTGCTCGTGGACGGCGCCGGCGTGGGCCACCCCGGTCACGACGTGGATGCGCTCGGCGCCGACGAGCGGCTCGAGCCGGTCCCAGGTGGACTGCAGCAGGGTGCGGCCCGACCCGGTCAGGTCGAGGAGGAACTTCGGTCGGGCCTGGCGCGAGAGCGGCCACAGCCGGGTCCCCGCGCCGCCGGCCGGGACGATGGCGTGGAAGTCGTGGAGGGAGGTCGCTGCGTCGGTCACCCGGTCATCGTAGGCGCCTACGCTGGTGCCATGGACGTGCTGGCGGAGGTGGAGCGCTCGGGATTCGTGGAGAGCCGGCACCGGGGGGTGGCGGTGCGCGTCGACCCCTCGGGGCAGGTGGACTGGGCGGTCGGTGACCCGGGCGCGGTGATCTTCCCGCGGTCCAGCAACAAGCCGTTGCAGGCCATCGGCCTGCTGCGCGCCGGACTGCCCCTCGACGGGCGGCTGCTGGCGGTGGCGACCTCCAGCCACTCCGGCGAGCCGGTCCACGTGGAGGCCGTCCGGGAGGTGCTGGGTCTGGCGGGCCTCGACGAGTCCGCGTTGCTGACACCGCCGTCGTACCCGCTGGACCCGCACGAGCACGCCCGTGTGCTGCGGGAGGGCGGCGGCCGGGCGCCGATCCTCATGGACTGCTCGGGCAAGCACGCGGCGATGCTGCTGACCTGCCGGGAGCACGGCTGGCCGGTCGACGACTACCTCGCGCCGGAGCATCCGGTGCAGCAGGCGGTCACGGCGGCCTTCGTGGACCTCACGGGGTCTGCGCCGGAGGTGGTGGGCACCGACGGCTGTGGAGCCCCGCTGCTCGGCACCACGGTGGCGGGGCTCGCAGCCGCCTTCGGCCGGATCGTGCGGCGGTCGACGCCGGAGTCCGCCCGGCTGGTCGACGCGATGGTCGCCCACCCGCAAATGGTCAGCGGGAGCCGCCGCACCGAGCGGCGGTTCATGGAGGCGTTCGGGGGAGCGATCGTGAAGTCGGGTGCCGAGAGCGTCCTGGCGATGGCGTTGCCCGACGGCACCGCCTGGGCGGTCAAGATCGAGGACGGGGGCGAACGGGCCCTCTACGTGGCGCTCGCCAGGGCCCTGCAGGTCGCGGGGCTGGACCACCCCCTGCTCGACGAGCGACCCGAGGTGCTGGGGGGCGGCCGGCCCGTCGGCGCGGTGCGTCCGACC
This sequence comes from Aeromicrobium marinum DSM 15272, assembly GCF_000160775.2. NCBI lineage: Bacteria > Bacillati > Actinomycetota > Actinomycetes > Propionibacteriales > Nocardioidaceae > Aeromicrobium > Aeromicrobium marinum. The sequence continues at coordinate 2,219,232 of NZ_CM001024.1, read as the reverse complement.
TTCTGACGGTCCGCTCCTCCGGCGGTGTGACGGACCTCGCATGCAGCACTGCTTGCATTTGCTAACTTTTGCAAGCACGATGGTGGACATGGCGAAGCTGCAGGTGACCGACGGGGTCAAGGACACCGTCAAGGACACCGTCGGAGGACTCGGTGAGTACCTCCGCGAGCAGCGACGCCAGGCTCAGCTCTCCCTCCGGCAGCTGTCCGAGGCCGCGGATGTCTCCAATCCGTACCTCAGTCAGATCGAGCGAGGACTGCGTCGACCGTCGGCAGAGGTGTTGCAGCAGATCGCCAAGGCACTGCGCATCTCGGCCGAGTCGCTCTACGTCCGCGCCGGGATCCTCGACGCGGACGAGAGTGGAGCCCGGATGGTCGAGGACGCCATCGCCCTCGACCCGTTGCTGACCGAGCGACAGAAGTCGGCCCTCGTCGACATCTACCGCTCCTTCGTCGGCACCGACGACGCCGTGGGCGACGTCATCGCCGACGAGCTGTCCGGGCAGACCGAGAACACCGACGTCCAGGAGGACACCGCACCATGAGCATCACCGACACCGTCAACGCCCGTATCAAGTCCATCGTCGACGACCTCAAGTCGCTGACCGACGACCTCAAGAAGGTCGACGTCTCCGAGCTGCAGGGCAAGGCCGTCGAGCGCGCCACCTCGACCTACGCCGACCTGGCCAAGAAGGGCGAGGAGTTCGTCGCCACGGCCAAGGGCCTGAAGGTCGACGACGTCAAGAAGACCGTCAAGACCTACCGCGGCAAGGCCGAGGGCCTGGCCGACAAGGTCGAGGACCGGGTCGAGGACGCCGTCGAGGACGCGCAGAAGCGTGCGAAGTCGACCGTGTCCGAGGCGCGCGCCACCGTCTCCAAGGTCGCCCAGAAGTCGCCCGCCGCCAAGAAGGCGCCCGCGGCGAAGAAGGCCCCGGCCGCCAAGAAGTCGACGTCGACGGCGTCGTCGACGACCGCCAAGAAGGCCCCGGCCAAGAAGGCTCCGGCCAAGAAGGCCCCCGCGAAGAAGGCGACCGCCAAGAAGGCTGCGCCCGCGAAGAAGGCCACCACGGCCAAGAAGACGGCCGCGAAGAAGGCCCCGAGCACCAACGCCTGACCGACCACGCGCGAACGGCGGGGCGGGACTCCCTCAGGGGGTCCCGCCCCGCTGTCGTCGGTAGGCTGGAGCGGTGATCGACGACCTCTCCACGATTCAGGGCGTGATCACGCTCGCCCTGAGCCTCACGCTGTTCCTCGTCAAGGCCGCGGCCCTCGCGGACTGCATCGGACGGTCGGCGGGATCATTCGTGGCGGCCGACACGTTGAACAAGCAGGCCTGGCTGATCATCCTGGGTCTGGCGGTCGCCGCCCACCTGGTGTTCTGGTACCCGCTGGGTCTGCTGAACCTCGCGGGGACGGTCGCGGCCATGGTCTACCTGGCCCAGATGCGCGGCTCCCGCTCCTAGCCGGAGTCGCGGGCGCGGCCGACCCGGGTGGGATGCAGCCACCGGGTCACCACGAGCCGCAGGGTCGCGAGGTCCTCGTCGGCGCCGGCCCCCGGCAGCCCCCGGACGTGGCGGTGTCCGACCAGCAGTGCCAGCAGCGCCCGCGCCGACTCGGTGGGGTGCAGCTCACGGTCGACCGTCCCGTCGGCCTGGGCGAGTGCGACCAGGCCGGCCAGCTCGGCCAGGAGGTCCTCCCCGAGGTCCGTCCCCTCGGCGGTGCTGCGGTCGAGCAGGTCCATCAGTCGGTCCCAGGCGGTCGTCACGCGTCTGATCCTATGCGCCGACGCCAGAGCGGCCGCGCGAACACCTGTTCGAATCATCGCTACGATGGTGCCGTGTACGTCCAGCCCTCCCTCCTCGACCACGAGGAACCCGCGGCCGTCGGGTCGCTGGGTGCTGCCGTGCAGCGGCGCAGGCTCTCCCGAGGCGCCTGGGTGGACGTGCGCCCGGGGTGGATGTCGGGTGCCGACGGGCTCTTCCTGGCGCTGCAGACCGAGGTGCGGTGGCGTGCGGAGCGCCGCGAGATGTACGACCGGGTCGTCGACGTGCCGCGCCTGCTGGCGCACTTCGGGGCCGGCCGGCCGCTGCCGGACCCGGCTCTGACCGCCGCCCGCGACGCGTTGTCCGACCACTACGCCGCCGAGCTCGGCGAGCCGTTCGTCACCGCGGGGCTGTGCTACTACCGCGACGGGCGCGACAGCGTGGCCTGGCACGGCGACCGGATCGGCCGTGGGCAGCGCGAGGACACGATGGTCGCGATCGTCTCGCTCGGCGCACCGCGTCGGCTCAGCCTGCGCCCGCGCGGCGGCGGCGAGGCGCTCGGCTTCGTGCTGGGCCACGGCGACCTGCTGGTGATGGGTGGCACCTGTCAGCGGACCTGGGACCACGCGGTGCTGAAGACGGCCCGGCCGGTCGGGCCGCGCATCAGCATCCAGTTCCGTCCCGCCGGCGTCCTCTGACCGGCGGGCGGTAGGTGAGCAACGGAATGGACCCGCCATTCGGTTGCTCACCCACCGCCGCTCGGAGGGAAGGGTTGCTGACCTACCGCTCGGGCTACTTGCGGGCGCGTGCGGCGCGGCTGCGCTCGGTCTGGTCGAGGATGACCTTGCGGATGCGCACGTGCATCGGCGTGATCTCGACGCACTCGTCCTCGCGGCAGAACTCCAGGCTCTGCTCGAGCGAGAGCTTCTTCGGCGGGATCAGCTTCTCGAAGTTGTCGGCACTCGACGCTCGCACGTTCGACTGCTTCTTCTCCTTGGTGATGTTGACGTCCATGTCGTCCTCGCGGCTGTTCTGCCCGACGATCATGCCCTCGTACACCTCGGTCGTGGGATCGACGAACAGCGTGCCGCGCTCCTGCAGGTTGGTCATCGCGAACGACGTGGCCGCGCCGGCGCGGTCGGCGACCAGTGAGCCCTGCTGGCGGGTCGAGATCTCGCCGGCCCACGGCTCATAGCCCTGGAAGACGTGGTTGGCGATGCCGGTGCCCCGCGTCTCGGTGAGGAACTCGGTCCGGAAACCGATCAGACCGCGCGACGGCACGTTGAACTCCATCCGGACCCAGCCGGTGCCGTGGTTCGTCATCTGGACCATGCGGCCCTTGCGGACGGCCAGCAGCTGCGTGATCGAGCCGAGCCACTCCTCGGGCGCGTCGATCGTCAGGTGCTCGACGGGCTCGTGCAGCTTGCCGTTGATCTCCTTGGTGACGACCTGCGGCTTGCCGACGGTCAGCTCGTAGCCCTCGCGCCGCATCTGCTCGACGAGGATCGCCAGCGCCAGCTCACCGCGGCCCTGCACCTCCCAGGCGTCGGGGCGCTCGGTCGGCAGGACGCGGATCGAGACGTTGCCCACCAGCTCGGACTCGAGACGGTCCTTGACCAGGCGCGCGGTGACCTTGGTGCCCTTCTCGCGACCGGCGAGCGGCGAGGTGTTGGTGCCGATCGTCATCGAGATGGCGGGCTCGTCGACCGTGATGAGCGGCAGTGCGACGGGGTTCTCGACGTCGGCCAGCGTCTCGCCGATGTTGATGTCGGGGATGCCCGCGATGGCCACGATGTCGCCGGGGCGCGCGAGCTCGCCGGGCTTGCGCTCCAGCCCCTCGGTGATCAGGAGCTCGGTGATCTTGACGGTCTGGATCGTGCCGTCGCGACGCATCCAGGCCACCTGCTGGTTCTTGCGCAGCTCGCCCTCCTTGACGCGGACGAGCGCGAGACGGCCGAGGAACGGTGAGGCGTCGAGGTTCGTGACGTGCGCCTGCAGCGGCGCGTCGTCGGTGTACTCGACGGCCGGGACGTGCTCCATGATCGTCTGGAACAGAGGGATCAGGTTCTCGCTGTCGGGCATGCCGCCGTCCTCGGGACGGGTGAGCGACGCGCGACCGGCCCTCGCCGAGGCGTAGACGACGGGGAAGTCGAGGGCGTCGTCGTCGGCGTCCTCGGGCAGCAGGTCCATGAACAGGTCGTACGACTCGTCGACGACCTCCGCGATGCGGGAGTCGGGACGGTCGACCTTGTTGACGACCAGGATGACCGGCATCTTCGCGGCGAGCGCCTTGCGCAGCACGAACCGGGTCTGGGGGAGCGGGCCCTCGGAGGAGTCGACGAGCAGGACGACGGCGTCGACCATCGACAGGCCGCGCTCGACCTCGCCACCGAAGTCGGCGTGACCGGGGGTGTCGATGATGTTGATCGTGACGCCGTCCTCGCCACCGGGGCCGGTGTAGCGGACCGCGGTGTTCTTGGCGAGGATCGTGATGCCCTTCTCGCGCTCGAGGTCGCCGGAGTCCATGACCCGGTCGGTGACCTCCTGGTGCTCGGCGTAGGCACCCTGCTGCTGCAGCATGGCGTCGACCAACGTGGTCTTGCCGTGGTCGACGTGGGCGACGATCGCGACATTGCGCAGGTCGTGGCGAATGGGCATGCAGAAGTCTCGGTTTCGTATCGGGGAGGTGCGCGAGCGCGCGACTGGTCGATCCTACGGCAGGGGACCCGGTGCAGAGGAATCCACGGGCTCGAGAAGTTGCGCAGATCACACTGTCACCTCTTCACAACAGTTGCATTTGCGTTAGTATTCTCGGGTGTCCCCCGTCGACGAAGCCTTCGAGAGCCTTGAGGAGTTCCTCACCCGTCTCTTCAGCATGGTCGAGTCCGACGCCATGACCACCCTGGCCGACGGTGACCTGCCGGTCTCGCAGTTCCGCATGCTGCACTGCGTCATGCGGCAGGGCGAGCCGGTCGCCATCAGCGAGCTGGCCCGCGCCGTGGGTCTCTCGACGGCTGCGGCGGGTCGCAACGTCGACCAGCTGGTCCGCCTCGGGCTGGTCGAGCGCGACGAGTCCGAGGAGGACCGGCGCATCAAGCTCGTCTCGCTCACCGACTCGGGTCTGGCCGTGACCGACAGCCACCTCGAGGCCAAGCGCACCGCCCTGCGGACCCTGCTGGCCAGGCTGCCGGAGGCCGACTGCCGCCGGCTCACCGAGGCGCTCCACCCCATTCTCACAGGCGACTACCTGTGCACGATCCCGAAGGAATCCGATGACCTCCACCGCACCACCTGAGTACCCCGACCAGATCGACGGGGCGGTCCTGAAGGTCGCCGGCGTCGTCGTGCTCGGCGCCATCATGTCGATCCTCGACATCACCGTCGTGAGCGTCGCGCTGCCGACGTTCCAGACCGTGTTCGACGCCACCTACGCCACCGTGGCGTGGACCATGACGGCCTACACGCTGGCGCTCGCCACGGTCATCCCGATGACCGGCTGGGCCGCCGACCGGTTCGGCACGAAGCGCCTGTACATCGCGGCGCTGGTGCTGTTCACCGCCGGTTCGGTGCTGTGTGCGGCCGCCACCTCGATCGAGATGCTGGTCGCCTTCCGCGTCCTGCAGGGCCTCGGCGGCGGCATGCTGATGCCGCTCGGCATGACGATCATGACCCGCGCGGCCGGTCCGCAGCGGATCGGCCGGCTCATGGCGGTCCTCGGCATCCCGATGATGCTCGGTCCGATCATGGGTCCGATCCTCGGCGGCTACCTCATCGACATCGCCTCGTGGCACTGGATCTTCCTCATCAACCTGCCGATCGGCATCGTCGCGATGGTCTACGCCCTGCGCGTGCTGCCGGCCGACGAGCCCAGCGAGAGCGAGTCCTTCGACTTCGTCGGGATGCTGATGCTCTCGCCCGGCCTGGCCGCCTTCCTCTTCGGCGTCTCCTCGATCGCCGAGGGTGGCGAGGGTGCCTCGTTCGGCCCGCGGGTGTGGGTCTCGATCGTCATCGGCGCCCTGCTGATCGTCGCCTTCGTGAACCACGCGCTCCGCACGTCCAAGCCGCTGATCGACCTGCGGCTGTTCCGCAACCGCAACTTCACGGTGGCGTCGATCTCGATGTTCGTGTTCGTCATCGCCTTCATGGGCGCCGGGCTGCTGTTCCCCTCGTACTTCCTGCAGGTGCGCGGCGAGACCACGCTGATGGCCGGGCTGCTGATCGCCCCGCAGGGCATCGGCGCGATGCTGACGATGCCGATCGCCGGCGTGCTCGCGGACAAGGTGCCGGTCGGTCGCACGGTGCCGTTCGCGCTCGGCCTGATGGCGTTCGGGTTCTTCGGCTTCACCCAGGTCGAGGCCGACACGTCGTACTGGGTCCTGTGCGGCTCGCTGTTCGTCATGGGTCTCGGCATGGGCGGCACGATGATGCCGATCATGACCTCGGCCCTGCGCACCCTGACCAACCACGAGGTGGCGCGCGGGTCGACGATGATCAACATCGTGCAGCAGATCGGTGGCTCCATCGGCACCGCGGTGCTCGCGATGGTGCTGACCAACCAGCTGACCTCGGCGCCCGAGCGCCCGGTCGACCCGCTGGAGTTCATGGCCGACGGGTTCGCCACCACGTTCACGGTCGCCCTGGGGCTGGTGCTGCTGGCGCTCGTGCCGGTGATGTTCCTGCCGCGCCGCAGGGAGCCGTCGAACCTGCTGGCGGACTCCGGCGACACCCCGCCCGTCATGGTGCACTGACCGGACGTTTCCCAGGAAATCCCAGAAAACTGGCACCGCACCCCTGTTGCAACAGGGGTGCGGTGCCAGTTTCCGACGATTTCCTGGGAATCTGCAGGTGGGTCAGCGGGGGACCGGAGGGGGGTCCTCCACGTCTCGGTCGTCGAAGGCCAACGAGATGCGCTCGTCGACCGGCTCGGCGAAGTGCTGGTCGAAGTGCTCGACGAGGTCGTCGGTCACCTGCTCGGCCAGCTCGGTCTGCCACTCGCGCAGCCGCGCGCGACGCGCCAGCCGGACGATCTCGCGGTGCTCGGCCTTGAGCGCCATGTAGGTCGCCACGGCCATCGCGACCATGATCGCGCTGAACGGCACCGCCGTGAGGATCGCCCCGGTCTGCAGGGCCTGCAGGCCCCCGGCCAGCATCAGGCCGATCGCCACCGCTCCGATCAGCGACGCCCACATGACGCGGCTCCAGACCGGCGGGTTCGGGTCGCCGCCCGACGCGAGCATGTCGATCACGAGCGACCCGGAGTCGGCACTGGTGATGAAGAAGATCGTGATCATGATGATCGCGATCCCCGCCAGCAGGCTCCCGGCGGGCAGTCCCTGCAGCAGGTCGAACAGCACGTTCTCGCTGGTCACCCCGCCGTCGGCGTCCAACAGGTCGCCCTCGGTCATCTGACGCATGATGGCGCTGCCGCCGAGGATCGTGAACCAGACGGCCGTCACGAGCGTGGGCACCAGCAGCACGCCCGCGACGAACTCGCGGATCGTGCGTCCGCGCGAGATGCGCGCGATGAACAGGCCGACGAAGGGCGCCCACGAGATCCACCAGCCCCAGTAGAAGGTGGTCCACGCCGCCTGCCACTCGATGCCGGCGTCACCGGCCAGGGCGCTGGTGTTGAAGCTCATCGGCACGATGTTGGCCAGGTAGCCACCGATGTTCTGCACGAAGTCGCGCAGCAGGAACAGGGTGGACCCGAGCGCGAGCACGAGCATCGCGAAGACGCCGGCCAGGACGAGGTTGGCGTTGGACAGCCACTTGATGCCCTTGCCGATGCCGCTGACGACGCTGACGATCGCGATCGCCATGATGCCCACGATCAGCAGCGTCTGGACGGTGTCGTTGGTCTCCTCCAGCACGCCGAGGTTGACGAGTCCGGCGGCGATCTGCTGCACGCCGAGCCCGAGCGAGGTCGCGACGCCGGCGATGGTGCCGACGATCGCGACGACGTCGACGGCGTCGCCGATGCGGCCCTTCACGCGGTCGCCGAACAACGGCTCCAGGGCCCAGCGCAGCGACACCGAACGTCCCTTGCGGTGGATGGCGTAGGCCATGGCGAGCCCCACGACGACGTAGATCGCCCAGGCGTGGAAGCCCCAGTGCAGGAAGACCTGCGCCATGGCGGCGTTCGCCAGGTCGGCCTCGCTGCCGGTGACCCCGGGCTTGGGGTCGGTGAAGAAGGTGAGGGGTTCGGCCGCGCCCCAGAACACCAGGCCGATGCCCATGCCGGCGGCGAAGAGCATCGAGAACCAGGCCATCAGGCTGAACTCGGGGTCGTCGTCGTCGCGGCCGAGGGTGATGTCGCCGAAGCGCCCCACACCCATCCAGACGGCGAAGATCACGAAGCCGCTGACCGCGAGCGTGTAGTACCAGCCCAGCGTGCCGATCACGTTCTCCTGCACGACCGCGATCGCGTCGCCGACCGCGTCCGGGAACGCGATGCTGGAGACGACCACGGCGCCGATGATGGCGAGCGCCGGGTAGAAGATGCCGGGGGCCGGGATGCGGCGGCGGGCCTCTGGTGCCGCGGTCGGCGGGGCCCCGGGGGGTCGGGTGGACGTCATGGAGGTCCTTCCTGAGGGGTGTCTGACCGTTCATCGACCATTCCAGTGGTCACGGGAGAGGTCAAATGCTGGGACGGGGTGGCGGGGTCCCGGGCGAGCCGATACTATGCAATTCCATGCATAAGGAGTTTCCGTGACCCTCACCCCGCACTTCACGAACCTGCGTCTGCCGGTCGTGGCCTCGCCGCTGTTCATCGTGTCCAACCCCGCGCTGGTGATCGCCCAGTCCTGCGCCGGCGTGATCGGTTCGTTCCCCGCGCTGAACGCGCGGCCGCAGGCGCTGCTGGCGGACTGGCTGGACGAGATCACCGAGTCGCTGGCCGCGCACGACGCGGCCCACCCCGAAGCCCCCTCGGCCCCGTACGCCGTCAACCACATCGTGCACCGGTCGAACGACCGGCTCGAGGCGGACCTGGCGACGACCACCGAGCACGAGGTGCCGATCGTCATCACCTCGCTGGGCGCCCGCGAGGACGTGAACGCGGCCGTGCACTCCTACGGTGGCATCGTGCTGCACGACGTCATCAACGACCGGTTCGCCCGCAAGGCCGTCGAGAAGGGGGCGGACGGTCTGATCGCGGTCGCCGCGGGGGCCGGCGGGCACGCGGGCACCCAGTCGCCGTTCGCCCTGGTGCAGGAGATCCGTGAGTGGTTCGACGGCCCGCTGCTGCTGTCGGGGTCGATCGCCCACGGGCGGTCGGTGCTCGCGGCGCAGGCGGCCGGAGCGGACCTGGCCTACGTCGGGTCGGCGTTCATCGCCTCACACGAGGCGAACGCGCCGCAGGGCTACAAGGACATGATCGTCGAGTCCGCCGCCGGCGACATCGTCTACTCCAACCTGTTCACGGGCGTGCACGGCAACTACCTGCGCGGCAGCATCGAGGCGGCCGGCCTCGACCCGGCGTCACTGCCGGAGTCGGACGCCTCCGCGATGGACTTCGGCACCGGCGGCGGCGCCAAGGCCTGGAAGGACATCTGGGGTGCGGGTCAGGGCGTGGGCGCGGTCCGCGAGGTCGCCCCGGCCGGGGCGATCGTCGACCGGCTGGCGGCGGAGTACCGGGCCGCCCGCGACGAGCTGCTGGTGTCGGCCGGGCGCTGAGCGCCCGGGCGTCGGCTCAGCCCCCGGATTCGTCGGCGGGCTCGACCTGCTCCACCGAGCCGTCGGCCCGCTGGACCGACCCGGTCTCGTCGGCGTCGCCATGCAGACGCACCTCGTCCGGGGTGGCGTTGACGGCCAGGGCCGACTCGGGGTCCGGCGCTCCGTCGGTCGGCTCGTCGGCCTCGCGCGGGTCGCGGGACCGCGGCTCGCGGTCAGGGGTGGGGCGGGCGTCGTGGTCTCGCTCGGTGTCCATGGCCGGGTCGTACCCCGGACCGGCCGGGACATGCCGGCCGGGTTCGGCGCTCAGCGGTAGTTGACGAACTGCACGGGGAAGTCCAGGTCGGCGCCCTTCAGCAGGGCGATGACCTCCTGCAGGTCGTCACGCTTCTTGCTGGTGACCCGCAGCTCGTCGCCCTGGATCTGCACCTTGACGCCCTTGGGGCCCTCGTCGCGGATCAGCTTGCCGACCTTCTTGGCCTGCTCCTGGCTGATGCCCTGGCTGAAGGTGCCGTTGATCTTGACCTCCTTGCCGGACTGGCGGGGGTCACCGGTCTCCAGCGCCTTGAGGCTGATGCCGCGCTTGATCAGCTTCTCCTTGAACACGTCGAGCACCGCCAGGGCGCGCTCGTCGGCGTTCGCGGTGATCTCGATCCCGTCCTCGCCCTTCCACTCGATGCTCGCACCGGTGTTCTTGAAGTCGTAGCGGGTCGCGATCTCCTTGACGGCCTGGTTGAGGGCGTTGTCGGCCTCCTGGTGGTCGAGCTTGCTGACGATGTCGAACGACGAGTCGGCCATGGGGCGCTCCTGGGTGGTGCGGGTGGTCTGGTTTCGTCCAGCCTAGGGGGCTGCGATAAAGTCATGCCTCGTTGCCCGGCAACGACCCGGCAGGTTGCCCGAGTGGCCAAAGGGATCTGACTGTAAATCAGACGGCAACGCCTTCAGAGGTTCGAATCCTCTACCTGCCACCGCACGACACAGGGCCCGACGCGATCGCGTCGGGCCCTGCTGCGTGGGCGAGCTGCACGAGCACCTCACCTTCGCGCTGGCAGTGACGTTTCGGCCCCGAATCGAGGCGATCTGGGGCAGAAACGTCACTGCCAGCGGGGTGGTGGGCTAGGACGCGTCGGGTTCGGCGTCCTCGGCCCGGTCGCTCCTCTCGGGTCGGTCGCCGCGCTCGGGTCGCTCGCCCGCGTCGTCGCACGGGCGCTCGCCGCCCTCGCGTCCCGCCCGCCGCTCCGCCCGGCGCTCGAACCGCTCCTGGATCGCGTCGCCGTACTCGCCGGCCAGCGCGTCCTCGCGGATCTCGTCGAGCGCCTCCCTGCGCTCGTCGCCGTCGAGCTCGCGGGCTGCGTCGACGGCCTCGTGGAGGCGGTCGCGGTCGGCGTCCGACGGCGCGGTGGCCGAGCTGCCGGCGTCCGGTGCCGGCTCGTCGTCGGCCTGGGCCGGACCGGCGACCAGCAGGGTTCCTGCCAGCAACGTGCCGGCCACGGTGGCGACGGCGAGACGCCGCCGGGGGGTGGTGGTGATGGACATGGTCGATCCCTTTCGTGTGGAGGACATGCCGCCAGCGTGTCCCGCTGTCGTGTCGGGCCGGTTCGCGTCGTGTACGAGGAAGGTCAGGGAGTCCGCGACCTCGCACCCGCGTGCCTCCTCGTGCGGTTTCATGGAGGAGTGGACACAGCGGGCAGGGGTCTGGTGGTGGTGGTCGAGGACGAGCCGGCGATCGCCGACCTGGTGCGCCTGTACCTGTCGCGCGACGGCTACGGCGTGCACGTGGAGCGCGACGGTCTGCGCGGTCTGGACGCCGTGCGGACCCTGCGGCCGAGCTTGGTGCTGCTGGACGTCGGCCTCCCGGGTATCGACGGACTGGAGGTCTGCCGACGTCTCCGGGCCGCCGACGACTGGACGCCGGTCCTGTTCGTCACCGCCCGGGACGACGAGGTCGACCGGGTCGTGGGGCTCCAGCTCGGTGCCGACGACTACGTGACGAAACCCTTCTCGCCCCGGGAGCTGGTGGCGCGGGTGGCCGCGGTGCTGCGCCGGTCGACCGGCGTGACCGGGGGAGCGGTGCTGGTGGTCGGAGCGGTCAGGGTCGACCCTGGCTCGCGGCAGGTCTGGGTGGAGGAACGGGAGGTCGTGCTCACCGCCACCGAGTTCGACCTGCTCCTCGCCCTGATGCGCCGTCCCGGCCAGGTGCTGCGGCGTGAGCAACTGTTGGCCGACGTGTGGGGGGAGGCCGACTACAGCGGGAGTCGCACGGTCGACGTCCACGTCGCCCAGGTGCGCGCCAAGCTCGGCGACGCCTCACCCATCCGGACCCACCGGGGCGTCGGGTACTCGGTGGCGGTCGCGAGCAGGACCGCGTGATGCGCACGTTGCGCAGCCGCATGGTCGTGGCGTCGTTGCTCGGCGCGCTCACGGTCGCGCTGGTGACGGCGCTGCTCGCCTTCCCCCTCGTCCGGTCCGTGGCGACCGACCAGGCCCGTGACGAGCTGGCCCGGTCGGTCGAGGCGCTCGCGGGGCGTCCGCGGGACGCGGCTCGCGAGCTCGTCGAGGGCGCTGACGGGGTGGGTCCGGACGACCGGACGTTCGGGGTGGTCGGGCCGCGGGGCACCCCGACGGGGCCGGCGGCCGACGTGCTGGACGAGGCGCAGCTGCGGCGGCTGGCGCGCGAGGGCACCTTGTCGATGCGGACGGTCGTCGACGGGGACGAGGTGCTGGTCGAGGCCCGGTCGACGCCGCGCGGCCAGGCGGTGGTGGGGGTGCAGCCGCTCGCCGCGGCCGACGCGGCCGACCGGGCGCTGGTCCGGAGGGTGGTGCTGGCGCTGCTGCTCGGCTTGACCGCGTCGACCGCGCTCGCGGTGCTGGTGGCGCGGCGGGTCACGGGGCCGGTCGTCGCGTCGGCGGTGGCTGCGGGCCGCATGGCCGACGGCGAGCGCGGGGTCACCGTGCCCACCTCGTCGATCGCCGAGATCGGCCGGATGACCGAGGCGCTCGCCGCCCTCGACCGGGCGCTCGTCACGAGTGAGGGCCGTCAACGCGAGTTCCTCCTGTCGGTGTCCCATGAGCTGCGGACGCCCCTCACCGCGCTGCGCGGCTACGCCGAGGCCCTGGCGGAGGGAGCCATCGGGCCGGAGGACCTGCAGGCCACCGGACGGGTGCTCGTCACCGAGACGCACCGGCTCGACCGCTTCGTCGCCGACCTGCTCTCGCTGGCGCGACTGGAGTCCGACGACTTCGCCGTCGACCTGGCGGAGGTCGATCCGGCCGAGGTGCTGCTGACGGCACGGTCGGCGTGGGAGGCGGTAGCCCGGGCCGCGGGCGTGGAGCTGGTGGTCGAGGCCGGCAGTGAACCGGCCCTCACCGACCCTCGGCGACTGCGACAGGTCGTCGACGGGCTGGTCGAGAACGCGCTGCGGGTCGCGCCGGCCGGCACGCAGGTCGTGCTGCGGTCGAGGACGACGGGACCGGGCGAGGTCGTCGTGGAGGTCGAGGACCACGGACCGGGGCTGACCGACGACGACCGTCTCCGGGCCTTCGAGCGGGGGCACCTGCGCGACCGCTACGCCGGCGAGCGGCCGGTCGGTACCGGCCTGGGTCTGTCGATCGCCCACCGCCTCGCCGAGCGGATGGGCGCCCGGCTCGTCGCCGCTCCCGCCGCGGACGGGGCCCTGTGGCAGGTGCACCTCCCCCGTTCCCGCTGAGAGTGACGTTTCTGCCCCGAAATGGCGGAAATCGGGGCAGAAACGTCACTCTCAGCGGGGAGGTGGGGTCGGCGCGGAGGTGGGGGTCGGGGGCGAAGTGGGCTAGGGGGTGCGCTGGGTGCGTTCGCCGTCGTCGTCGAACTCGACGTCGGTGAAGTCGACCGGCCGCTTCGCGTTCGCCAGGGCCGCGACCATCGCGGTGCCCAGGGGGCCGGCCCGGTCGAACACCTCGACGGTGCCGACGGAGATGCCGTCGTGCTCCACCCGGTCGGTGGCCGACAGCCCGATCTCGCGGCTCACCGGCTGGCGGGCCAGTGCGAGCGTGATGTCGGTGTTGATGAACTGCACGCCCTGCGTGCCCCAGTTGACGACCATGCTGGTGGAGTCGGCGATGCTCGCGACGGACTGGAACGGCGTGCCCGGCTCGGTGTCGACGATCGCCAGACCGGCCTGCCAGGTGACCTTGCGACCACCGTTCTGGTGGGCCGCGAAGTCCTGCGACCACGGCTGGTCGCTGGTGTAGAACGGCACCCGCGGCTCGTCGCTCACCGGTGACACGTCGAGCGGGGGCGGCTCGGGGCGCTCGACCGGCATCCACACCTCGCCGGTCGGCGACTCCGTCGGCAGCAGGAAGGTGCAGCTGGCGCGGGCGACCCGCACGCCCTCCTGCAGCAGGGTCGCGTCGATGAGGCAGATGCGGCGGCCCTCGCGCACCACCTCGGTGGCCACGGTGCAGGGCGCCATCGAGGCCGGCTGGAACAGGTCGACGGTGTAGCGGGCCGGCACGAGGTCGTCCCGGCCGATCGCGGCGAGACGCGCCTCGAGGCCGCGGGCCAGCGCTCCGCTGACGGCCACGCCGTGGATCTGGTTCTCGCTCCACATGGAGCGGGCGACCGCGGTGGGCACGAGACGGTCACCGTCGAGGGTGAACATGGACAGGGGCATGGGCCCAGCCTTCCAGAGCAGGGGAGTGCGGCGACGGTCGGTTGCCGCGTCAGTCCTGACGGAGCCAGGCGCGCTCCTCCACCAGCTCGCGGCTGCGCCAGCCCTCGGGGGTCCGCACGAGCCGGTGCAGGTAGTAGCCGCCGAACTCCATCCGCCACGTGCTGCCGTCGGGCTGGGTGATGGCCATCGGGTTGAACATGTAGATCCGCGCGTCGGCGGTGTCGCCGTGCAGGGCGATCTCACGCTGGCACACGAAGTGCTGCAGTGAGGAGAAGATCGGCAGTGTCTCGGCCAGCCAGTCGGCGACCTCCTCGAGAGTGCCGCTGATCCCTCCGCTGGCGGTGTAGTCGATGGTTGCGTCGGCCGTGAACACGGTGCGGTAGCGGTCCCAGTCGAAGGTGTCGACGGCGCGGGTGTAGGTCGTCACGAGGTCGTCGATCTCGAGGCGGTCGGAGATCGTCTGCAGGTCGAGCATGGCAAGACGGTAGCCGAAAACTGAAACACGTTCTAGTATCGCGACATGCGATTCACCTACGCCGAGGCGATGACCGACGCGACGTACTACGCGCCGCTCGCGCAGGCGGCCGAGGCGGCCGGGTACCACTCGATGACCGTGGCCGACTCCCTGATCTACCCCAGCGACTCCGACGCCAGCTACCCCTACACCGACGACGGCAACCGCGAGTTCCTCGAGGGCAAGGAGTTCATCGAGACGATGACGCTCTGCGCGATGCTCGGCGCGGTCACCACCACGCTGCGGTTCACCCCGTTCGTGCTGAAGCTGCCCATCCGGCCGCCGGTCCTGGTGGCCAAGCAGGCCTCGTCGATCGCCTACCTGACCGGCAACCGGCTCGGCCTGGGCGTCGGCCTCTCGCCGTGGCCCGAGGACTACGCCGTGATGGGCGTGCCGTGGGCGCGCCGCGGCAAGCGGTTCGACGAGTGCATCGACATCCTGCGCGGGCTCACCACCGGCGAGGAGTTCGAGTTCCACGGCGAGTTCTACGACATCCAGCCGATCACCCAGACCCCCGCGCCCACCGAGCCGATCCCGATCCTGGTCGGCGGGCACTCCGACGCGGCACTGCGCCGCGCCGCCACCCGCGGCGACGGCTGGATGCACGGGGGCGGCCCCCACGAGGACCTCGACGCCCTGCTGGACCGGCTTGACGAGATCCGCCGGGCCGAGGGGACGCAGGACGAGCCGTTCGAGGTGCACGTGATCTCGATGGACGCCTACAGCGTCGACGGGTGCAAGAAGCTGGAGGACCGGGGCGTGACCGACGTGATCGTCGGGTTCCGTCTGCCCTACGTCAAGGGCCCCGACACCGAGCCGCTGAGCACCAAGATCGAGCACCTCGAACGCTTTGCCGAGTCCGTCGTCCAGAAGGTGTCCGCATGATCCTCGACCGTTTCAGACTCGACGACCGGGTCGCCGTCGTCACCGGTGCCGGCCGTGGCATCGGAGCCGCCAGCGCGATCGCCCTGGCCGAGGCCGGCGCCTCGGTGGTGATCGCCGCCCGCACCGAGGACCAGCTGCGGGAGGTGGCCGACCGGATCGAGGCGGCCGGCAGCCGCGCGGTCGTGGTGGCGGCCGACCTCTCGGACACCGACCAGGTCGCCGCGCTCGCCCAGGTCGCCGTCGACAGCTTCGGCCGGCTCGACGTGGTGGTGAACAACGTGGGCGGGTCGATGCCCAAGGAGTTCCGCCGGACCAACGTCACTGCGCTCGAGGACGCCTTCCACTTCAACGTCTCCACGGCCCACGCCCTGACCCGGGCCGCCCTGCCGCACCTGCTGGCCGGCGACGGCGGCTCGGTCGTCAACATCTCGTCGGTCATGGGCCGGGTCAGCGGGCGCGGCTACCTCGCCTACGGCACCGCGAAGGCGGCGCTCAGCCACTGGACCCGCCTGGCCGGCCGCGACCTCGCGCCGCGGGTGCGGGTCAACGCCATCGCGGTGGGGTCCGTGGCCACCTCCGCCCTGGAGATCGTCACCGGCGACGAGGGCCTGACGGCGCAGATGGAGGCGGGCACCCCGCTGCGCCGCATCGGGGAGCCCGAGGACATCGCCGCCACCGTCGTGTTCCTCGCCAGCCCCGCCGGCGCCTACCTCACCGGCAAGGTGCTGGAGGTCGACGGCGGCATCGACCAGCCGAACCTCGACATGGGCCTGCCCGACCTGGCAGCGCCCGACCAAGGAGAACAGTCATGAGCGAGCGTCAGCACCAGGACCGCACCCTGCGCGTCGTCCAGTGGGGCACGGGCAACGTCGGTCGTCACGCCCTGGTCGGCATCGACGCCCGGCCCGACCTCGAGCTGGTCGGTCTGTGGGTGTCCAACCCCGACAAGGTCGGTCACGACGCCGGCCGGCTCGCCGGGCTGGACCGCGACCTCGGGGTGCTCGCCACGAACGACGTCGACGAGATCATCGCGCTCGCACCCGACTGCGTCGTCAACTGCGCCATGGCCGACGACCGGCTGTTCGAGGCCATCGCCGACCTGGAGCGGCTGCTGGCGGCCGGGATCAACGTGGTCTCGAGCGGGCCGGTGTTCCTGCAGTTCCCGTCCGGCGCCGCGGCGGGCATGGCCGAAGGGGTCGAGAAGGCGGCCGCCGACGGCGGGGTGTCGCTCTTCGTCAACGGCATCGATCCCGGGTTCGCGAACGACTGGCTGCCGTTGTCGCTGACGAGCATCAGCGAGCGCATCGACCAGGTCCGCTGCTCGGAGGTGCTCAACTACAACACCTACGACCAGAAGATGATCGTGTTCGACACGATGGGCTTCGGCCTGCCGATGGACCACGTGCCGATGCTGCTCCAGCCGGGGATCCTGTCGTTGGCCTGGGGCAGCGTCGTGCACCAGATCGCTGCCGGGCTGGGCGTCGAGCTCGACGACGTCGAGGAGTTCTACGAGCGGCTCCCCGCCACCGAGTCGTTCGACATCGACTGCGGGCGGATCGAGGAGGGCACCGTGGCCGGTCTGCACTTCGAGGTGCGCGGCATGGTCGGTGGCAAGGCGGTCGTGGTGCTCGAGCACGTCACCCGGGTGCACGACGACATCGGCCCCGACTGGCCGCAGCCCGCCGGTCTCGGCTGCTACCGGGTCGAGGTCAGGGGCGAGCCGAACTACACCCTCGACCTGCAGCTGCTGGGCACCGACGGCGACCACAACACCGCCGGTCTGAAGGCCACCGCGATGCGCCTGGTGAACTCGGTGCCGGCGGTCGTCGCCGCGGAGCCCGGGCTCGTCACGGCGCTCGACCTGCCGCTCGTGACCGGCAAGGGCCTGGTCGTCCGGTGAGGCGGTCCGTCCGCCTGGGCGTCGTGGCCCTCGCCTCCGTGGCGCTGGCCGCGGCCGTGACGGTCGCCGGCCCGCGGTCCGCCCCGGCGGCCGCCGCCACCACCGGCTGCTCGGAGGCCGACGCGCGGGCGGCCTCGCAGAAGTACCTCGACGCCCTGCTCGACCGGCACGCCGCCTGGTCGGTGCCGGCCGAGCGCTTCGTGCTGCGGGTCGAGAACGGCGTCCCGACGGCGTTCACGGCCTTCGACCTCAAGCTGGGGCTGTACCTGCACCTGCAGTACTCCCTGTTCTCCTCGATCGAGAACCTGGTGTGGACCTGGCAGCCGGACGGCCGGGCCCACGTGATCCGGGCCGTGTACGACCTGCCGATCGAGGTGGCCGGCCGCGCCGTGGCGAGCTCGACCGTGGTCGAGGACTTCACGCTGACGCCCGCCTGCCTGATCAAGCGCATCGACGCGACCTTCACGGTCGACCCGCCCGGGTGACGTCCGGCGCAGGCTCCTCAGCGCAGGAGCAGGCGGACGGCCACGTCCATCGACCGCATGACCTCGGCCGCGGAGGTCCGGCCGGTGACCCAGCCCATCAGGGCCGACAGCCACACGTCACCGATGACCCGCACGATGGCGGTGTCCTCCTCGGTGGGCTCGCGGGTCTCGTCGGTGCCGTCGATCGCGTGGGTGATGATCGAGGTCATCCGCATGCCGACCTCGTGGATCTCGGCCGCGACCGAGGCGTCGGCGAACATGAAGGCCCGGGTCAGCGCCTCGGTGAGCTGTGGCTGCTTCTGCAGCGCCCGGGTGGTCACCCCGAGCACGTGCATGACCCGCTCGTGGGGGGTCTCGCCGGGCACCTGGCGCTTGCTCGACTGCTCCTGCACCCGCTCGAACTGGCGGCTCAGCGCGGTCACCAGCAGGTGGATCTTGGAGGGGAAGTAGCGGTAGAGCGTCCCCAGGGCCACGTCGGCGTCGTCGGCGACCGCGCGCATCTGCACGGCGTCGAACCCACCCTGGTCGGCCAGGGCGATGGTCGCGTCGAGGATGCGGCGGCGGCGCTCGCGCTGGGCGGTGGAGCCGGGAGTCACCGTGGTCGTCATCGCCGATCTCTCCTCTCCGGGTCCGGCGCACCTGGGGCCGGTCCCGACATCGATATGATTGAAACACGTTCTAGTCACGGAGGCGACACAGATGCCGGTCGGCGTGAAACAGGACCACCTCGAGCTGGGTTCGAGCCTACGGGCCTGGGCTGCCGGGCTCGCCGGGACCGCCGCGGTCCGCGAGGCCGAGACCGACGCGGCCGCCTCGTTCGCCACGGTGTGGAAGTCGGTCGTCGAGGCCGGCCTCACCAGCATCGCCGTCCCTGAGAACGCAGGCGGGGGAGGCGGTGACCTGCTCGACCAGCTGGTCGCGGTCGAGGCCGCTGCCCAGGCGTTGGTGCCCGGCCCGGTGCTGGCCACCACCCTCGTCGGACTGGCCGTGACCCGGGCCGCAGGCCCCGGAGCCGCCGACCCGGCCTGTGACGAGGTTCTCACGGGGATCGTCGGGGGCGACGGCGCCGCCGTGGCCGTCGCCGGTGCACTGTCGGTCGACGACTCCGGGGCCCGGGGGGAGCTCTCCCACGTCCTCGACGTGGTCGACGCGCGCTGGTTGCTGGCGCCCACCGACGCCGGTCGATGGGTCCTCGTCCGTTCCACCGGGTGGACCGCCGAGCCCGGAGCCGGCATCGACCTGTCGCGCCGCAGCGGCCGGGTCCGGGTGGCCGCGAAGGGCGACGACATCGTCCACCTGCCGGCGCTCGACGACGGGACGGTCCGACGGCTGCTGGTCGCGCTCGCCGCGGCGGAGGCAGCGGGGGTCGCCCAGTGGTGCCTGGACACCGCCGTCGCGTACGCCAAGGTCCGCGAGCAGTTCGGCGCCCCGATCGGGTCGTTCCAGGCCGTCAAGCACCTCTGCGCCCAGATGCTCGAGACGACCGAGTCGGTCGCGGCGGTGGCCTGGGACCTGGGCTGCGCCGCGGACGCCGGCCTCCCGGCCGAGGAGGCGGACTACGCCGCCGACGTCGCCGCGACGGTCGCCTTCGACGGCGCGGTCTCGGTGGCCCAGGACTGCATCCAGGTGCTGGGGGGCATCGGGTTCACCTTCGAGCACGACGCCCACCTGTACCTGCGCCGGGCGATCGCGCTGCGCGCCGTGGTCACGACGGTCACCGGGGCCTCCGGCGAGGCGGCCGTGCGTCTCGCGGGCCGCGCCTCGGGTGGTCGTCGGCGGGCCCCCGAGGTCGACCTGGACGGGGCCGACGCCGAGCACCGGCCCGCAGCCAGGGCCGCCGCCGATGCCGTCGCCGCGCTGCCGCCGGACCAGCAGCGCGCGGCCCTCGTGCGCAGTGGCCACCTGATGCCGCACTGGCCGGAGCCGTACGGGCTGGCCGCCGGCGCGGTGCAGCAGCTCGTCGTCGACGAGGAGCTCGCCCGCGCGGGCGTCACCCGACCGGACCTCAAGATCGGCGGCTGGGCCGCGCCGACGATCATCGAGCACGGCACCGACGAGCAGCGGGAGCGGTTCGTGCGACCGACGCTGCTGGGCGACCTCACCTGGTGCCAGCTGTTCAGCGAACCGGGCGCCGGCTCCGACCTCGCCTCGCTCAGCACGCGGGCCGACCGCGTCGAGGGCGGATGGACGCTCACGGGGCAGAAGGTGTGGACGTCGCTGGCCCACCGGGCGGACTGGGCGATCTGCCTGGCCCGCACGGACCGCGAGGTGGCCCGACACCGGGGCATCACCTACTTCCTGCTGGACATGACCTCGCCCGGCATCGACATCCGCCCCCTGCGCGAGATCACCGGCGACGCCATGTTCAACGAGGTCTTCCTCGACGAGGTGTTCGTGCCCGACGACTGCGTGGTGGGTGCCCCCGGCGACGGTTGGAAGCTGGCCCGGACCACCTTGGCCAACGAGCGGGTGGCGATGGCCGGCACCAAGCTCGGACTCAGCACCGAACGCGCGGTTGAGCTGCTGGCCGGGCTCGACTCGCCGCCCGCGGCCGAGCTGGTCGGTCGGCAGGTGGCGCTGGCCACCGTGTGCCAGCAGCTGGGGGTCCGGTCCGTCCTGCGGTCGATCGGCGGCCGGGGCCCAGGGCCGGAGTCGAGCGTGGCCAAGCTGCTCGGCGTGCGGAACCGGCAGGAGGCCTCCGAGCTGGTGGTCGACCTGCACGGTCCCGCCGCGCTGCTGACCACCGACGACCCGCAGCTGGGCGCGGACGTGCACGAGATGCTGCTGACGCGCTGCCTGTCCATCGCCGGCGGCACCACCCAGGTGCTGCGCAACGTCGTGGCCGAGCGGGTGCTGGGCCTACCCCGCGGCTGAGGCTGCCACGTGGGTGGCGCGGTGCCACTGCAACCAGCGCTGGACCGCACCGGTGGTGTGCTGGCTGCGGATCGACGAGAACACGTCGAAGGCGTGCTGCGTGCCGGGCAGCTCGGCATACGTGACGGAGGCGTCCGACCGCTCGCGCAGTGCCGCGACGAGGGCCCGGGCGTGCAGCACCGGCGCGAGCGTGTCGTTGGCCCCGTGCACCACGAAGAAGTCCGGCGTGTGGTCGGTGACCTGCGCCAGCGGGGAGGCGCGGACGAAGTCCTCGAGGTCGGTGCGGGGGTCCTTCTTGAAGACCCACGGTGCGAGGAACCGGTCCCGGAGGGCGACCGCCGACCGCTCGCCGGTGAGGCCGGCCAGGTCGTAGATGCCGTAGAACGGCACGCAGGCGGACACCGAGGTGTCGGCGTCCTCGAAGCCCGGTTGGTACTCCGCCAGCCCGGGCGTCAGCGCCGCGAGGGCCGACAGGTGGCCGCCGGCCGACCCGCCGGTGATCGCCAGGTAGGTCGGGTCGCCGCCGAAGTCCGCGATGTTCTCGTGCACCCACGCGATGGCGCGCTTGACGTCGATGATCTGGGTGGGGAACCGGTGCTTCGGAGCGAGGCGGTAGTTGGCGGCGACGCACACCCAGCCCTGCTGGGCCATGCGGTTCATGAGGATCAGCCCCTGCTGCTCCTTGGTGCCGATCGTCCAGCCGCCGCCGTGGATCTGCAGCAGGACGGGTGCCCCGGACAGGTCGGTGTCGCGCGGCCGGTAGATGTCGAGGTGGGCCCGTCGGCCGCCCTCGGTGTAGGGCACGTCGCGCAGGACCTCGACGTCGTGCTGCCGCAGGCGGAAGGGGCGGCTCACCGATCCGCGGGGCAGTCGCAGGTCGAGCGGGCCGGGCAGGTCGAGCGTCGTCAGGTAGTCCTCGCCGATGCTCTCCCGCAGGGCGTCGTCGAGCTCGGTGCCGACCCGCCGGGCCGACGCGACGGCCTGACCGAGAAGGACCGCCGTCGCCGCCGCTGCGGCCAGTCCGACGGCCGACGGCCTCGAGCGGCGGCGGCGGACCGTGAGCTCGGCGGCGACGTCGAGGGCGGTCGCGCCGAGCAGGTGGGGAGCCAGCTCGCTGACCGGCCACCCCAGCGCGAAGCTCGGGATACCACCACGGTCCCCGCGCCATGGACGCACCGCGTTGAGCGACAGGGCAGCCAGCGCGACGTGTCGGCGGGAGAAGCCCGATGACATGTGTACTCCTCCACTGATAGAACAGGTTCTACTCGTCAGGAGACTACCGGCCATGGATCAACTCAGCGGGCTCGACGCCAGCTTCCTCTACCTCGAGAGCGGCGCGCAGCTGATGCACGTCTGCGCGGTGATCGTCGTCGACCCGACCACCATCCCGGGCGGGTACGACTTCGAGAGCTTCAAGGCCGAGCTGTCGTCGAGGGTGTCGGACATCGCGATGTTCAACCGCAAGCTCAAGTTCGTGCCCGGTCGCATCGACTTCCCGGTCTGGGTCACCGACGACGAGTTCGACATCGACCGGCACGTGCACCGGCTGGCCGTCCCGTCACCCGGCGGCGACCGCGAGCTCACCGAGGTGGCCGGCCACCTCGCCGGCATCCCGCTCGACCGCTCCCGTCCGCTGTGGGAGATGTTCGTCATCGAGGGCCTCGCCAGCGGCAAGATCGCGGTGTTCTCCAAGATGCACCACGCGTCGGTCGACGGCGTCTCGGGGTCCAACATGATCTCGTACCTGTGCAGCCTCGAGGCCGATGCGCCGCCGCTGGACACCGGCGGCGGCAGTGCGGCGACGTACCAACGCACCCCGTCGGACCTCGAGCTGGTCGGACGCGGTCTGGCGGCGATCGGCACCAAGCCGGTGCATCTGGCCAGGCTGCTCGTGCCGACGGCTCGCACGGTCGTGGAGACGGTCGGCCGCGCCCGCAGGGGCACGGCGATGGCCGCGCCGCTCACCGCTCCGCGGACGTCGTTCAACGGCACGATCACCGGGCACCGCTCGATCGCCTACACCGACGTGCCGCTGGATGCCATCAAGGAGATCCGGCGGGCCGTGCCGGGAGCGACGGTCAACGACGTCGTGCTGGCGCTGAGCGGGGGAGCGCTGCGGCGCTACCTGCTGGACCGCGACGAGCTGCCCGAGTCATCCCTGCTGGCCAGCGTCCCGGTGTCGGTGCACGGCGAGTCCAAGCGGCTGGGCGGTCGCAACAAGGTCTCGTCGATCTTCTGCCGACTGGGCACCGACGTGGACGACCCGCGGGAGCGGATCACCCAGATGTCGGTCGGCAACGCGAACGCCAAGGACCACCACAAGGCCGTCCCGGCCGACACGCTGCAGGAGTGGGCGGAGTTCGCCGCGCCGCGCACCTTCGGACTGGCCGTGCGCATGGTCAGCGACCTGAAGCTCGCCGAACGGGGGCCGGTGATCCACAATCTGGTGATCTCCAACGTCCCCGGACCTCCGGTGCCGCTGTACTTCATGGGGTCGCGGATCGACGCGCTGTACCCCCTCGGGCCGGTCTTCCACGGCGCGGGCCTCAACATCACGGTGATGAGCAACCACGGTCAGATGCACATCGGGGCGATCGCGTGCCGCGAGCTGGTGCCCCAGCTGTGGGACCTCGTCGACCAGTTCCCGGTCGAGCTCGACGCGATGCGGTCGGCCCTGCTCGACGGCTGACCCCGGGGGCGGTCCCGCACCTACCGCCCGGCGGGGGCGGTGTCACGCATGCGCGCGACGGTGACGTGGGTGGCCTCGAGGAAGGCCGGCACGAAGGTCGCGTGCTCCAGCACGCAGCCGGCGTGGCCGCAGTCGGCCTCGTGCACCGTCGCGCCGGGGATCCCGGCCGCCAGGTCGCGCTGACGGTCCGGGGGGATCACGTGGTCCTTCGTCGTGACGACGACGGCGGTCGGCACGTCGACGTGCGACAGCCACGGGGTGGAGTGGTGCCGCCCCAGCGAGGCGACCGCCTGGCCCACGGCCCAGGGGCTGGTCGCTCGCCACTGGTGCAGTCCCCAGCGTGCGGTGTCGGAGCTGTCGTCGTCGAGCGCGTCGACCGCCGCGGCACCCGCACGCCGCAGGACCTGCGAGCGGGACAGGGCCGCGCTCAGTCCCATGCCGATCTCCATACCGGCGTGGAAGATGCGCTCGCGGCCGTTGGTGCGGAAGTGCGCGGTGCTCGCTGCGAGGATCAGGCCACCCACGGCGTCGGGGTGCTGCCGCCACACCCGCTGCGCGACGATCGACCCCATCGAGTAGCCGGCGACGATCGGCCGGTCCAGGCCGAGCGCGTCGACCACGGCGGCCACGTCGTCGGCGCAGTCGGAGATCAGGAACCTCTCCGAGGTGATGCCGTTGCCGTGCCACCGCTGGTCGAACGCGATGACCCGGTAGCGCTCGGCGAGGCGCGGGATGGTGGGGAACCACGTCAGCTGTCCGGTGCAGCCGACCGCGTGCAGCAGCACGATCACGGGGGCGTCGGGCGTCGGCCCGGGCACATCGGTGAGCCAGGTGCGGCCGCGGCGGGGCAGGTCGAGCCAGCGGCCCTCGGGAAGCTCGACCGGGGGGAGGTCGAACAGGTCCCACGTGGTGGGGTCGGGGAGCAGGTGCTGGAGGGCGCCGAGCGAGGACTTGACCGAGTGGGGCACGTGGGACTCCTTCGGGGCCGACACCGTACGACTAGAACACGTTATAGTTTCTGGGAGCAAGCATGCCACCCCCGCAGGAGGAGATCTGCATGGACTCGGTGCTCGACGACGTGCGTGAGGTCATCGGCCACGTGCTGGACCGCGATGAAGGATGGCCCGGCCTCCAACAGGCCGGGCTGCTGGCGCTCGCGGCCCCGGCGTCGTTCGGCGGCGAGGACCTCGGCATGGCAGAGGTCGCCGCGCTCCTGCACGAGGTCGGCCGACGGTCGTCGGACCTCCCGGTGTGGGAGACCGTCGCGTGCGGACTGCTGCCGCTGGTGCGGTCGGGGTCCCCGGACCTGCAGGCCGATCTGCTCCCGCGGGTGCTCGCGGGTGACCTGACCTTCGCGCCGGCCCTGGCCGAGGTCGGTGCCGCCCTGCCCACGCGTCCGCGCACGAGCCTCGCCGGCGGTGGGGTCACCGGCTCCAAGGTGGGGGTGCCGGTCCCGACGGGCCCCGCCCTGCTGCTCGTGTCGGTCACGGGACCTGACGGACCCGTCGTCGCGCTCGTCGATCCCGACGGTCCGGGCGTCAGTCGCACCGACACCGGCTCCTCGCGGGGGGCCGGTGAGGCCACCTACACGTTCACCTCCGCCCCGGTCGTCGGCGAGCTCGACGCCGAGGTCGTGCGGCGGCACGCCGTCGCCGGGCTGGTCGCGCTCGGCGCGGGCGCTGTCGAGGGTGCCCGCGACCTGACCGCCGGCTACATCCGCGACCGCCGGCAGTTCGGCCGTGCCCTCGCGGAGTTCCAGGCGGTCGCGCTGCAGATCGCCGACGTCTACGTCGCGTCGCGCACGTTCACCCTGACGGCGACCGAGGTCGCCCGTCGGTTGGACGCGGGCGATCCCGCCGCCGACGACCTCGCGGTCGCCGCCCACTGGTTCGCGGACCGCGCGGGCCCCGCCATGCAGACCTGCCACCACCTGCACGGCGGCATGGGCGTCGACATCACCTATGCGATGTCGGGCTACTTCTCCCTGGTCCGCGACATCAGCCGCCACCTGGGGGGCCCGGGTGCCCTGGCCGACGTGCCGGTCACGGAGTCGGCGGGCAAGAACGCCGAGCTCACCGAGGCCGAGCGGACGTTCAAGGCCGAGGCACGCCGGTACCTCTCGGGGCTGGTGAGCGACGCCGACCGCGAGGAGATGCGCGCCAACCGCCACGGCCCGGCCTACCACCGCATCATCAAGCAGATGGGCGCCGACGGCTGGATGGGCGTCGGCTGGCCCGAGGAGTACGGCGGGCAGGGCCGCGGTGTCATCGAGCAGCAGGTGTTCGTCAACGAGGCCGCCCGAGCCGACGTGCACCTGCCGTCGGTCACGCTGCAGACCGTCGGCCCGACGCTGCAGGCGTTCGGCACGGACGTGCAGAAGAAGATGTTCCTCTCCGACATCATCGCCGGCGACGTGCACTTCGCGATCGGCTACAGCGAGCCGGACGCCGGGACCGACCTGGCGTCGATGCGCACCTCGGCCCGCCGCGACGGCGACCACTACGTCGTCAACGGACAGAAGATGTGGACCACCGGCGGGCACGCGGCCGACTACGTGTGGCTGGCCGTGCGCACCGATCCCGAGGCACCGCCCCACCGGGGCATCTCGGTGCTCATCGTCGACACGCGCGACCCGGGGTTCTCGTGGACCCCGATCGTCACCAGCGACGGCTCCCACCACACCAACGCCACCTACTACAACGACGTGCGGGTGCCGGTCGACATGCTCGTCGGCGAGGAGAACCGCGGCTGGCAGCTGATCACGGCCCAGCTCAACCACGAACGCATCATGCTCGGTCCGGCCGGCCGGGTCGAGGGGTTGCGCGACCTGGTCCGGGACTGGGCCGACGGACGCACCGCTCCTGACGGCACTCCTGTGCTGGAGGTCCCGTGGGTCCGCGACACCCTGGCCCGTGCCACCGCGTCGCTGCGCGTCAACGAGCTGCTCAACTGGGCGGTCGCCCGCGCGTCGTCGACCGAGCGGACGACCGTGGCCGACGCGTCCACCTCCAAGGTGTTCGCCAGCGACGAGGTGCAGCGGCTCGGCCTCGCGCTGGCCGACGTGGTCACGGCGTACGGCGACCCGGCGGACCCGGCGACCGGCCGGCTCGCCGAGTACCTGGACTCCACCAGCAAGCGCAACCTGGTCCTCAGCTTCGGCGGCGGGGTCAACGAGGTGCAGCGCGAGCTGATCGCGATGTTCGGGCTCGACCTGCCCCGGGTGCCGCGATGAGCGACCCGGCTGTCGAGACCATGCTCGCGCGGGTCGAGGAGATCAAGGCGCGCGGCAGGAGCAGACCCCGTCAGGGTCCTGATCCGGTCAACGCCCCGATGATCCGGCACTGGGCCGAGGCGATCGGCGACACCAACCCCCGGTGGGCTCCCGGGCCCGACACCGAGGCACCGCCGGCGATGGCGCAGGTGTGGACCATGTACGGGCTCAACCCCGAGCGCATGCCCGGGGACCCGCTGCCCGACACGATGGCGGCGCTCGACGAGGCCGGGTTCACCGCCGTCCTCGGCACCAACTGCGACCAGACCTACGCCCGCACCCTCCGGCCCGGCGAGGTCGTCAGCATCAGCACGCGTCTGGCCGACGTGGTCGGCCCGAAGATGACCGGCGTCGGCGAGGGCTGGTTCATCACGACCGAGAGCGTGTGGACGGTCGGCGAGGAGCAGGTCGCGACGATGAGGTTCCGGGTTCTGAAGTTCAAGCCCGGCACCGGTCGTCCGACGGTCGACCGGTCCCGCACCACCCGGCCGATGGTCAACCGCGACACCGCTTTCTTCTGGGAGGGCACCGCTGCGGGTGAGCTGCGCATCCAGACCTGCACCGCGTGCGGAGCCCTGCGCCACCCGCCGGGGCCGGTGTGTCCGTCGTGCCACGCGATGGACCGCGGCCACGTGGTGGCCTCCGGCCGAGGACACGTGCACTCCTTCCTGGTCCACCACGCGCCGGTCGTCCCGGGCAAGGCGTTGCCGCTCACCCTCGCGCTGGTTGACCTCGACGAGGGCGTCCGCATGGTCGGCGAGGTGGCCGGCGAGGTGGCGATCGGCGACGCCGTCGAGGTCTGGTTCGACCGGATCGACGACGACCTCACACTCGCGAAGTGGCGGCCGGCAGGCACCGCGCCTGCAGAGCCGGAGCCCGAGCCGCCGTCCGACCTGCCGATCTGGGAGCTGCCGATCACGCCCACCCTGGTGGTGTCGACCGCGCTCGCCACCCGGGACTTCCAGGACGTGCACCACGACCGCGACCGCTCGATGGGCCACGGCAGCAAGGACATCTTCGTGAACATCCTCACCACGACCGGGCTGGTGCAGCGGTACGTCACCGACTGGGCCGGGCCGCAGACGCAGGTGCTGTCGTGCGCGCTGCGGCTGGGGGCACCGGCCCACCCGTACGACACCTTCCGGTTCACCGGTCGCATCGTGTCGGAGACGGACGGGGTGACGACGCTCGACGTCACCGCCGGTGTATCCCTCGGGGCCCACGCCACCGCACGGCTGGAGATCCGCCGGTGACCGGGTTCAGCGGCTCGGCGTCGATCGCCGGCATCGGTGCCACCGAGTTCTCCAAGGAGTCGGGGCGCTCGGAGCTGCAGCTCTCGGCCGAGGCCACCCTGGCCGCCCTCGCCGACGCCGGGCTGTCGCCGTCGGACGTCGACGGACTGACGACCTTCACGATGGACACCAGCTCGGAGATCGCCCTGGCCCGCGAGCTCGGCATGGGCGACCTGCGGTTCTTCAGCCGGATCAACTACGGCGGCGGGGCCGCGTGCGCCACGGTGCAGCAGGCCGCGATGGCCGTCGCGACGGGGATGGCCGACGTCGTGGTCGCCTACCGCGGGTTCAACGAGCGGTCGGGCCAGCGGTTCGGCCAGGTCCAGACGTGGGCGGCCGCCCAGGTCAACACCAACGGCCTGGACAACGCCTGGACCTACCCGCACGGGCTCTCGACCCCCGCCGCGACCGTGGCGATGCAGGCGCGGCGCTACATGCACGAGTACGGCGCGACCTCGGCCGACTTCGGTGCGGTCGCGGTGGCCGACCGGCGGCATGCGGCCACCAACCCGGCTGCGTTCTTCCACGGCAAGCCGATCACGATCGAGGACCACCAGGCGTCCCGGCTGATCGCCGACCCGCTGCGGCTGCTGGACTGCTGCCAGGAGAGCGACGGTGCCGTGGCGATCGTGGTCACCAGCACCGAGCGGGCGCGCGACCTGCGGGCCGGAGCCGTGCCGATCGTCGCCGCGGCGCAGGGCAGTGCGACCGACCAGTTCGTCATGTCGTCGTACTACCGCGACGACATCGGCATCCCCGAGATCGGCGTCGTGGGGCGCGACCTGTGGCGGCAGTCCGGTCTGTCGCCGGCCGACATCCAGATGGCGGTGCTGTACGACCACTTCACCCCCTACGTGCTGATGCAGCTGGAGGAGCTGGGCTTCTGCGGTCGCGGCGAGGCCAAGGACTTCATCGCCGGTGGGTCGATCGAGGTGGGTGGGCGGCTGCCGCTCAACACCCACGGCGGCCAGCTCGGCGAGGCGTACATCCACGGCATGAACGGCATCGCCGAGGCGGTACGACAGGTGCGGGGCACCGCGGTCAACCAGGTCGACGGGGTCGAGCACGTGCTCGTGACCGCCGGCACCGGCGTGCCCACCTCGGGGCTGGTCCTCGGCCGGTAGCCCAAGGTCCCGGTGGTCGAGGTGCGAGGGCGCCCCGCGCCCGAGCCTCGAGACCACGGGGTGCGGGGGTGGTTTCGAGGCTCGCAGGCTCGCACCTCAACCACCGGGGTCTGGGGTCAGGCGCGGGTGACGACGCAGTCGGAGAGCGCCGGGCGCGCGTCCTCGCCGACCGTGGCGGTGACGACGATGCCCTCCGGCTCGTCCCAAGCGCTGATGGAGAGCGTCTCGCCCGGGAACACCACGCCGGCGAACCGGGCGGCGAAGCTGCCGACCGCGGCGGCGTCGCCGTCGAGCAGCAGGTCGACGACCTCCCGCAGGACGATGCCGTAGGTGCACAGCCCGTGCAGGATCGGCGCCGGGAACCCGGCCGCCTCGGCGAAGCCCGGGTCGGCGTGCAGCGGGTTGCGGTCGCCGCACAAGCGGTACAGCAGGGCCTGCTGGGGGGTGACGGTGTAGGTGGTCGTGGCGTCGGCTGCCCGATCGGGAACGGGCACGGCACTCCCGGTGCCGCGGTCACCGCCCCAACCGCCCTCGCCCTTGACGAAGATCGAGGACCGCACGCGCCACAGCTCGGCGCCGAACGGGCCGGTGGCGACGCCCTCCTGCCAGATGACGGCCGCGCGACCCTTGTCCCAGACGTCGGTGATGCGCGTCGTCAGCGTGGCCGACCCCTCGGTCGGCAACGGGCCGCTCAGGTGGACCTCCTGGGCGCCGTGCACGACCTGGGCCAGGTCGATGTCGCAGCCCGGCAGCTCCAGCGACGGTGCCTCGGTGTCGTGGAAGGTCGGCGCCACCACCGCGAAGCTGGGCAGCACCTGGAGCCCCCCGTTGTCGGACACGGGGGAGTCGAGCGTCCAGCGCAGGGCGTCGGCAGAGGTGAAGTCGCCGGGACGGGACCCGGCGCCGACGCCGAGGTGGTACAGCAGCACGTCGCTGGCCGACCACGCGAACTCCCGGGTGCCCACCACGGCCCCGATCGCGACCGACGGGTCGATCGGCATCAGGCGTCCTGCTCCGCGCGGGCGGCGATGTGCTCGGCCGCGAGGTAGCCGAAGGTCATGGCCGGGCCGATCGTGGCGCCCGGGCCGGCATAGGTGCGACCCATGACGGCCGACGAGCAGTTGCCGGCGGCGTACAGCCCCTCGATCACCGTGCCGTCGGGCCGCAGGGCGCGGGCCTGCTCGTCGGTGACGATCCCGCCCTTGGTGCCCAGGTCGCCCGGCACGATCTGCACGGCGTAGAAGGGCCCCTGGTCGATGCGGTGCAGCGACGGGTTGGGGGTGACCTTGGGGTCGGAGTAGTACTGGTCGTAGGCGCTCTCGCCGCGGTGGAAGTCCTCGTCGACACCGGTGGCCGCGAAGCCGTTGAACCGGTCGACCGTGGCGGTGAGCGCCTCGGCCGGGACGTCGATCTCGGCGGCCAGCGCAGCCAGGGAGTCGGCCTTGCGCACCACGCCGCTCTTGAGCCAGCGACCCGGGAACGGCTGCCGGGGCGCGAGGCCCGCGAACAGGTACTTGTTGCGGTACCGCTGGTCGATGACCATCCACGCGGGCACGTGGGAGACGCCGGTGGCCTCGCCCCGGTAGATCTCGTGGGTCGCCTCGACGTAGGGCAGGGCCTCGTTCATGAACCGGCGGCCGGCGGAGTTGACGATGATCGAGCCCGGCAGGTTGCGCTCGGCCAGGCAGAACCAGGGGCCGGACGGCAGCGGGATGGTGGGGCCCCACCACGCGTCGTCCATCAGGTCGGTGGCTGCGCCGACGGCGATGCCGGCCTCGATGCCGGCGCCGGTGTTGTACGGGGACCCGGTGCTCCACCCGGCGTCGGTCGGGTGGGGGAGCAGCTTCTCGCGCAGGGCCTCGCTCTTCTCGAACCCGCCCGAGCCGAGGATCACGCCGTGGCGGGCGCGGTAGACGACCTCCTCGCCGTCGCGCACCGCGGTGACCCCCACGACCCGGCCGTCCTCGACGACGAGGTCGGTCAGCGGGGTGTCGTAGTGCACGGGGACACCGGCGTCCATCAGCCCCTTGCGCAGGCTGATCGTGAGGGCGTTGCCCATCGCGTACATCTTGCGGCCGCGCAGGGTGTTGACCATCCTTGCGCCGATGATGCGCGCCATGGTGAACCAGCCTCGCAGGCCCAGGCTGATCTTGCGGAAGTCGGCCTGCATGACGATGAGGTTGGCCGGCGCCTTGGTGTACGGCGGGTGCAGGTGCTCCAGCTCGGCACCCAGGACGCGGCCGTCCATCGGCACCGGTTCCACGCTGCGGCCGTCCGCCCGGCCACCCGGGCGCTCGGGCAGGTAGTCGGAGTACCGGGGGACCCACGCCAGCTTCAGCGGGGTGTGGTCCAGCACGAAGTCGATGACCTCGGGGCCGCGGTCGACGAAGGTGTCGCGGCGCGCCTTCGGCACGGTGTCGCCAACGATCGCGTCGAGGTACTCCTTGGACCGGTCCGCGTCGTCCTCGGCGACCTGACCGGCGGAGCGGAGTGCACGGTTGCCGGGGACCCAGACGCCGCCGCCCGACCGTGCGGTGGAACCACCGAAGTGCTCGCTCTTCTCGATGAGGACGGTGTCGAGGCCACGCTTGGCGGCGGCGAGGGCGGCGGTCATGCCCGCTCCTCCGGCGCCGACGACGACGACGTCGTAGGTGTGTTCCATCGGACCTCCGGTCGGGGCTGGGTTCCGCAAAACTGTAACAGGTTCTAGTATGGCGAGGTGTCCTCCACCCAGGCAGATCCCACGGCCGTCGCGGCCGCCACCGACCGGCTGGCGCTGGCCCTGCGGACCCGGGTGCCGTGCGCTGCGGTCCGCGACCTGATCGGCACCGACGACCTGGCCGCGGCGTACGCCGTGCAGCAGGGTCTGGTGCGGGACCGGTTGGCCGCCGGCGCGACCGTGGTGGGCCGCAAGATCGGCGCCACCTCGGTGGCCGTCCAGCAGCAGCTCGGGGTCGACCAGCCCGACTTCGGCTACCTGCTCAGCGACATGGACGTGAGCCACGGCACCGACGGCACCCCGATCTCGATGCGCACCCTGCTGCAGCCGCGGGTCGAGGCAGAGGTCGCGTTCCGACTCGGCGCCGACATCGACGTGCCCGAGGAGCAGATCACCCTCGACCTCGTCCGCGCCGCGGTCGACGTGGCGCTCCCGGCGCTGGAGATCGTCGACTCCCGCATCGCCGACTGGGACATCGAGTTCACCGACACCGTCGCCGACAACGCGTCGAGCGGCCTCTACGTCGTCGGTGACGCCGGGCTCCCGCTCGGTGAGATCGAGCCGCGGGACGTCCTGATGAGCCTGACCATCAACGACGAGGAGCGCTCGTCGGGCACCGGTGCGGCCTGCCTCGGCGATCCGCTGGAGGCCCTCCGGTGGCTCGCCGTCCAGGCCGCCCGCTTCGGGGACCCACTGCGGGCCGGCCACCTGATCCTGTCCGGGGCCCTCGGCCCCTTCGTGCCGTTCGCCGCGGGTGACCGCGTCACGGCGTCCATCAGCGGGTTCGAGCCCCTGACCGTGTCGTTCGAGGAGTGAGCACCAGATGAGCACCAAGGTCACCGCAGCCATCGTCGGGCCGGGCAACATCGGCACCGACCTGCTGTACAAGCTGCTCCGCAGCGACACGATCGAACCCCGGTGGATGATCGGCGTCGATCCCACGTCCGAGGGCCTCGAGCTGGCCCGCAAGCGCGGCGTCGAGGCGTCGCACGAGGGGGTCGACTGGTTGCTGAAGGGTGACGAGCTGCCCGACCTGATCTTCGAGGCCACCTCGGCGTACGTGCACCGCGAGTACGCGCCCCGCTACGCCGAGGCGGGCATCCGGGCGATCGACCTGACCCCCGCAGCCGTGGGTCCGGCGGTCATCCCGCCGGTCAACGGCGAGGAGCACGTCACGGCGATGAACGTCAACATGATCACCTGCGGCGGTCAGGCCACGATCCCGATGGTCAACGCGGTCTCGCGGGTCACCGCCGTGCCCTACGCCGAGATCGTCGCGTCGGTCTCCAGCGCCTCGGCCGGACCCGGCACCCGCGCCAACATCGACGAGTTCACCCGCACCACCAGTGCCGGGGTCGAGACGATCGGCGGGGCCGAGCGCGGCAAGGCGATCATCATCCTCAACCCGGCCGACCCGCCGATGATCATGCGCGACACGATCTTCTGCGGGGTGTCGGCCGACGCCGACCGCGACGCGATCAGCGAGTCGGTGTTCCGCATGGCCGCCGCAGTGCAGGAGTACGTGCCGGGCTACCGCCTGCTGCAGGACCCGCAGTTCGACGACGCGTCGGCCGCCACGCAGGGCATGACGAAGGTCAGCATCTTCGTCGAGGTGGAGGGCGCGGGCGACTACCTGCCCCCGTACGCCGGCAACCTCGACATCATGACCGCCGCCGCGGCCCGGGTCGGCGAGTCGATCGCGAAGGAGATCGCACGATGAACGCACCCGCTCCCGTCTCCGGTGTGGACCGCTCGGTCGACGTGCTGCCCCGCACCTGGTCGCAGACCGACCCCACCAGCGACCTCGACCTGCGCCTGACCGACACCTGCCTGCGAGACGGCTCGCACCACAAGCGGCACCAGTTCGTGCCCGACGAGGTGCGCAGCATCGTGGGTGCGCTCGACGCCGCGGGCATCCCGGTCATCGAGGTGACCCACGGCGACGGCCTGGGCGGTTCGTCGTTCAACTACGGCTTCTCGCGGACGCCCGAGCAGGAGCTGATCAAGCTCGCGGCCGAGACCGCGACCCGGGCCCGCATCGCGTTCCTCATGCTGCCCGGTGTCGGCACCAAGGACGACATCCGCGCCGCCCAGGACAACGGTGGCCAGATCTGTCGCATCGCGACGCACTGCACCGAGGCCGACACCTCCCGGCAGCACTTCGGGCTGGCGCGTGAGCTGGGCCTGGAGACCGTCGGCTTCCTCATGATGAGCCACACGCAGTCGCCGGAGACCCTGGCCCGGCAGGCACGCATCATGGTCGACGCCGGGTGCCAGTGCGTCTACGTCGTCGACTCCGCCGGTGCGCTGGTCATGGAGGGGGTCGCCGACCGGGTGGCCGCGGTGGTCGCCGAGATCGGTGGCGAGGCGACGGTCGGCTTCCACGGCCACGAGAACCTCGGGCTCGGCGTCGCCAACACGGTGATCGCCGCCCGTGCCGGGGCGACCCAGATCGACGGGTCCGTGCGGCGCTTCGGTGCCGGGGCCGGCAACACGCCGCTCGAGGCGTTCATCGGGGTCGCTGACAAGCTCGGCTGGAACACCGGGGTCGACTTCCTGCAGATCGTCGACGCCGCCGAGGACGTGGTGCGTCCGGCCATGCCCGAGGAGTGCACGCTCAACCGGATGACGCTGATGATGGGCTACGCGGGCGTGTACTCGTCGTTCCTCAAGCACGCGGGCAACGCCGCGGAGCGGTACGACGTGTCGGGCGCCAAGATCCTGCTCGAGGCCGGCCGGCGCCAGCTGATCGGCGGCCAGGAGGATCAGCTGATCGACATCGCCCTGATGCTCAAGGCCGGCGGCGGTCAGTGACTCAGCCGTGACCAAGTACATGTTCGCCCTGTGGGGCGACGGCGCCGGGGCGTTGCTCGGCGCCGGGCCGCGCGAGGAGCTCGCCGCTGCCGGGGTGACCCGGTTGCAGGTCAACCTCGACGACGAGCCGGTGGCCCAGGCCATGCGGATCCCGACGACAGAGCCGGCCATCTCGGCCGTCGTGAGCGTGTGGACCGCGTCCGGGCCGACCGGGCTCGGCGACGTCCTGGCCGTGCTGGGGGAGTCGTCGGACCGGGTGGCCGGATGGCAGGTCGACGAACGCCGACCGATCGACCCGCCCGAGATGGGCGAAGGCGTCCGGGCCGACGCCCTGGCCAACGTCGCCCTGCTGCGTCGCCCGGCCGAGCTGACCCACGAGGAGTGGCTGCACCGCTGGTTGGTCGACCACACCCCGGTCGCCATCGCCACGCAGGCGACCTTCGGCTACCTGCAGAACGTGGTGGTCGAGGCGGTGACCCCCGAAGCCCCGCCGGTGGCCGCGCTGGTCGAGGAGCTGTTCCCGGCCGCGGCCGTCAGCGACATGCACGCCTTCTACGGCAGCGACGGCGACGACGCCGAGCTGACCGACCGCCTCACCCGGCTGATGGACAGCGTCACGCGGATCGGCGCCGACCGCGACCTCGACCTCGTGCCCTCCAGTCGCTACCTGTTCGACCCCCTCTGACGGCCACCCTCCCGCCGGGCGGTGGATCTGAGACCGAATAGCCCCTCATTCGGTCCCGTTTCCACCTGCCGGGCCATTCGGTCGCGAATCCACCGCCCGGCGGGGAGGACGGATGCCGCGGTAGATGCCGCGGCGGACGATGAGGCCCTGCAGGATCCGGCGGATCGTCCAGGCGGGGAACCGGTAGGCCCGGCCGTCGGTCGCGAAGACCTGGAGTCCGTCGGGCTGCACGCCGACGACTGAGCCCCAGCGGCCTCGAGGTGGCCGGTAGGCCCGCAACGGACGCCCGCGCAGCTCGGCCCGGATGTTGCGGGCGAGGAGCTTGTCGGCGCGGTTGCGGGCCGAGCTGCGGAGCGGGTCGGTGGCGGCGACGTCGCCGATCGCGTAGACGCCCACGTGCCCGGGCACCCGTAGGTCCGGCCCGACCGCGACGAATCCCTGCTCGTCGAGCAGAGACCGGGGCAGCCACGCGGTGTTGGGCCGCACCCCACCGATCGTCCACAGCACGGCGTCGGCCGACACCGGCTCCTGGCCGGTGCTCCAGGCGATCGTCCCCTCGGTGATCCGGTCACCGTCGAAGCCGTCGGGCACCACCGCGCGGTGGCCGGGGTGCAGGCCGACCCCGTGCTCGACCAGGCGAGCACGCAGGGTCCGCCAGACCCGCGGGTGGTGCTGCAAGAGCGGGCGCTCACCCGGGAAGTACAGGTCGACCTGCTTCTCGGACCACCGGGTCGCGAGGTTCAGGGCGCTGCTCACCGCCGCGGCGCCGCCACCGACCACGGCGATCGACGCAGCAGCAGCCAGACGGGCGTGCGTCGCGTCGAGTCCCGAGGCGACGTCGTCGGCGGTCAGCAGATCAGGCCGTCGCCAGAAGCCGTTGGTCACGCCGGTCGCGATCACGAGGACGTCGAACGGCTCCTCCCGGGCAGCTCCATCCGCGTCGGTGACCTGCACCGACCGCCCGTCGAGGTCGAGGCCGGTCAGCGTGCCGTGGACGATCCGCACCGGGTCGAGGCGTCGGAAGCGTTCGAAGGAGATCCAGTAGTCGCGCACCCAGTCGTGCGGCCGGGCGAGCCGCACGCCCAGCTCCTGGCCACTGACCAGGCCGGGGCGCGACGAGATGCCGACGACCTCGGCGCGCCGGGCGAGGTGGATGGCCGTGAGCAGGCCGCTGTCGCCCAACCCGGCGACCACCACCCGCGGCGTGCTCACACCGAGGTGCGGTCGCGGCGCGGGGGCCGCGGGACGAACCTCGGCACCCGGTCGATCACGTCGGAGTAGCTGGGCCGCCGCTCGAGGCTGCGCTTCTCCATCAGCGGGATGCTGGCGGCCTGCAGCAGCAGGCACATCGCTGCAGCACCCACGAAGATCCACCACCACGTGTCGGGGTCGGCGGCGAGCCCGAAGATCGCCAGCGACAACCAGAAGCTGAACTCGCCGAAGTAGTTGGGATGCCGCGACCAGGCCCAGAGCCCCCGGTCCATCGCCTCGCCGGGCTGCCGGGTGCGCGCGAACCGGTACATCTGCAGGTCGGCGACGAACTGCAGCACCACGGCGCCGACTCCGACCAGCACGGCCAGCAGGTCGAGCAGGCCGAGGTCGCGACCCGTGCGGGTCACCACGACGTAGGCCGGCACCATGCCGAGGAACACCTGCAGCGTGGGGACGACGTGGATCGCCATGAGGTCGACGACCGCCTCGGCCCGGCCGGCCTGGTTGCGCAGCTGCGGGTACCGCCAGTCCTCGTGGTGCAGTCCGGGGAATGCGTAGATCCAGTTGCCGGTGAGCCGGATCGCCCAGAACATGATGACGCCGAGCACGAGCCACGAGCGCGGGTCGTCGACGGGGGCGTCGGAGCGGATCCACCAGCCGATCATCAGCAGCGGCGGCAGCACGCTCCAGTACGCGTCGTAGAAGCTGGAGTTGTGGTGCAGGCGGCTGGCGACGAACACCACGACCGTCGCGATGAGGTCGGCGATCAGTCCGTCGAGCCACAACCACGCGGTCTCGGGGCCCGCGAAGAACCAGGCGCCGCCGGCTCCGAACGCCACGACGTACGCGATCGCGACCCTGGTCAGCGACTCGGCCTTGCTCATGCGGGGGGTGTCCATGGCCCTGACGGTACCTAGAACGTGTTCCAGTTCACAGCGTTTCGCCCGGATGGACGTCTGCTAGAACGTGTTCTAGTATTGGGGTCAGGACCTCGAAGGAGCTGACGATGAGCCAAGCTGTGCTGGACGGTGTGCGCGACCTGCTGCCCGGATTCCGTGACCGTGCGGAGGAGACCGACCGCCTGAGGCAGGTGCCGGAGGCGTCGGTCAAGGAGCTCGACGAGGTCGGCTTCTTCAAGCTGCTCCAGCCGAAGCGCTTCGAGGGCCTGGAGTCCGACCCGCTCGACTTCTACTCCGCGATCAGCATGATCGCGTCGGCGTGCGGCTCCACCGGCTGGATCTGCTCGGTCGTCGGCGTCCACCCGTGGCAGATCGCGCTGTTCCACGACGACGCGCAGCAGGCGGTGTGGGGTGAGGACACCTCCACCCGCGTCAGCTCGTCCTACGCGCCCACCGGCAAGGCCACCGTCACCGACGGCGGCTACCTGCTGCAGGGCCGCTGGAGCTTCTCGTCGGGCTCCGCACACTGCTCGTGGGTGCTGCTCGGTGGCCTGGTGTTCGACGAGGCCGGCCAGATCGTCGACTTCAAGACCTTCCTGGTGCCGCGCGACAAGTACGAGATCATCGACGTCTGGAACGTCATCGGCCTCGCCGGCACCGGCTCCAACGACATCGTGGTCGCCGAGACCTTCATCCCCGAGGAGTTCACGCTCTCGATGAGCGAGACCGGCCGCTGCGTCGGCCCGGGCCAGGAGCAGAACCCCGGCGACCTGTACAAGATGCCGTTCCACTCGCTGTTCACCACCGCGATCACCGCGCCGATCGTGGGCATGGCCCGCGGCGCGTACGCCGAGCACGTCGAGATGCAGCAGAAGCGCGTCCGCGCGGCCTACGCCGGCGAGAAGGCGTCGTCGGACCCGTTCGCGGCCGTCCGCATCGCCCGTGCCTCCAGCCAGATCGACGGCGCCTGGGCGCTGTGTATGTCCAACATCCGCGAGGAGCAGGCCCACGTGGCCAAGGGCGAGAAGATCCCGCTGTCCCTGCGCCTGCGGGTCCGGCGCGACCAGGTGCTCGGCACGCAGCGGGCGATCGACGCGATCGACGAGCTGTTCGAGGCTTCCGGCGGCCGCGCGCTCGCCACCGGCACCTACCTCCAGCGGGCATGGCGCGACGCGCATGCCGGCCGGGTGCACGCGGCCAACGATCCCGAGCGTGCGCTGCAGATGTACGGCATGTTCGAGTTCGGTCACAAGGTCGACCCCGGGATGTACTGATGGCGGGCCCGGAGCAGTCGGGGGCTGGCCGGGCCGGCCTCGACCGGGAGAGCACCCGCCGTTCGGCCAAGGCCGGCGAGCTGACCCTCAACTACTACGAGGCCGGCGCACCGACCCCGCTCGGTGGCGGGCTCCCGCTCGTGATGCTGCACGGCGGCGGTCCCGGTGCCTCGGCCTGGTCGAACTTCGGTCCGGCCCTGCCGGGCTTCGCCGAGGACTTCCGCACGATCCTGGTCGACCAGCCCGGGTTCGGGCAGAGCGACAAGCCGCCGGTCGTCGGCAACTACTTCCGGTTCTCGGCCACGGTGCTCAAGGACTTCCTCGACGAGCTGGGCATCGACCGCATCCACCTGCTCGGCAACAGCCTGGGTGGCGGCACGGCGATGCGCTTCGCGCTGATGTTCCCCGAGCGGGTCGGCCGCCTGGTGCTGATGGGACCCGGCGGGCTCTCGCTCAACCTGTTCCACGCCGACCCCACCGAGGGCGTCAAGCGTCTGATGGACTTCTCCATGGCGCCGTCGGAGGACGCGCTGCGGGCCTTCATCTCCACGATGGTGGTCGACCAGTCCCTGGTCACCGCCGAGCTGGTGGCGCAACGGTTCGCCGACGCCACCGCACCGGGCGCGCAGGAGGCCCTGCAGTCGATGGGCATGTCGTTCTGGAACCCCGACAGCTACGAGGACGGTCTGCTGTGGCGCGACGCCCACCAGCTGCGCCGGCCGACGCTGCTCACGTGGGGCCGTGAGGACCGGGTCAACCCGCTCGACGGTGCCCTCGTGGCACTCAAGATGATCCCGAAGGCGACGCTGCACGTCTTCCCGAACTGCGGGCACTGGGCCCAGATCGAGGCGGCCGAGGAGTTCCGCCAGGTCTGCACGGCCTACCTGTCCCGCCACGTCGAACGACCGAGGGGCCAGGGGGATCCTGCATGATCGACATCAGATCGATGGGGTACGCGCGGGTCGGGTCCACCGACCTGGAGGCGTGGCGCCACTTCGCCGTCAAGGTGCTCGGGCTGGCCGAGGGCCGCGGTCCGACACCTGCGAACCTGTACTTCCGGATCGACGAGGTCTCCGCCCGGCTGGTCGTCGTGCCGGCCGAGGAGGACCGGCTCGACTGCGTCGGCTGGGAGCTCGCCGACCACGACGCCCTGCAGGCCGCGCGTGAGCACCTGATCAAGGCGGGCGTCGACTTCACCGAGGGCACCGCCGAGGAGCTGGCCGACCGCCGGGTCCAGGAGATGCTCCGGTTCACCGACCCCTCGGGCAACGTGTTCGAGCTGTTCCACGGCATCACCTACGAGTCGCGGCCCGTGGTCACGCCGTACGCCGCCCGGTTCGTCACCGGCGAGCAGGGCATGGGCCATGTGGTCGTGCCGGTCGACGACGACGTGGAGGCGCTGCGCTTCTACCGTGACGTGCTCGGTTTCCGGCTGCGCGACTCCATGAGCATGCCGGGCGAGTTCGTCGGCAAGGAGCCGGGCTCCAAGGTGTGGCTCCGCTTCCTGGGGGTCAACCCGCGCCACCACTCGCTGGCGTTCCTGCCGATGCCGAACCCGAGCCGATGCGTGCACCTGATGCTCGAGGTCGAGAAGCTCGACGACGTCGGACGCGCCCTGGAGCGGGTGCGCAAGCACGGTGCGCCGCTATCGGCGACCCTCGGCCGGCACATGAACGACGAGATGGTGTCGTTCTACGTCAGGTCGCCGGGCGGGTTCGACATCGAGTTCGGCTGCGAGGGCCTGACCGTCGACGACCAGCGCTGGGTGGCCCGCGAGTCGACCGCCGTCTCGTACTGGGGCCACGCGTTCGGCCAGTCGGGCTAGGGGGCCGCATGGGATCCGTGACAGGTTCAGGGGTGCCGGACGGCATGAACCCCGACGCGGCCGTGTCGTGGCCGCCCCGGGAGCTGATCGACTCCTTCATGGGCGCCGAGAACGGTGAGTTCGCGTGGCTCCCGGGCGAGGTCGTGCACTTCGACAACGAGGCCGCCCAGGCCGCCGCGCTCACGTTCCGTGACGTGCTCGGCCGCTACGCCAGCGGCGTCACCGTGGTCACGACCGTGCACGGCGGTGCGCCCGTGGGCATGACCTGCCAGTCGTTCACCAGCGTCTCGCTCGACCCGCCCCTGGTCGCGTTCCTGCCCATGAAGACCTCGCGGGCCTTCGCCGCGATCCAGCTGGCCCGCCGCTTCTGCGTCAACTTCCTGGCCGCCGACCAGGCCGCGGTGTCCAACGCGTTCGCCTCCCGGGCCGACGACAAGTTCGCCGGCATCGACTGGCATCCCACCGCCGGCGGCATGCCGCTGCTCGACGGTGTCGTCGGGTGGGTCGACTGCTCGATCCACGCCGTCCACGAGACCGGCGACCATTACCTCGTGATCGGCCGCATCGAGGACCTCGGCACCGGAGACTCCACCGCGCCGCTGCTGTACCACCGCGGCGCGTACCGCACGACGGACGACGGCTGACGGCTCCGCCTCAGGGATCGACGACCGTGCAGCGGGTGCCGGTGTAGATCGTCGGCATGCACTGGTTGCAGTGGATGCAGGCGCCCCGGGTGGTCTCGCCGGCCTGCATCCGGTTGACCAGGTCGGGTT
This sequence comes from Aeromicrobium marinum DSM 15272, assembly GCF_000160775.2. NCBI lineage: Bacteria > Bacillati > Actinomycetota > Actinomycetes > Propionibacteriales > Nocardioidaceae > Aeromicrobium > Aeromicrobium marinum. Next base: position 2,177,912 of record NZ_CM001024.1, on the reverse strand, counting down.
CGCGCAGGAGCGCACGGCCCATCGCCACGAACTCGAAACCCTCCGCCATGGCGCGGTCCATCGTGGCGCGGTCGTTGATGCCGCCGAGGGCGATCAGCGGCATGTCCACGGCCGCGCGGAAGGTCAGGGCCTTGTCGCGCAGGAACCCCTCCTCGAACGGGTACTCCTTGAAGAACCGCTTGCCGACCGGGGTCCGCAGGCCGAGCCGCACGGGCAGCGGCATGTGGGCCGCGAACTCCTTCAGCGGCACGTCGCCGCGGAACAGGTACATGGGGTTCAGCAGCGAGCTGCCGGCGCTCAGCTCGAGCGCGTCCAGGTGGCCGTCGGCCTCCAGCATCCGCGCGAACTCGACGCTCTCGGGCATCGAGAAGCCGGCGGGGGAGCCCTCGGTCATGCCGATCTTCGCGGTCACGGCGACTGCGTCGCCCACCTCCTCGCGCACGGCCCGGGCGACGTCGCGGGCGAACCGGGCACGGTTCTCCAGCGACCCGCCCCACCGGTCGGTGCGGCGGTTCTGCTTCGGCGCGAGGAACGAGCTGAGCAGGTAGCCGTGCGCCATGTGGATCTCGAGGACGTCGAATCCGGTCTCGACCATGAGCCGGGCCGACCGCACGTAGTCGGCGGTGATCCGGGCGATGTCGGCCGCGGAGGGCGACCGGATCATCTGCAGGCTGAGGGGAGACGGCATGCGCGAAGCGGCGAGCGCGTGCACCCCGTTGGACCGGCCGTCGGCGACCGGTCCGGCGTGGCCGAGCTGACCGGCGATCCTCGCCCCGGTGGAGTGCACCGCGTCCGTGAGTCGGGCGAGGCCGGGGGCCGACCGCTCGTCGACGACGATCACGTCGCGGTACGTGCGACCCTCCGGCGCGACGGCCAGGTAGGCGACCGTCGTCAGGCCGACCCCGCCCCGCGACGGCGCGAGGTGGTAGTCGATCAGGTCGTCCGTGACGAGACCGCCCGGCGTCCGACCCTCGAAGGTGGCGGCCTTGACGGTGCGGTTGCGCAGGCGGACCGGCCCCAGGACCGCGGGCTCGAAGACGTCGGTGGCCATGTCGTGAGCCCTTCCTCGCACCAGAACACTAGAACACGTTCTACATTAGACCCATGCGCAACGGCATCGTGCTCTTCACCTCAGACCGCGGCATCACGCCGGCCGACCTCGCCCGGGCCGCGGAGGCCCGCGGCTTCGACACGATCTACGTGCCCGAGCACACCCACATCCCGGTGAAGCGGGAGGCACTCCACCCGACGGGCGGTGAGCAGCTGCCCGACGACCGCTACCTGCGGACGCTCGACCCGTGGACCTCGCTGGCCACGTGCGCCGCCGTGACCACCCGGATCGGCCTGTCGACCGCGGTCTGCCTGCCCGTCGAGTCCGACCCGCTCACGCTCGCCAAGACGCTGGCGACCCTCGACCACCTGTCCGGCGGTCGGGTCACGATCGGCGCCGGGTTCGGGTGGAACACCGACGAGCTGGCCGACCACGGCGTGCCGGCCGGCAAGCGCCGGACCGTCCTGAAGGAGTACCTCGAGGCGATGCGCGCCCTGTGGACCCAGGAGGAGGCGTCGTACTCCGGCGAGTTCGTCTCCTTCGGCCCCAGCTGGGCGTACCCGAAGCCGCCGCAGGGGCAGATCCCCGTGATCATCGGCGCCGGCGGCGGGCCCAAGACCATGAAGTGGATCGCCCAGCACGCCGACGGCTGGATGACGACCCCCATCGAGACCGACATCGCCGCCAAGGCCGAGCTGCTGCGCACCGAGTGGGCGGCGGCCGGTCGTGACGGTGAACCCGACGTGCGGATCCTGGTGGCCAAGAAGCCGACCGCCGAGGACTTCGCCGACTGGGGGGCGGCCCGCGCCACCGAGCTGATCTGGGGCGTGCCCGACCTCGGGGAGGACGAGGTGATGGCCTACCTCGACAAGCTCGCCTCCCGACTCGGCCTGAGCGCGCCCGCGTGAGGCTCTCGGCCGAGTCGTTCTCGCAGCTCGACCTCACCACCGCGGAGGTCGAGGCCGCCGAGCGCCTCTACGGGGCGCTGACCGGCGACATCCGCCGGCTCGTCGACGTCGCGATCCGCACCGGGGTGGACGCCGGCCGGGTCGAGCAGGCCCGTGAGCTCGTCCGTCGGGCCACGACGATCCTCGCCGAGGACGCCCCGCCGGACCCGGCCGGCATCCACTTCAACGCCGAGGGTCGATCGTGGAACTGGGGCAACGCGGTCGTGGGGGTGCGCAACGCGATCGCACCGCCGGTGGTCCTGACGTGGGACGACGACGGGTCGGTGTTCTCCGAGGTCGAGCTGGGCGTGGCCTACGAGGGTCCGCCGGGCTGCGTGCACGGCGGTGTGTCGGCCCTGGTGCTGGACCACCTGATGGGGGAGACGGCCAGCGCGGAGCACACCCGGCTGATCGTCACCGGCACCCTCACCCTGCGCTACCTCCGGCCGCTGCCCCTCGGCACGGTGCACATGCGCGCGCGGATCACCCGTGAGGACGAGCGCAAGGTCACCGTCACCGCCCACCTCAGCGACGCCGCCGGCGACGACCGACCCGCCGTGGAGGCGACCGGACTGTTCATCCGGCCGAGCTGGGTCCGACCCGACTCGGTCGCCGGGTCGTTGGACTGAGGCCGGTCAGACCAGGGCGGCGCGGTGGTGGTGGGGCAGGCCGAACAGCTGGTTCAGCGCCTGGGCCCGCTTGAACACCAGGTGGGCGTCGTGCTCCCAGGTGATGGCGATTCCGCCGTGCAGCTGGACGGTCTCGGCGGCCACCGCCGTCACGGCGTCCTTGGCGTACGACGCGGCCGACGCGACCAGGCGGTCGGCGTCCGGGGTGTCGTGCACGACGGCCTGGACCGCGGCCCACGCGCCGGCCTGCGTCACCTGCACCAGGACCAGCAGGTCGGCCATCCGGTGCTTGAGGGCCTGGAACGACGCCAGCGGGCGGCCGAACTGCTCGCGCTGCTGCGTGTACCCCACGGTCATGTCGAGGCCGCGGCGGGCGCACCCGCTCGCGAGCGCCGTGGTCGCCAGGGTGCCGGCGCGGTGGGCCGCCGCCAGCGCGGCCGTGGCGTCGGCGGCGACCAGACGCGCGGGAGCGCCTTCGAGGTCCAGGGTGGCGAAGCCCGAGGTGGGGTCCATCCCTGACACCCGCTCCAGGTGCACACCCGGTGCGGCCGGGTCGACCTCGAACAGGCCCACGCCGTCGTCGTGGTGGGCGGCAACCAGCAGGATCTCGGCCGCGTCGCCGTTCAGCACCGGCGCCACCGAGCCGCTGAGCCGTCCATCGGCGTGCCGCACGCCCACGGTCGCTGCCACGGTGTCGGTGGTCCCGGACCAGGCCAAGGTGGCAACTGCGCCGGCGGCGATGCGCTCCAGCAGGTCGTCGGCCCCGCCCGCCGCGACCAGGACGGCGCTCGTGACGACCGAGGCCAGGAGGGGCGACGGGGTGAGCGCCCGGCCGAGCTCCTCGAGGACGACGTGGGTCTCCGCGGCGGTGAAGCCGGCGCCCCCACATTCCTCCGGCACGGCCAGGGCGGCCACGCCGAGCTGGTCGCACAACGTCGACCACAGGGCGGTGTCGAACCCGACGGGCCCGGCCATCGCGCTCCGCACGGCCCGACTGTCGGAGCGGCGCTCCAGCAGCTGCCGGACCGACCGGGCCAGCTCGAGGTGCTCGGGGGTGGGGACCGGGTCAGTCATGAGCGACCCGGTTCTGTTCGCCAAGGAGCGCAGCGACTGTGAGGACGAAGTCCGAGGCGAACCCCCGAGCGGGCAGGCCCGGGTGGGTCCCCTCGCTTCGCTCACAGTCCTCGCAGAGCTCGTCCTTGGGGACCGCGATCGTGCCCGGGCTCACCGGGCAGCCCGCTCGGCGAGGAGGTCGGCGAGGAGGCGTTCGCGGTGCCAGGCGGGGGTGCCCCACGCCGACTGCAGCGCGCGGATGCGTAGCAGCCACCGGCTGAGGTCGTACTCCTGGGTGTACCCGATGGCCCCGTGCACCTGCAGGCCCACCCGGGCGGCGAGCCGGGCGGCGTCGGCGCACTGGATCGCGGCCGCCGACACCGAGCGGGGGGTCAGCTCGACCCCCGCCCCGTCCAGCAGCGGCCGGGCGAAGTCGAGCGCCACGCGCACGTCGGCCAGCTGGTGCTTGATCGCCTGGTAGGAGCCGATCGTGCGCCCGAACTGGGTGCGCTGCGAGACGTAGGCGACGGAGTCGGCCAGCACCCGCTCGCCGGCGCCGAGCAGCTGGGCGGCCGTGGCGAACGCCGCCAGGTCGAACGCCCGGTCGAGGTCGCCGTGGTCGACCGGGTCACCGGCGACGACCTCGACGAGCCGCCGCGACGGGTCCACCGACGTGACCGGCGCCCCGGCCGTGGCCGTGGACAGCGCTCCGCCTGTCACCACGTACACGGTGTCGGCGACGTCGGCGTCGAGGGCGTACGGGACGTGCGGCAGCACGGCCACGGTCGCGATCGTGTCGGTCAGGTCGACGTCGGGGAGCGCCACCGGCAGGTAGGCGGCCGACTCGACCCACGGCCCCGGCACGGCGTGCCGACCGAGGGCCTCGAAGGCGATGCGCACCTCGACGGGCGTGGCCTCGGTGGCCAGGGAGGTGACGCCCAGATCGGCCAGCCGCTTCCACAGGCCGAGCCCGGGCCCGTGCTCGCCCCGCGCCCACGCCCGGTTGGCGGCGACGGTGTCGGACCGGGTCAGGAGGTCGTCGAGCGACCGGGCGAACCCCGTCTGCTCGGTCGTGGGGGTGAACCTCATCGCCCGTCCTCCCTGCGCGGCTCCCGCGGCAGACCCAGGATCCGCTCGGCGACGATGTTGCGCTGGATCTCGTTGGTGCCGGCGTAGATCGGACCGGACAGCGAGAACAGGTAGCCGTCGGTCCACGGCGACTCCGCCTCGGCCTCGGGGCCCAGCAGGTCCAAGGCGGTCTCGTGCAGCGCGGTGTCCAGCTCGCTCCACCAGATCTTGTTGACCGACCCGGCCGCACCGATGTCGCCGCCTCCGGCGAGCTGCGTGACCGTGCCCCACGTGTACAGCCGGTAGGCCTCGGCGCGCACCCAGGCGTCGACGACCGAGGCCGCGGCCGCGGGATCCGGCCGCTCGGCGTGCAGGTCCAGCAGCCGGTCCGCTGCCGCGCAGAAGCGTCCGGGGGAGCGCAGCGACAGCCCGCGCTCGTTGCCGGCGGTGCTCATCGCCACCTGCCACCCGGCACCGGGCGCCCCCAGCACGTCGGCGTCGGGCACGAACACCTCGTCGAGGAAGATCTCGGCGAAGCCGGCCTCGCCGTCGAGCTGGGCGATGGGTCGCACCGTCACGCCGGGGGCGTCCAGGTCGAAGCACACGTAGGTCAGGCCGCGGTGCCGCTGGGCCTCCGGGTCGGACCGGAACAGGCCGAATCCCCGATGGGCGTAGGACGCCCGCGACGACCACGTCTTCTGCCCGTCCAGGACCCACCCGCCGTCGACCTTGCGGGCGGTGGAACGCAGCGACGCGAGGTCCGACCCGGCCTCGGGCTCGGACCACGCCTGCGCCCAGATGGTCTCGCCGGTCGCCATCGACGGCAGCCACCGCTGCTGCTGGTCGACCGTGCCGTGGTCGAAGATGATCGGGGCCAGCAGGAAGATCCCGTTCTGCGAGACCCGTCCGGGTGCGCCGGCGCGGTAGTACTCCTCCTCGAAGATCACCCACTCCACGAGCGAGGCGCCCCGACCCCCGAACTCCTCGGGCCACGACACCACCGACCAGCGGGCGTCGGCGAGCCGGCGCTCCCACTGCTGGTGGGCGGCGAACCCCTCGGCGGTGTCCATCGAGGGCAGTCGCTCGGCGGGGACGTTGGCGGTCAGCCAGGCCCGCGCCTCGTCGCGGAAGGCGAGCTCGTCGGGCGAGAGGTCGAGGTTCACCCGTTGTCCTTCGCGGCGGGGTCCTGGGCCTTGTTGCCCGCGGCCATGCCCTTGGCGTCCAGGCCGCCGAGCGAGTCGCCGCCGACCTCGGCGTTGTGGGCGTGCGCGAAGTGGTGCAGGCCGAACACCGAGTCCATGCCGGCCCGGAGGCCCTGCAGGTCCTCGGCCTGGTTGACGGCCTTCTTGGTCAGGGCCAGGCCGAAGCGCGGCATCTGCGCGATCCGTCCGGCCAGGCCCAGTACGGTGCTCTCCAGCTCGTCGCGCGGCACGACCTGGTTGACCATGCCGAGGGCGAGCGCCCGATCGGCGCTGAACCGGTCGCCGGAGAACAGGAACTCCTTCGCGGCCCGCGGGTTCATGACCCACGGGTGGGCGAAGTACTCGACGCCGGGGATGCCCATGCGCACGACCGGGTCGGAGAAGAACGCGTCGTCGGAGGCGATGATGAAGTCGCACGACCACGCCAGCATGAGGCCGCCGGCGATGCAGGCGCCGTGCACCATCGCGATCATCGGCTTGGGCACCTCGCGCCACCGGCGGCACATGCCGAGGTAGACCTCGGACTCGCGCGCGAACCGCTGGTCGCCACCGGCCTTGTCGGTGTGGTCCCACCAGATGACGGCCTGGCGGTCGAAGGTCTGGTCGACGTCGCGGCCGGGGGTGCCGATGTCGTGCCCGGCGCAGAAGTGCTTGCCGTTGCCGGCCAGCACGATCACCTTGACGTCGTCGTCGTCGGTGGCCCGCTGCAGGGCGGCGTCGATCGCGTACGTCATCTTCGAGTTCTGGGCGTTGCGGTACTCGGGACGGTTCAGGGTGATGCGGGCGACGTGGTCCGTGACCTCGTAGGTGACGACGTCCTCCGTGGGCGGTGTGGCCTCGGTCATCTGTTCTTCCCTTCGTCACGCAGCTCGTTCTTCAGGACCTTGCCGGAGAGGTTCCGCGGGAGCGCGTCGACGAAGACGACCTCGCGCGGGACCTTGAAGTTCGCCAGTCGCTCGCGGGCCGCCTCGACGACGGCCGCCTCGTCCGGGCCGGAGTCGTCGCGGCGGACCACGAACGCCCGGCCGACCTCGCCCAGGCGCGGGTCGGGCATCCCGACGACGGCCACGTCGACGACACCGTCGATGCGGGTGAGCGCCTGCTCGACCTCGGCCGGGTACACGTTGAACCCGCCGCAGATGTACATGTCCTTGAGCCGGTCGGTGATGCGCAGGTGTCCGCGCTCGTCGAGGACCCCCACGTCGCCGGTGTGCAGCCAGCCGTCGGCGTCGACGGCCTCGGCGGTCGCGGCCGGGTCGTCGAGGTAGCCCAGCATCACCTGCTGGCCACGCAGCAGCAGCTCGCCCTCGTGGCCGGCCGGGAGGTGCTCGCCGGTCTCGGGGTGGGCGATCGCCACCTCCATGCCGTCGATGGCACGGCCGCACGTCGTGGCCACGGTCTCGTCGCTGTCGCCGCGGCGGCACATCGTGGCGACGACGCACTCGGTCATGCCGAACGCGGTGATGACCAGGTCGAAGCCCAGCTCGGTCTGCAGACGTTCGACCAGCGACACCGGCACGTTGGCGGCGCCGGTGTTGGCGAACCGCAGTGACGACGTGTCGGTCGAGGCGAAGGCGGGGGACTCCAGCAGGCCGAGGAAGATCGCGGGGGCGCCCGGCACCATCGTGATGCGTTCGGACTCGATCAGCGCGAGGGCCGCCTCGGGGTCGAAGGTGGCCATCGGGTGCAGCGAGCACCCGCGCAGCAGCCCGACGCAGATGCCGACCTTGTACCCGTAGGAGTGGAAGAACGGGCTGATGACCAGGTAGCGGTCGTCGGCGGTGACCTCGCCGATCGCGCTCCAGCTCGCTGCTGCGGCGACGGTCTGGCGGTGGGCGGTCAGCACGCCCTTGGGTCGGCCCGTGGTGCCGGAGGAGAAGAGGATGTCGGCCACGTCGTCGGGGGTCACGGCGTCGGCGGTGACGTCGGCGGCGGCGAGCTCGGCGGCCGAGCTGGCGGCCGCGAGATCGGCCAGGTCGGCGAGGTCGACCACGGTGGTCCCGCCCACCAGCGGTCGCAGGTCGTCGATCTGGGTGCGCCCCAGGAAGCCGTCGGCGACCACGACCAGCTGGGCCTCGGTGCGGCCGACGATGTCGGCGACCTCGTGCGCGGTGTAGCGCGAGTTGGTGGGCACCAGGGTGCCGCCGGCGTAGGTGGCGGCGAGTCCGGCGACGGCCCACTCGATGCTGTTGGGCGCCCAGAGCACCAGCCGGCCGCCGGGCCGCAGCCCGAGCCGGCCGAACGCGGCAGCGGTGCGGCGGACCTGGTCGTGCAGCTCGGTGAAGGTCAGGGTGCGGCCGTCCATGACGTACGCCGGCGCGCTGCCGTGGACCTCGGCGGCCCGGCGTACGAGACCCGGAACGGTGTCGATCACGTCCACATCCTCCGCATAACCAAACAAGTGCTTGGTAGGCTACCTTAGCCGGGGAGTCGTCGAGTCGGAAGGAGCCGGGCATGACCGCAGCAGCTCACGTCGGCCCTGCCGACACCACCGCCGACGCCGCGTTCCGCACCGAGATCCGTGACTGGCTCGCCGAGCACCTCACCGGCGAGTGGGCGGCGCTCAAGGGCCTCGGCGGGCCGGGCCGCGAGCACGAGGCCGTCGACGCCCGTCGCGCGTGGAACCGGCTGCTCGCCGAGCACGGCTGGACCTGCCTCGGATGGCCGGTCGAGCACGGCGGCCGCGGCCTCGGACCGGCCCAGCAGGTCATCTTCCACGAGGAGTACGCGCGGGCCGACGCCCCGCAGACGGTCAACCACCTCGGTGAGCAGCTGCTCGGGCCCACGCTGATCGAGTTCGGCACCCCCGAGCAGCAGCAGCGGTTCCTGCCCGGCATCAGGGCGGTCGACGAGCTGTGGTGCCAGGGCTACTCCGAGCCCGGCGCCGGCTCCGACCTCGCGGCGGTCAGCACCCGGGCGGTGCTCGACGAGGGCGACGGCGAGTGGGTGCTGGACGGCCAGAAGGTGTGGACGTCGCTGGCGCACGAGTCGGACTGGATGTTCGTGCTCGCTCGCAGCGAGCCGGGCTCGTCACGCCACCACGGTCTGTCCTTCCTGCTGCTCCCGCTCGACCAGGACGGCGTCGAGATCCGCCCGATCGAGCAGATCACCGGCGGCTCGGAGTTCAACGAGGTCTTCCTCACCGGCGCGCGCACCGCGGCGTCGATGATCGTCGGCGCCCCCGGCGACGGGTGGCGCGTCGCGATGGCGCTGCTGGGGTTCGAGCGCGGCGTGTCCGTGCTGGGTCAGCAGGTCGGCTTCGAGCGGGAGCTGCAGGACCTGCTGGCCCTGGCGCGCGACAACGGCGCCCTCGACGACCCGGTGCTGCGCGACCGGCTCGCCCGGCACAGCGCCGAGTTCGAGATGATGCGGGTCAACGCCGTCCGCTCCCTGACCGCCGCGACGCCCGGCGCCGACAACGTGGCCAAGCTCGTGTGGGCCGGCTGGCACCGGCGACTGGGCGAGCTGGCGATGGAGGTGCTCGGAGCGGGCTCCCTCACCACCTCCGGCGCCACCTACGATCTTGACCGCTGGCAGCGACTCTTCCTGTTCTCCCGTGCCGACACGCTCTACGGCGGCAGCGACGAGATCCAGCGCACCATCCTCGCCGAGCGCGTGCTCGGTCTTCCCAAGGAGGCCCGCGGATGACCGGTCCGGACCCCACGCTGCGTCGACCCGAGCAGCCCACCCCCGACTACGTGCCGGGGCACGACCTGCTGGCCGGGAGAGTCGTGGTGGTGACCGCCGCCGCGGGCGCCGGCATCGGCGCGGCCGTGGCCCGCCGGGCGCTCGAGGAGGGTGCGCGTCTGCTGGTCATCAGCGACACCCACGAGCGTCGCCTCGCCGAGGCCCACGAGACGCTGGCCGCGGAGTTCGGCGCCGAGCGGGTCCGGTCGCTCGTGGTCGACGTGACCGACGAGGCCCAGGTGCAGGCGCTGCTGGACGTCGCGGACGAAGGCGGCGGGGTCGACGTCATGATCAACAACGCCGGTCTCGGCGGCACGGCCGACGTGCTGGAGATGACCGACGACGAGTGGTCGCGGGTCCTCGACATCACCCTCACCGGCACCTTCCGCTGCGTGCGGGCCGCCGGCAACCGCATGCGGGAGGCCGGTACCCGCGGCGTGATCGTCAACAACGCCTCGGTCATCGGCTGGCGCGCGCAGGAGGGCCAGGCGCACTACGCGGCGGCCAAGGCCGGCGTGATGGCGCTGACCCGGTGCGCCGCGCTCGACGTGGCCCCGCACGGCATCCGGGTCAACGCCGTGGCACCGTCGTTGGCGATGCACCCGTTCCTGGCCAAGGTCACCAGCGACGAGCTGCTCGACGAGCTCAAGCAGCGCGAGGCCTTCGGGCGCGCGGCCGAGCCGTGGGAGGTGGCCAACGTGATGGTGTTCCTGGCATCCGGCTACTCCTCGTACCTCACCGGCGAGGTCGTCTCGGTGTCGAGTCAGCGGGCCTGAGATGACCCAGTCGAGCGTGCGTCCCCCCAGCTCCAGCCGCCGTGACGAGCTGCTGCAGATCGCGGCCGAGCTGTTCGCGACCCAGGGGTTCAAGAACACCACGGTGCGCGACATCGCCGACGCGGCCGGCATCCTGAGCGGTTCGCTGTACCACCACTTCGACTCCAAGGAGTCGATGGTCGACGAGATCCTCTCGACCTTCCAGGAGGAGCTGTTCGGCCGGTACGCCGAGATCCTCGCCGGCGACGCCGACCCGCGCGCCAAGCTGGAGGCCGCCGTGCGGGTGTCGTTCGAGGCGATCCACCAGCACCGCAACGAGGTCGCGATCTTCCAGAACGAGGCGGACCACCTCGGCACCTTCGAGCGGTTCTCCTACCTCGCCGAGCGCAACCAGCAGTCCCGTGAGGTGTGGTTGACGCTGCTGGGCGAGGGAATCGCCTCCGGGGCGCTGCGGCCCGACCTCGACGTGGAACTGGTGCACCGCTTCATCCGCGACACCGTGTGGGTCGCGGTGCGTTGGTACCGCCCCGGCGGCAAGCGCAGCCACCACGACGTGGCCGACCAGTACGTGTCCATCCTCCTCGACGGGATCACCACATGACCGCCTTCGGTCCCCAGGGAGGCCGCCCGCGGCCGACCGTGAGCGGAGCGAGGGGACACCACGCACCCACGAAGTCTTACCGTCTCCCACCCCTCCCGAGGACACAGCCATGACCGCATCCACTGCCTACATCGTCGACGCCGTCCGCACCCCGGTCGGTCGCCGCGGCGGCTCGCTCGCCTCGATGCACTCCGCCGATCTCGGCGGTCACGTGCTGAGCGCCCTGATGGACCGCACGGGCGTCGACCCGGGCGCCGTCGACGACGTCATCATGGGGTGCTGCGACACCATCGGCTCCCAGGCCGGCGACGTCGCCCGCACCGCCTGGCTGGTGGCGGGGCTGCCCGACCACGTGCCCGGCGTGACGATCGACCGCCAGTGCGGTTCGTCCCAGCAGGCGGTGCACTTCGCAGCGCAGGGCGTCATGTCCGGCACCCAGGACCTGGTCGTGGCCGGTGGCCTGCAGAACATGAGCGCCATCCCGATCTCGGCCGCGATGCTCGTGGCCGACCAGTACGGGTTCACGACCCCGTTCGCGGAGTCGCCCGGCTGGCAGGCGCGGTACGGCGCCCAGGAGGTCAGCCAGTTCCGGTCGGCCGAGATGATCGCCGAGAAGTGGGCCATCTCGCGCGAGCGGATGGAGGAGTTCGCCCTGGCCTCCCACGAGCGCGCCCGCACGGCGATCGCCGAGGGGCGGTTCGACGCCGAGATCGCCCCGGTCGCCCTCGCCGACGGGCAGGCCTTCACGACCGACGAGTGCCCGCGCGAGACCTCGCTGGAGAAGATGGCCGGCCTGCAGCCGCTGGCGCCGGACGGCCGCATCACCGCGGCGGTCGCCTCGCAGATCAGTGACGCGGCCAGCGCCGTGCTCGTCGCGTCCGAGCAGGCGGTGCGCGACCACGGACTCACCCCGCGGGCCCGGGTGCACCACCTCTCGGTGCGGGCCGACGACCCGATCTGGATGTTGACCGGACCGATCAACGCCACCCGGCACGCCCTCGACAAGGCCGGGATGACGGTGGCCGACATCGACCTGTTCGAGTGCAACGAGGCGTTCGCGTCGGTCGTGCTGGCGTGGATGGCCGAGCTCGACGTGCCCCACGACAAGGTCAACGTCAACGGTGGTGGCATCGCCCTGGGGCATCCGATCGGCGCCACCGGCACCCGGATCATGACGACGCTCCTGAACGAGCTGGAGCGCACCGGCGGCCGCTACGGTCTGCAGACCATGTGCGAGGGCGGCGGCCAGGCCAACGTCACCATCATCGAAAGGCTCTGACATGGCGGTCTCCGGCAGCACCGAGTTCGACGTCGCGGCGACCCCCGAGCAGGTGATGGACGCGGTCGCGGCGATCGAGGACCTGCCCCAGCGGTCCGGCTCCCACAAGTCGGCCGTGGTCGAGTCGCGTCACGACGACGGCCGGCCGCACCGGGTCGTCGCCGAGGTCGCGGCGGCCGGGCTCACCGACACCGAGGTCACCGAGTACACGTGGGACGGGCTCGACTCCGTCTCGTGGACGCTGGTCAAGAGCGCGGTGCAGTCGGAGCAGAACGCCACCTACACGCTGACGCCGACCGCCACCGGCACGCACGTGCGGTTCGACCTCGAGATCGGCGTCAAGGTGCCGCTGCCGGGGTTCGTGGTGAAGAAGATCCTCAAGGGCGCCCTGACCACCGGCAGCAAGGACTTCGCGAAGTACGTCGAGTCCCGCTGACCAGGTGGCGTTCGCCAGCCCGAGGAACGAGGGCGTGAGCGCAGCGAGGCGAACCGTGCGTGAGCGTCGCCTCGGGCTCCGCCCTCACGGTCGCTGCGCTCCCTGGCGAACGCGGGGTGGGTGTTCGCCAGCGACGAACTCTGCGAGGAGCGTGAGCGCAGCGAGGCGAACAGACGCGAGTTTGTGGTCCCTAGCGACGAGCTCTGCGAGGAGCGTGAGCGAAGCGAGGCGAACAGACGCGAGTTTGTGGTCCCTAGCGACGAGCTCTGCGAGGAGCGTGAGCGAAGCGAAGGGACCCCCAGGTGAGGGGTGGGTTCGCCTCGGGCTTCGCCCTCACGGTCGCTGCGCTCCCTGGCGACCAAGGGGGTGTTCGCCAGCGACGAGCTCTGCGAGGAGCGTGAGCGCAGCGAGGCGAACAGACGCGAGTCGTGAAGCGAAGGGACCCCCACGAGCAGGGGTTCCTCCCTGCCATTTGAGGGAAAAGGCAGTGTCAGTGGTGGCGGCTAGGTTGGGATCATGTTCGAGGACGTTGATGCCACGGGGGTGTTGGCGGCGGTGCGCGCCCACGACCATGCGTCGGCGCCGTTGCATGAGGGTGGTGCGTCTCGGGTGGATGCGATCGGGGCGTTGGACCGGCTGATCCGTGCGGCGCAGGCTGAGCAGGTGCGGCAGATCCTGGGCCTGTATGAGGCGCGGAGCCTGGCGATGGGGATCGGTCGTGGTGACGCGTCGGTGTCCGCGGTGGGTGAGGTGTCGTTGGTCCGGGCGATCAGTCCGGGAGCGGCGGGCAACCAGTTCACGTTCGCGCTGGGCCTGGAGTCGCTGCCGGGGGTGTTCGACCTGTTCGGTCGCGGGGTGATCCCGGAGTCGGTGGCGCGGGCGGTGGTGCAGGAGACCAAGAGGTTGGGGCCCGATGACCGGGTGCTGATCGATGCGGAGCTGGTGAAGGTGTTGCCGGGGTTGACCCCGGGCAGGGCTCGCAAGGCCACCCGCCGGTTGGTGATCCGGATCGATGCCGAGGCCGCGAAACAGCGGGCCGAGCGGGCGCGGGCGGATCAGCGGGTGTCGTTGTTCCCCGATGCTGACGGGGTCGCGGTGCTGGTGGTGCGGGGTCCGGCCGAGCAGCTGGTCGCGGTCCACGAGGCCCTCGACTCCTGGGCCACCGGCCTGCGCGCCACCGGCGACACCCGCACCCGTGGTCAGATCATGTGCGCAACATTGGTCGAGCGGGTCACCGGTGTCAGGCATGCCGACACGATGGATGTGGAGATCGGGTTGGTGCTGGACGCCAAGACCCTGCTGGGTGACGGCACGACCGCCGAGCTCGCCGGGTACGGGCCGATCTCACCGGATGTCGCGGACGAGATCATCGCCCGCGCCCACAAGCGGTCCGTCCGCCGCCTGTTGACCGACCCGGTCGACGGCACCCTGGTCGGCCGCGACCCCCGCCGGCGGCACTTCGACGGCCCCCTCGCCGGGCACATCAAGGCCCGCGACCGGCACTGCCGGCAGCCTGGGTGTGAGTGCAAGATCCGCGACCTGGACCACGTGATCGACTACCAGGCCGGTGGCCCGACCACCGAAGCCAACGCCCAAGGACTCTGCAAGCGGTCCCACACCATCAAGCACCAACCCGGCTGGTCCGTCCGCTCCGACGGCAGAGCCACGATCTGGCGCACCCCCACCGGCCACGAATACCGATCAGACCCACCACCCCTCCTCGGCCACCTCCGCCAATAGGGGCGGTCGACCCAGCAGGTACACACAGGCGGGCTTACCGAGAAATTGTTAATGTACCTACATGATTCGGACCGCGGTGTACCTCCGCATCTCCCAAGACCGTGCGGGCGACGGCACAAGTATCGATCGCCAGCGGCAGGACTGTCTGGCTCTCGCGAGTTCGCGAGGCTGGACCGTGGCGGGTGAGTTTGTCGATCGCGATGTGTCGGCGTACTCCGCGAAGCCCCGCCCTCAGTTCGAGGCGATGGTGTCGGCTATTGAAGCCGGAGAGTTCGACGCGCTCTTGGCGTACCACCCGGATCGGCTCATGCGGCGTCCTATCGATCTTGAACGCCTTGTCCACGCGTGCACGGTGGCCGATACGCGACGGATTGCGACCGTCGTCGGTGACACCAACCTGGGTGACGGCGATGGATTGGCGATGCTTCGAATGTTGGCGCTGTTCTCCGCGCACCAGTCAGATACTGCGGCACGCCGGATCAGGCGCAAGAACGATGAGCGTGCGGCAGCCGGCCTGCCCCACGTTTCGGGTGAGCGCGCCTACGGGTACGAGTTGGACCGGATGACGGTTGTTGAGTCCGAGGCAGCGGTCATTCGTGAAGCGGCCCGGAGGTTCCTGGCAGGTGAGTCGTTGGTGTCGATCGCCGGGTGGCTTCAAGCCGACGGGGTGAGGACCGCTACCGGGATGAACGAGTGGCGCACTCCGACTTTGCGGAACCTGTTGAAGTCTCCCCGGATCGCCGGGCTGCGCGAGCATCGGGGCGAGGTCGTGGGTGATGCGGCGTGGCCGGCGATCATCACCAGGGCGGAGCACGAGCAGATCGCCGCACGGTTGGCGGAGTCCGCGGCGACCAACCGCAGATCGCCGCGGCGCTACCTTCTCTCCGGGCGGGTGTTCTGCGGTCTGTGCGGGACCAAGATGTACTCCTCGCCGGACGGCGGTCGGCGCAGGTATGGGTGCAGGAAGGGTCCGGATTTCGGCGGTTGCGCGAAGATCTTCATCAATGCCGAACCGTTGGAAGCGTTCATTGTCCGGGCGGTCCTGACACGCCTCGACGCCCCGGAGACCAGGGCCGCGATCCAGCAGACGTTGGTGCCCGACAGTGAGCACGCGACTCTGGCTGATGAGTTGGCGACGTTGCAGGCCCAGCAGGACGAGCTCGTGGAGATGTGGACCACCCGGAAACTCACGAGCCGCGAGTGGACGAAGGCGCGCGACGGGCTTGAACCCCGAGTCGAGTCAGTTCGGCGCCGGTTGGCACGGTTCAGCACGGGAACGGGACTCGCTGACTTCACTGGAAGGCCGGGGAGTCTGCAAGACGCGTGGGAGGCACCCGACATGACCTTGCAGCGCCAGGCGGCCGTGATCGGCGCGATCCTCAGCCGGGTCGTGATCCACCCCGCGAAGGCACGAGGTCGTCAGGTCGACCTGTCTCGTATCGAACCGCATTGGATCGTCTGACCGGGTGACCGCCACCGCTGGGAGCGGCGGCGGTCCGAGGTCGTGTCCGGGTCGGGCGGCGCTCCCGCTCCGCTGGGGTGCGGCGCCCGGCCCGGCCCCGCCCGGCGGCCCGTCACCACTACCCAGTCGATCGTGGCCCGACAGGATCGTGCCGTTGTGTGGGTGAGTCTGGCGGCGGTGGCGGTGGTCGCCCCTCCACCCGCCGCAAACCCCGCGGCGCGCGGAGCCTCTGCGACCCCGAGATCCCACCACCCCCGCCACCAGCCTCACCCGGCACGCTTCAGCAACACGGCAAGCCGCTTCAAGGCTTCGGGATCGGTGACAGCCACCGGGACGCCCTGGGACTCGCACGAGGCACGGAGCCACGTATCGAACTCCTCATCAGGATCACGGCGGTTCAGGTCCATTGGACCCACCTGGCAGGAGGTCCCTGCCAGTCCTCCGTCTCGGCCGACGACCAGAACCGTGCCGGAAGCGCACCGCCCATGAGGTCGATAGATCGCTCGAGTGCCTCGTCATCGCTGGTGGCGGTGAATCGAACCGCACGAGGTTGGAACCCCTGGGCGACCTCGTACCGGTGCCGGCCGCCCAGGTCTTCTGAGTCGAAGGTCTTCGCGACGTACTTCGACAGGTACCGAGCTGCGATCCGTGCGCCTTCGACCTTTGGTGCGCCGTGTCGTTGACCGGTGATCCGCTTGATCGACACGAACCCGCGGCCCCACACGTCCTCGATCAGCCGGTGACGCACGAACGTATTCACGGCGAAGTGCAGGTGCAGTCCATGGCCGGACTCGTGCCACTCTGGAACCCACACGTAGGGCAGCGGCTTGTCCTCGAGCGCGCCCCTCAGCCCCCGGAAGAACTCAGCCACATCAGCACGCGCCTGAGCCGGATCATGACAACCCGCTCCCCGATAGGTGAGCGTGCCGAACCGATCGAGCCGATTCGCAGCCGCGTAACGGCGGATCTTAGAACGAGCGCGGCGAGCGGCCTCAGCATGTGAGCGCGCAGGATCTCTGGCGAAGCCGGGCGGCACGTACCGACGTGGGGCACGCAATGACGACTGGAAGGACCAGCCAGCCTCGCCGGCTTCGGGGTAGAGGGTGAGACGCCAACCGGCGTCGGGGGTCGACAGAAAGGAAGAACTCACGGGGAACCTGCTTGGGCGCGTCGGGATAGGACCCGATCTGCAAGGGCTCAGTCCAGGCCCTCACTTCGCCAATGGCGGCGCGCCGCCCCGCGATCAATATGTGTCCGGATGGTCCTCTGCCCCGCTCATTGGGACTTGCGCTAGGTCTGAGGAGACGACCTTCTTTAGGTGTGCGCGGCTGGATCGACAACCGCTTCCGGCTTCCACCAACGAAAATACATCTATGTCATTCAAAACGGAAGAGCAGAATTCGGAACGAGTTATGTTGCAGTATCAAGTCAAGGGCGGCCCTACGGGCCGCCTGTTCGACCCGCGGTCTGGACTACGCGCCTTGTAGCGCACAGAAGCGTCCGCCGGTCTAGCGATACACCCTGCCGTGTTTGACCTCTGGTCAGGCGAAGCGTCAGAGTCCGAAGGCTCCGCCGCTGTAGAGGATGACCAGGCCTAGGCCGATAAGTACGGCTGGGAACAGGATGTGCTCCCAGCGTTCGAGGACTTCTCCGATCCCGGGTCGGGTGGCGACGAACCTGGCCGCGAGCACCAAGACGGAGACGAGGACGAGAAAGACGACGCAGTAGGCGGCCGTCGCGGCGGGCCCCACGTTCAAGAAGACGGGGACGTAGACGCCGATGTTGTCGCCGCCGTTGGCGAAGGTGACGGCGGCGACGGTCCACACGGCGACGGACTTATTGGCGACCTTCGCGTCGTCGTCGTCATCATCGCGCAATGCCTGCCATGCAGCCCAGAGGCCGAGGATGAGCGGGATGAGGCCGAAGTAGGGGATTGCAGTCTCGGGCAAGAAGGCCCCAGCACCGAGCGACACAAGCACTGCCGCGGCGAGGATGCCAGCGAACCCCACGTACTGTCCGGCCAGGATGCGCAACGTGGTTCCAGGCCGTCCCGCTCCTCTGGCGAAGAAGAGCGACAGCACGATGATGTCGTCGATGTTGGTGGCAATGAACAGGCCGATGGCCTGCGCGGAGGAGGTGAGCATCAGGCACTAGCTCCCTGGGAGCCACATCCGGGCAGGACGCACTCTTTGTCGATGCAGGGCGCGCTGTCGTCAACCGCGAGGGTGACGTCGATGAGCGCAATGAGAGACCCGGCGAGGTGCGGGTCGGCGACGGCGTAGCGCGTGTGTCGGCCTTCGGGTTCGGCTACGACGATCCCGCAGTCACGCAGACACGCGAGGTGGTTCGACACGTTGGGCCGGGTCAGGTCCAGGTCGCGGGCGAGGTCACCGGGGTAGGCGGGGCCCTCCAGCAAGGCCATGAGTAGGCGCGAGCGCGTGGGGTCGGCCATCGCTCGGCCCAATCTATTCATCACGTCAAGACGTTCCGCAATGGTCAGCACCGGCTGAACAATACACCATCCACTGAACATTATCTACCGCGGCGGGTGGCAGCGTGGGGTCGCCGAAACTTCCGGGGAATCCACGTGCCCAAGGGGTGAGAGTGGGGTCAGATGCCCGTTGGCTTGATCGACCGTCGCTGGTGTACCCCCTTGCGCCCTAGCCATGAGTGACACCAGGAACCCCGCGTTCTGCCGTGCGTCAGGCCCACCGGAACACGCCGCGGACCGGACGGCGAAGAACGGAAGATGGACGGCTTGGCCGAGAAAAGTACAGGTACATTGAGAGTTTGTGGCTTTGCTCGCCTAGGTCCCCAGAAGCCGATCCAGTTCGCGCGGCCAGTGGCCGTGCTCGAGCCCGGTCCCCATCAGTCCGTCGCGCCAGTCGATGCGCAGCAAGGCGATGCTTTGCCTGAAGTCGTCGTAGTCCCCGGCTGCCGGCAGCACCGCGCACGCCTGCAGCCGCTCGGTGTTCTGGCTCTCGCCGAGCGGGAGCGACTCCGGGATGTCGGCGAGATCGTCCAGCACCCGTTCGGCGTCGGACGGTGAGAAGTCCGCACGGATCCGTGCGCTCAGTCTGGTCGACACCGGTGCCATCAGCCGATGATCGCACCCAGCCCCCTGTCGGCGCCGGGGCTCCCTACACGTCCCAGCCCTCGGGTGACTGCGGATGGAACATCGCGTCGGTGCCGCCGTCGGCGTAGACGACCGAGCCCACCATCAGGCTGTTCGCGTCCGACAGCATGAACGCGATCAGCTGCGCGACCTCGTCGGCGCGGCCCAGACGGCCGAGCGCCGTGGGGTAGGCCTCCACGAGCGGCCCGATCTCGGGATCGGCGAGGAGGCGGTCGGTCATCGGCGAGGCGATCATGCCCGGGGCCACGGCGTTGAGCCGGATCCCGCACCCGATCCACTGCTCCGTGATGCCCTCGCGTCGGGCCCACCACGCGAGCGCGGCCTTCGTCGCCGGGTAGACCATGACCGACTCGACCTGTGCCGCGTCGGCCCGGGCAGCGGCCTCGTCGCCGGTCAGGCACAGGTCGGCCACCGAGGCGCGCCACCCCGGCATGCCGGTGATCGAGTTCGAGGCGAGCAGGACGACCGCGGACGACCCGGCCGCTGCCAGCTGCGGCTGCAACCCGCGCACCAGCTCGACCGCGCCGAAGAAGTTGACCGACACGACGAGCGCCGCGTCGACCCCGGTCGAGCCGGCGATCCCGGCGCACGGCACCACGCCGTGCACGACGTCGGTGAGCTGCTGCACGCCCGCCACCGCGACCGCCCGGCCCTCGGCGGTCGACAGGTCGGCCACCACGTCGGCGTCGCGCAGGTCGACCGTGATCACCCGTCCGCCCTGCTCGCGCAGCAGGGCTGCGGTCGCGGCGCCGATCCCGCTCGCGGCCCCGCTGACGACGTACGTCCTCACGAGTCCTGGATCCGGATCAGACCGGCCAGGGTCGCGATGTACGCCGTGCCGTCGGGGCCCAGGTAGATCGCCGCGTAGTGGTTGTTCCACTGGATTCCGGTGCCCATCAGCCGGCTCCAGACGGTCTTGCCGGTGCGGATGTCGATCGCCGTGAAGTACCAGGCGTCCACGGCGTTGCCGAGCATCGAGGGCAGCTTCGGCTTGGTGTACGCGTAGAGGAGTCCGTTGCCCAGCGAGGCCTTCGGCACCGAGCTCGGCGCGATCGAGCTGTTGGTCCAGGCGACCCGGCACCCGTCGTCCTCGACCATCACGCGGGCCAGACCGGGCGTCGACGTCTTGCCGAGGATCGTCGTCGTCGGACCGCCGTAGCCGTAGTTGTTCTCGATGATGAACGAGTTGCCCGCCGCCACGAGGCTGTTCTCGGTCGTGCTGGCGCCGCTGGTGAGCACCGGCTGGGTGCAGTGCAGGCGGTCGCTCACCCCGGCCCGGCGGTCGTACACCAGGATGTTGGTCTGCGGGTCGGCGTTGTCGTTGATGGCGACCCACCGGTCACCGAGCAGGGTCGGGGTCGTGCCCGAGCCCTGCGACAGGTTGCCCGGCTTCTGGATCGATCCGCGGTCGTAGACCTCGCGCCAGGTGACCTCCGGCAGGCCCTCGGCCGTCGCGTCCAGCCGGTACAGCGCGTGCGTCGAGACGACGTACATGCCGCCGGTCTCGTCGGTGGACACCGAGTTGGTGACCTCCTCGCCCTCGGGCAGCTGCATCACCTGCACCGTGCCCGTGGCGCGGTCGAGGGTGCCGACGCGGCCGGCCTGGGAGAAGAACCACAGGCGGCCGTCCCAGTCGGGCATGGTCGCGATCAGGCAGTCGTCGGCCGCCAGGTGCTCGGCCAGCGACCACTCCTGCTCCTTGACCAGGCTTCCGTCGGCCTGCACCCGGATCTTCTGGACCGTCTTCTCGCCCGTGGTCGGGTAGGCCACGTCGTCGGCGTCGAGGAAGAAGTACGTCCCGCCGCAGATGTCGGTGAAGGGGTTGGCGCTCGTCGCCAGGTTGCGCGCCGAGGTGCGCAGCTCCGAGACCGGTCGCAGTGTCACCGGGTCGATCACCATCATGGCGAAGCCCTCGAGGCCGCCGCAGAGACCGACGATGCGTCCGCGGGAGTCGAACGCGATGGTGGCGCACTCGCGGATGCCGTACGACGCCGACGTCACGCGCAGGTTCCGGCCCAGCGGCCCGCTCACCCGGTAGGCGTCGGACGCGTACGCGTCGTTGTGCATCGTGTTGGTGCCGTCGGGCGACAGCCAGGGGCTCTGGGGGATCGGCGGGTGCTCGATCGGCTGTGCCGTCGCCGCTGACCCCACGAACCGCGGCGCGAACAGGTCGGTCGGCAGCGACGGGATCGGCAGCCCCGAGATCGCGGGGATCGGTGGCAGCGTCACCGACCCGGACGTGGTGGCGGAGCTCTGTGACCCCGCGAAGGTCATCGCGGTCAGCAGGACGGTTCCGGCGAGCAGGCTCGTGACACGGCGCATCGACCGACTGTAACCGGATGGTTACGTTGCTGGCTAGACTGTGCGCATGACGAGTTCATCGGCGGGCCGGCCCCGGGGGCGTGACCAGGTGCGGTCCGCGGTGCTCACCGCCGCGAGCGAGCTGGTGGCCGAGCGCGGGCCCGACCGCTTCTCCGTGCGCGACATCGCCGAGCGGGCCGGCGTCAACCACGCGTTGGTGCACCGGCACTTCGGCACCAAGGCCGACGTGATGGAGCAGATGCTCGCGGCCGACGCGCGGGTCGTGGTCGACGCGATCCTTGGGTCGGGCCTGCCGACCGACGGTGAGGCCACCCCGTCGGTCGTGGCCGACCTGCTCGACCTGCTCGCCGCGCGGCCGTCCTACTGGCGTACCCTGGTGCAGGCGGTGCTCGACAGCCCCGAGGCGGCACTGCCGGGCACGGCCTCCACGACGGCACTCTTCTCCGACCTGTGGGCCGGCGGCGACGCCGACCGCGCCACGTCCACCTCGGTGGCGGGCATCACCGCCCTCGGGTGGTTGATCTTCGGTCCCTTCATGGCCGAGTCGACCGGTGCCGACCCGGCCGACGTGCGCCGCGCGGTCGCGGAGCAGATGGCGGCCCTGCTCACCCCTCCGTCGTAAGGGGTCCGCCCCGACCGGGTCCTTGCGGATCCGGGCTGAGACTGTAAAACTAGAACATGTTCTATTCCTGGGAGCTCCCGTGGTGACGCGGACCCACGAGCTCACCGACCTCGACATGCTCGAGGCCGAGGCCGTGCACATCTTCCGCGAGGTCGCGGCCACCATCGAACGTCCGGCGCTGCTGTTCTCCGGCGGCAAGGACTCCGTCGTGATGCTGCACGTGGCGACCAAGGCCTTCTGGCCGGCGCCCGTGCCGTTCCCGGTCATGCACGTCGACACCGGCCAGAACTTCGACGCCGTCCTGGAGTTCCGGGACCGCACCGTCGAGCAGCACGGTCTGCGGCTGGTCGTCATGAGCGTGCAGGACGACATCGACGCCGGCCGGGTCACCGAGATCGGCGGACCGCTCGGGCCGCGCAACACCCTGCAGACCGCCGCCCTCCTGCGCGGCATCACCGAGCACCAGTTCGGCGCGGTGTTCGGCGGTGCCCGCCGCGACGAGGAGAAGGCCCGCGCCAAGGAGCGGGTGTTCAGCTTCCGCGACGAGTTCGGTCAGTGGGACCCCAAGAACCAGCGTCCCGAGCTGTGGAGCCTGTACAACGGCCGGCACCGCAAGGGCGAGCACATGCGGGTGTTCCCGCTGTCGAACTGGACCGAGCTGGACATCTGGAACTACATCGTCCGCGAGGAGATCGAGCTGCCCGACCTCTACTACGCCCACCGGCGCACCGTCGTGGAGCGCGACGGCATGCTGCTGGCGGTCAACCGGTTCATCGAGCCCGGTCCGGGCGAGACCCCGTTCGAGGCCCAGGTCCGGTTCCGCACCATCGGCGACGCCACCTGCACCGGATGCGTGGAGTCGGCGGCCGACACCCCGCGCGCCGTCGCCGAGGAGGTCGCCGCCTCCCGGGTGACCGAGCGCGGCGCCACCCGCGCCGACGACCGCATCTCCGAGGCCGGCATGGAAGACCGCAAGAAGGCGGGGTACTTCTGATGTCGCAGCTCGTCCGCATCGCCACCACCGGCAGCGTCGACGACGGCAAGTCCACCCTCATCGGGCGGCTGCTGTTCGACGGCAAGGCCATCTTCGAGGACCAGCTCGGTGCCGTCGAGGCCGCCAGTGCGGCCCGGGGGCACGAGGGCCCCGACCTCGCCCTGCTGACCGACGGCCTGCGCGCCGAGCGGGAGCAGGGCATCACGATCGACGTGGCCTACCGCTACTTCGCGACCCCCAGGCGCAAGTTCATCATCGCCGACACCCCCGGGCACCTGCAGTACACGCGCAACATGGTCACCGGTGCGTCCACCGCCGACGTCGCGCTGATCCTCATCGACGCGCGCCGCGGCGTGCTCGAGCAGTCGCGCCGCCACGCGTTCCTCGCATCGCTGCTGGGCATCCCTCACCTGGTCGTCTGCGTCAACAAGATGGACCTGGTCGACTACGCGCAAGACCGCTTCGACGACATCCGCACCGAGTTCGCGAGCTTCGCGTCGAAGCTGGAGATCCCCGACCTGACCTTCATCCCCGTGTCAGCGCTCACCGGCGACAACGTGGTCACCAAGAGTGCCGCGATGCCCTGGTACGAGGGGCCGGCGCTGCTCGGCCACCTCGAGGACCTGCACGTGGCCTCCGACCGCAACCTCATCGACGCGCGGCTGCCGGTGCAGTACGTCATCCGTCCCCAAGGGGCCGACTTCCACGACTTCCGTGGCTACGCGGGCACCGTGGCCGGCGGGTCCTTCCGGCCCGGCGACGAGGTGGTCGCCCTGCCGTCGGGCTTCACCAGCACCGTCACCCACGTGTGGGGTCCCGGCGGCACCAAGCTGGAGGAGGCGTCCACCGGGCAGGCCGTGACGGTCGAGCTGGCCGACCAGCTCGACGTCAGCCGCGGCGACATGCTGTGCCGTCCCAACAACCGGCCGACCAGCACCCAGGACGTCGAGGCGATGGTCTGCTGGATGGACGGCGACCTGAGTCTGTCGCCGGACTCGACCTACACGATCCTGCACACCACCCGCGAGACGCGGGCGTCGGTGAAGGACCTGGAGTACCGGCTCGACATCAACACCCTGCACCGCGACCAGGAGGCCACCGCACTCGGCCTGAACGAGATCGGTCGGGTCCGCCTGCGCACCCAGAAGCCGCTGCACCTCGACGCCTACCGGCGCAACCGCGACACCGGCAGCTTCATCCTGATCGACGAGGCCACCCACCGCACCGTCGCCGCGGGCATGATCCTCGGCGCCAGTCAGAACACGGCCAACATCGTGTGGCACAGCGGCTCGGTCACCCGCGAGCAGCGGGCCACGCGCGGCATGACCCTGTGGTTCACCGGTCTTTCGGGCTCGGGCAAGTCGACCGTCGCGGTCGAGGTGGAGCGTCGCCTCGTCGCGTCCGGGCAGCCGGCCTACGTGCTCGACGGAGACAACCTGCGCCACGGCCTGAACTCGGGCCTGGGGTTCAGCCCGGCCGACCGGGCCGAGAACGTGCGCCGGGTGGCGGAGGTCGCACGGCTCATGGCCGACGCCGGGGTGGTCGCCATCGTCTCGCTGGTCAGCCCCTACCGCGCCGACCGGGACGCGGCCCGCGCCCTGCACGACGCCGACGGGCTGTCCTTCCTCGAGGTGTTCATGGACACGCCGTTGGAGATCGCCGAGGCCAGGGATCCCAAGGGTCTCTACGCCAAGGCGCGTACCGGGGAGATTCCCGAGTTCACCGGCATCAGCGCCCCGTACGAGGCACCGCTGCGGCCCGAGCTGCTGCTGCGCCCGACGGACGGTGACGCCGGAGCCCTCGCCGAGATCGTCATCGACCACCTCGAACGCCGGTGACCCGCGACGACGCGGCCTTCGCCGCCGACCTCGCCCAGCAGGCGGGGCAGCTGCTGCTGGAGCTGCAGCGCACCTCGGGGCTCGCCGGCAAGGAGCTCGGGGTGGCGGGCGACGCGCGCTCCGACGAGCTGCTGCTGCGGCTGCTGGCCGAGGGGCGTCCGGGCGACGCGGTGCTGTCGGAGGAGTCGGCTGACACCGACGCCCGACTCTCGGCCGACCGGGTCTGGATCATCGACCCCCTCGACGGCACCCGGGAGTACGGCATGCCGGGCCGCAGCGACTGGGCCGTGCACGTCGCGCTGTGGGAGCGGGGCGTGACCGACCCGGCCATCACGGCCGCCGCCGTGGCACAGCCGGCGTTGGGCACGGTGTACACGACCGACGACCCGGCCGCCGCCGCTGTGCACCGATCGCGACCGATCCTCCTGGTCAGCGCCAGCCGGCCGCCGGAGTTCGCCGCGCCCGTGGCGGAGGCCGTGGGCGGCGACCTGCAGACGATGGGGTCGGCCGGCGCCAAGGCGATGGCGGTGGTGCGGGGCGACGCCGACGCGTACCTGCACGCCGGCGGGCAGTGGGAGTGGGACTCGGCCGCTCCGGTCGGGGTGGCGCTGGCCGCGGGCCTGCACGCCTCGCGGGTCGACGGGTCGCCGCTGACCTACAACGCGGCCCACCCCTACCTGCCCGACCTGCTGATCTGCCGCGCCGACCTGGCCCCCGACCTCCTCGCCGCCATCGCCGCCGCCTGACCGCAGGTCCGTCCTGTGGGGTTCGCCTCGCTGCGCTCACGTCCGCTCGTTCCTCGCGGACTGGCGAACGGGTTCCGCGTTCGCCAGGGAGCGGAGCGACCGTGAGGGCGAAGCCCGAGGCGTTCACTCGCGTGGGGTTCGCCTCGCTGCGGGTTCCGTGGTCGCCAGGGAGCGGAGCGACCGTGAGGGCGAAGCCCGAGGCGACTCACTCACGCCAACGTCTGGGCTACCGCAGGTAGGAGCTCGTGCGGCTGAGCGCTGCCGCCGCCTCGGTCACGATCCGGTCGACCAGCTCCTCGCAGGTGGGGAGGTCGTCGATGACGCCCACCACCTGACCCGACGCGAGCACGCCCGCCGAGGCGTCGCCGTCGACCAGCCCGGCCTTCAGCATCATCGGGGTGTTGGCGGCCAGCGCCAGCTGCCCCAGGGTCCGGCCCTGCTCCTTGCGCATGGCCCGGCCGTCGACGGCCAGCTGCTTCCACGTCATCTGTGCCATCCGCTTGAACTCCAGCGTGCGGCGGGCCGTCGGCAGGAGCGTCCGCAGTCCGGTTCCGCCCTCGACCTGCTCGACCAGGTCGGTGCGCAGCATGCGGTGCGGCATGCCGTCGACCTTCTTGGTCACGACCGTGTCGTCGAGCCCCGCCGCGAGGTAGCGCTGCTTCACGGCGTCGGGCACGCGGCTCTCGGCGGTGAGCAGGAACCGGGTCCCCATGCCGACCCCGGCGGCCCCGTACGACAGTGCGGCGGCGAGCCCGCGGCCGTCGAAGAACCCGCCGGCGGCGATTACCGGGATGTCGACGGCGTCGAGCACCGTCGGCAGCAGCAGCGTCGTGGGCACCGAGCCGGTATGCCCGCCGCCCTCGCCACCCTGGATCATCACGGCGTCGGCGCCCCACGAGGCGACCTTGACCGCGTGCTTGGGCAGGCCAACGCTGGGGATCACGACGATGTCGTGCTCCTTGAGCCGGGCGATCAGCTCGGGCTTGGGCGCCAGGGCGAACGAGGCGACCTTGACCCCGTGCTCGATCAGCAGGTCGCAGCGGGCGGGGGCGTCCGCGGCGTCGGCCCGCAGGTTGACCCCGAACGGGGCGTCCGTGCGGCTCTTGACCTCCACGACCGACTGCTCCAGCTCGGCCAGGGTCATGGTGGCGGACGCGAGGATGCCGAGACCGCCGGCGTTGGCGGTGCCGCTCACGAGGCTGGGTCCGGCGACCCATCCCATGCCGGTCTGCACGACCGGGTGGCGGACCCCGACCAGCTCGGTGAGCGGGGTGGTCAGCAGCGACTCGATCACGACGGCACCTCCCGCTCGCGGATCCCCTTCGGGTCGAGCACCTCGCGGATCAGCACCAGCTCCTCGGCGGTGGGTTCGCGGGTGTCGGGCACGTCGCCGTCCGAGTGGATCTCGCAGCCGCTGGCCTCGCGGACGTCGTCGACGCTCACCCCGGGGTGCACCGACACGAACCGCAGCGTGTGGCCGGGTCCGCCGAGGTCGAAGACACCGAGGTTGGTCACGACCCGGTCGACCCGGTGGAAGCGCGTCGCCGCGGGGCCGGCCGCCTCGGCCCGGGCGTAGCCCACGCCGGAGACGATGTCGACCTGCTCCACGACCACCCGGGGGGAGTGCTTCGGCACCCAGTAGGAGGTGCGGTTGTTGACCGTGTTGCCGGGCGCGCCGCGCACACCGAGCAGCTGCCGGGTGGGCCGGTCCCACGGTCCGATGGCCGAGATGTTCTGGTTGCCGTGCCGGTCGATCTGGGTGGCGCCCATCATCACGTGGCGCTTGCCGTAGGGCACCACGGCCTCCAGCACCAGGCGGAACGGCATCCAGCCCTCCACCAGCTCCGCGGTCTGGCCCAGCGGCGGGGTGCCGCGCAGGATGCGTGCCTCGCCGTCGGTGAGCAGCAGCTGCGGGTTGCTGGTGTTCTTGGCCAGCCGCGCGCCGAGCGTGGGCAGCAGGCCCATGGGGCTGCCCATGATCTCGCCGTCGTCGGCGAAGCAGTCGGCGATCGCGATCGCGCAGTACTCCGAGCGGGTCACGTCGGTCATGCCTGGGCCTCCTCGTGGAACGCGGTGACCGCGGCCTGGTAGGCGGCCTCGTCGCCGGCGAGGAACCGGTCGTGGAACGCGGCCCAGTCCTCCGGGGTCTTCGCGGCGGTGGCGTAGGCCTTCTGGAACCTCTCGTCACGGCTGTACGTCGGCGTGCAGTCGGTGAAGTGCGCGCCGTTCGGCGTCTCGACCACCCCGGTCACCATCGTGCGGTTGAGCAGCAGGCTCTGCAGGGGCGCGTCGACCGTCAGGCCGGCGGTGTCGATGATCTGCTCGGTCGACACGTACGCCTCTCGGGCGGCCATGCAGAACAGGTCGTCGAAGTACGGGTCCGGCCCGAGGTACTGGCCGTTGCCGTGGGCGTCGGCGCGGTTCATGTGCACCAGCGCGACGTCGAGCGTGAGCGCGGGCACGGCCACCAGCTCCTCCTCGGCGTCGTAGGGGGAGCGGACCGTGCGGAGGTCCGGGTCGTGCTCGAGCACCGCCGAACCGAGACCGGCCCGCATCGGCAGGAACGACACCCGTTGGGCCGCGGCGCGCAGGCCGGTCTGGAACATGCCCTCGTCCCACTCACGGAACTGCGCGGTGGCGTCCTGGCGGGCCCGTCCGAACCACGGTTCGAGGGGGATCGAGTCGAGGGTGGCGAACGCGTAGGTGACCCGCGACGCCGTGCCCGCGGCGAGCAGCAGGCCGACGTCGGGTCCGGCGTAGGACACCACGTGCAGGTCACGCAGGCCGCTGCGGGCGATCGCGCGGACCAGGGCCATCGGCTTGCGCCGAGACCCCCACCCGCCGATGCCGACGGTCATGCCGGGCTCGATCCGCGAGACGACCTCGTCGATCGTCAGCTCCTTGCTGGGTGCCTTCACGCCGCGCCCCCTGCCTTGTCGGTCCCCGCGAACGTGTCGCGCAGCTCGTCGCTGACGCCCATCAGGTTGAGCTCCATCGTGAACCCCTGCTCGAAGCGGTAGCTGTGGTTGACGTCGACGGGGTCGATGCCGTTGAGCGCCTCCTTGGCCGCGCGGATGACGCGGCCGTCCTTCGCGGCGATCTCGGCGGCCAGACCCAGGGCCAGGTCGTCCAGCTCGGCCCGGGGCGCGACCGCGTAGACCGACCCGTGCTGGACCAGCTCGGCGGCCGGGATGGTCCGGGCGGTGAAGTACAGGGTGCGCATCAGGTGCTGGGGGACGAGCCGGGCCATGTGCGTCGCGGCGCCGAGCGCACCCTGGTTGACCTCGGGCACCCCGAAGTAGGCGTCGTCGCTGGCCACCACGATGTCGGCGTTGCCGACCAGGCCCACCCCGCCGCCGAGGCAGTAGCCGTTGACGGCCGCGATGACCGGCACGGCGCACTCGTAGACGGCCTTGAAGGCGGCGAAGCAGCCGCGGTTCGCACCGATCAACGCGTCGAACCCGGTGGTGTTCTGCATCTCTTTGATGTCGACGCCGGCGTTGAAGCCCTTGCCCTCGGCCCGCAGCACCACGACCTTCACGGCCGGGTCGGTCGCGGCGACGTCGAGGGCGGCCGCGACGTCGAACCAGCCCTGCACCGGCAGGGCGTTGACCGGTGGATGCTGCATCGTGACGACGAGGATTCCGTCGTCGCGGAGGGTCGACGTGACAGTCATGGCTACCTACCTAACGTTTGCTTGGTAGCCTAGCAGCATGACTCTGGCCGTGGACCTGGCAGGACGCGTCGCGCTGGTGACCGGCGGCGCCCGTGGCATCGGCCGCGGCATCACCGAGGTGCTCGTCGACGCGGGCGCCACGGTCGTCACCTGTGGACGCTCCGACGTCGACGACCCGGTCCCCGGGAGCGAGCACCGCACGTGCGACGTCCGTGACCCCGAGGCGGTGGCCGCCCTCGTGGCTGGTATCGTGGAACGCCACGGCCGGCTCGACGTGCTGGTCAACAACGCCGGCGGGGCGCCCTACGCGCTGGCCGCCGACTCCAGTCCCCGCCTCGACGACAAGATCCTGGGACTCAACCTCTCGTCGGTCCTCACCGTGTCGAAGGCGGCCAACGCGGTGATGCAACGCCAGCCCGAGGGCGGCGCCATCGTCAGCATCTCGTCGGTCTCCGCCCTGCGACCCTCGCCCGGCACGGCCTCCTACGGCGCGGCCAAGGCCGGCGCCGACTCCCTCACCCGGTCGCTCGCGGTCGAGTGGGGCCCGCGGGTCCGCATCAACAGCATCGACGTGGGCCTCGTGCGCACCGAGCAGACCGCCGACCACTACGGCGACGACGAGACCGTCGCCGCCGTCGAGGCCACCATCCCGCTGGGCCGGATGGCGCGTCCGGCCGAGGTCGGTCGTGTCGTCGCCTTCCTCGCGTCCGACCTCGCCTCCTACGTCTCCGGCGCCACCGTGGCCTGCCACGGCGGCGGCGAGCCACCCGTCTTCCTGCACGTCGTCACCAAGGAGCAACGCCAATGACACTTCTCGAGGGCCGCATCGCCATCGTCACCGGGGCGGGGCGCGGCATCGGCCGGGCGCACGCGCTCGAGCTCGCCCGGCAGGGCGCGAAGGTCGTCGTCAACGACTTCGGCGTCTCGCTGGGCGGTGAGCGGGAGGACTCGCCGGCCGACGCGGTCGTCGCCGAGATCCGCGCGCTGGGTGGTGAGGCGGTGGCCAACGGCGCCGACGTCGCCGACTTCGAACAGGCCGCGGCCATGGTCGACCAGGCGATCGACACGTTCGGTGGCCTCGACGTGCTGGTCAACAACGCCGGGTTCGTCCGCGACCGGATGCTGGTCAACACCTCCGAGGAGGAGTGGGACGCCGTCATCCGCGTGCACCTGAAGGGGCACTTCGCGCCGCTGCGACATGCGGGTGCCTACTGGCGCGCCGAGGCCAAGGAGGGCCGTCAGCGGGCGGCTCGCGTCGTCAACACCTCGTCGGGCGCCGGGCTGCAGGGCTCGGTCGGGCAGGCCACCTACTCCGCCGCCAAGGCCGGCATCGCCGGGCTGACCCTCGTGGCCGCCCAGGAGATGGGCCGGTACGGCGTCACCGTCAACGCCGTCGCGCCGGTGGCCCGCACCCGGATGACCGAGGGTGCGTTCGACACCTCGCAGATGGCCGAGCCCGAGGACAACGCCCCGATCGTGGCGTGGCTGGCGTCGGAGGATGCCGGCGACGTGACGGGCCGGGTCATCGAGATCGACGGCGGGCAGATCTGCGTCGAGCTGGGCTGGGCGCACGGCCCGAAGCGCGACATCGGCCGGCGCTGGCGCACCGACGAGGTGGGCCCGGCCCTGCGGGACCTGATCGCCGAGGGCCCCGACCCCGAACCCGTCTACGGCGCCCGCTGACCTGGGTGCAGTTTCCCAGGAGATCCCAGAAAACTGTCACTGTTGACAGGTTGCAACAGGGGTCAGGTGTCAGTTTTCGGGGATTTCCTGGGAAACCGACGGGGGGACGAGGCCTCGGCCGGTGACCAGCGGCAGGTCGAGCGCCGTGACCAGACCGGGCTCCGCCGCGACGACGGCCGGGACGGCGTTCACGAGCCGCTGGGCGGTGATGATCATGCCGCTGACGTTGTGGTCGCCGTGCTCGCCGTGGTGGCTGAGCTCGAGCGTCATCACCGGCTCCCCGGTGATCTCGATGCGGTAGCAGCCCTCGCCCTCGGCCGGGCGTGGCCACTCCGGCACCTGGTCGGGGTGGGTCCGCGTGACGTGCTCGACGACGACCCGGGGCACCCCGTCGACCGAGCCGATCACCTCGAACCGGACCGCCCCCATCGTGCCCTCCGCGATCTCAGTGCACACCGTGGTGACGGCCTCGGGCGCGGGACGACGGTCGACCACCTCCTGCAGCGGTTCGTCGAGCACGAGGTCGAGGCCGGCCGCGATCTGGCGCACCACCGGCCCCCACGCCATCGACAGCACCCCCGGCTGCCAGAGCAGCGCGCCGGCATCGACCGGCCGGCCGAAGCCGAACAGGTCGCCCATCGCCACGGCCTGGTCGTACGTGGCGTAGTCGGCGATCTCCATCACCCGCACCTGGTCGATGCGCCGGCTCAACGAGGTCAGTTGCAGCGGCAGGACGTCGTTGGCCCAGCCGGGGTCGATGCCGTTGATGTGCAGGCTCGCACCGCCGCGCCGTCCGGCGTCCTCGATCCGCTGCCAGAAGACCTCGGGCAGCGCGGGCCCCGGGTGCAGCAGCACCACCGGCCCGCTGCTGACGACGTCGACGCCCGCCTCGAGGAACCCGATCAGGTCGTCGATCGCCTCCAGCACCCGGTCGTCGGTCATCGCGCAGTGCACGACGCAGTCCGGCTCCGTGGCCAGCACGGCGTCGCGGTCGGTGCTGGCGAGGACCCCGAGGTCGCGGCCCAGGCCGGCGAGGTCACCGGCGTCACGCCCGTCCTTGGCCGGGTCGCTGACCCACACCCCGACCAGCTCGAGGGCGGGATGGGCGTCGATGCCGGCGATCGCGTGCCGGCCGAGGGTGCCGGTGGCCCAGACGACCACCCGCAGGGGCGCCGTGTGCGTCATACGCCGTACCCGCCGTCGACGTCGAGCTTCTGGCCGGTGACGAACCCGGCCCGTGGGGAGGCGAGGAAGCACACCGCCTCGGCCACGTCGTTCGCGTCGCCGAAGCGGCGCAGGGGGATGTTCGCGCGGGTGATCGCGAGCGCCGCCTCGTCGAGCTCACCGGACCCGATCAGCCGGGCGGCCATGCCGTCGGTGAGCATGCCGGGGCCGACCGCGTTGACGCGGACCCCGAACCGGCCCTCCTCCGCGGCCAGCGCCCGCACGGTCGACTCCACGGCACCCTTCGGGCCAGACGAGAGACCGTCGCGCACCGGGTAGCGGGTGGTCGCGGCGGTGGTGACCACGACGATCGACCCCTGGGCCGCGCGCAGCAGGGCGAGGGCCGGTTGGGCGATGTTGAAGAACCCGGCCGCGTCCTGCGTGAGCTGGTCGGCGAACACCGTGGGCGACACGGTCGACAGGTGCACCATCGGCACGTGCGGGCCGCTGGCGTGGACGAGGGTGTGCAGCCCGCCGTGGGTCTCGACCACCGCGGCCAGCACGGCCGCGCAGGCCGCGGCGTCGGTGACGTCGAGCCGGTGGACCGAGGACCGCCGACCCGCCGCCAGCACGTCCGCCTCGACCTCGCGGGCGGCGGCCTCGTTGCCGCGGTAGGTCACGGCGACGTCGCTGCCGCGTGCCGCCAACAGGCGAGCGACGGATGCGCCCAGCCCGCCGCTGCCGCCGACCACGAGGGCCGCGCCGGCGGCGTGGCTGAAGTCCGTCGACAGGTCCTGGCTCATGGAGTGCTGCACCCTTCGTGTGGTTGTCCGATCGTAGCCCCTCTGGTAGAACGTGTTCTAGATTTGTGAGGAGATACCCAACGTGGGCGACAGCGGCGACATCGCGGCGGACGTGACCTCCGGGCAGGCGTGGAGCGAGTTCTGCCGCGCCCTCGAGGCGGCAGGTGAGGTGGTGCTGCGCGACACCGCCCCGGACACCCCGCTGGACCGGGCGGAGGGCTACCGGTACCTGGCACGGCTGACCCGGGAGATGCTCTACTCCACGATCGACAACGCCGACCCCGACCGGCCACGGCTGCACGAGCTCGACCTGGTCAAGCTGGGCGCCGACAACCCCGACAACGTGTACCTGTCGGCGAACATCCGCGGCGACCGCAGCTACCGCATCACCGGCACGCGCGGGACGATCGCGTACTTCAGCATCGGGTCCAAGGCCAACCGCTACGCCAAGGACGGCACGATGGCGTCGACCGGTGAGCTCACCGATCGCGACCTGGTGGTGGGCGACGACGGGTCCGTCGAGATCATCGCGAGTGCCACGCCGCACGACGGCAACTGGCTGCCGCTGGCGCCGGACTCCACCGGCCTCGTGGTCCGTCAGACCTACCTCGACCGCACCACCGAGCAGCCCGGCAGCTGGTCGGTCGAGCTGATCGGCGATGCGCCCCTGCCCGCGGAGCTCGACCCGGCGGCTCTCGGCAAGGCGATGCAGCGGGCCGCGCTCGCCGTGCACGGCACCGCCGCCACCTTCGCGAACTGGACCGAGCTGTTCATGACGCGGCCCAACGAGATGCCCGACTTCGGTCAGGACATGTTCCAGCGGGCCGGCGGCGACCCCGAGATCTTCTACCTGCACGGCTACTGGACGCTGCGTCCCGGACAGGCGTGGGTCATCGAGACCGAGGTGCCGGACTGCCCCTACTGGAACTTCCAGCTGGACAACTGGTGGATGGAGTCGCTCGACCACCACCGGCGCATCACCGTCAACCAGCACACCGCGACGCTCGGGGACGACGGCCGCTTGACCATCGTGGTGTCCGACCGCGACCCCGGCTGGGGCAACTGGATCGACACCTGCGGCCACGAGACCGGCACGGCGCTGCTGCGCTGGCTCGGCGCCGACCACCACCCCCTGCCCGAGTGCCGCGTGATCGACCTGGAGGCCCCATGACCACCGCCGCAACCGTCCGGGCCGCGCTCGACGTCGACGACCTGCTCGCCGCGGCGCGGGCCAAGACGGGCCTCGACGACTTCGGCGACGACTGGTTCCTCGAACCCCTGCGCGTGCTGACCTCGGCCATCGCCGACGAGGCACGGCTGTCCGACCTCGGCCTCACCCTGACCCAGGGACGGTTCACCGCGCTGCTCGCCGACCGTCTGCGGCTGCGGGCGCTGCAGGCCGAGCACCCCGAGATCCTCGACGAGGAGGTCGTGGTCGCCACCGAGATCTGCGGGCTGCCGCGCACCGGGTCGACCCTCGTGCACCGCCTGCTGGCGGCCTCCCCGCACGTGACCTCGACGCTGTCGTGGGAGACGTCGTACCTGCTGCCCTTCCCCGGCGAGGGGCCGGGCGCGGAGGTGCGCAAGCGCAAGGCCCGGGAGCGGTACGAGATGTTCCTGGAGATGAGTCCCGACTTCGGCGACATCCACACCATCGAGTGGGACGGGCCCGAGGAGGACGTGATCATCCTCGACCGCACGTTCGTGTCGATGAGCTACGACTCCTTCTACCAGATCCCCACCTACGGCCTGTGGCTCCGCGTGTTCGACCAGGCCCCCGCCTACCGCGAGCTGAGGGAGTGGCTGCAGGTGCTGCAGTGGCAGGACCCGGACCGGGCCGGCAAGCCGTGGGTGCTCAAGTCGCCGCACCACCTCACCGCGGTCGACACCGTGCTCGACGCGTTCCCCGGCTGCAAGATCGTCATGACGCACCGGTCGCCGACCAAGGCGGTGCCGTCGTACGCATCGATGGTGTCGGCGATCTCGGGGCAGTACAGCGACGACATCGACCAGGTCGCGATCGGTCGCTACTGGCGCGACCGGTTCGTGGCCACCCTGGGTCAGCTCGACGAGGTGCGGGCCCGCAGGCCCGACCGCATCGTCGACGTCCAGTTCGCCGACGTCGTCTCGGACCCGGTGGGCGTCGCGCTGCGCGTGTCGGAGGCGCTGGGCGTGCCGGCCGACCGCGAGGCGCTGGAGGAGTACATGGAGCGCAACCGTTCGCAGCGGCACGGCTCCGGCGGCCACAGCTACACCGCGGAGGACTTCGGGCTGTCCGAGGCCGAGCTGCAGCAGGACTTCGCCTTCTACGAACCGCACCTGACCGGAAAGGTCGCACCATGATCCTCCACGACGAGGTCGTCGTCATCTCCGGGGTCGGCGCCGGACTCGGTGCCAAGCTGGCCGCCCGCGCGGCCGCCGAGGGCGCCAAGGTGGTGCTGGCCGCCCGGTCCGGCATGGTCACCGACCAGGCGGTCGCCGAGATCACGGCGGCCGGGGGCGAGGCCGTCGCCGTGGCCTGTGACGTCCGTAAGCCCGAGGACGTGGAGCGGGTCGCAGCCACCGCCGTCGAGCGCTACGGCAAGATCACGGGGCTGGTGAACAGCGCCTACTCCCACCCGGGCTTCACCGACCTGCTCGAGACACCCGACAAGCAGCTGCGCCGCGCGATGGACGTCATCCTGTTCGGGTCGCTGGAGATGACCCGCGCGGTCGTGCCGCACATGACCGGCGGCGGGTCGATCGTCAACGTCGGCACGATGTCGACGCGGGTGCCGATGCGCGGCGAGGGCGGTTACGCCGTCGCCAAGGCCGCGATGGGCACCGCGACGCAGTACATGGCGCTGGAGCTGGGCGAGAAGGGCATCCGGGTCAACCAGGCGATCCTGGGCTGGCTCGACGGACCGGGGGTCCGCTTCTACCTGACCATGACGGCCGAGGCCAAGGGCATCACCGAGCAGGACGTGTACGACGACATCGCGTCGCGCAACCCCCTCGGCCGGATCCCCCCGGACGAGGCCTGCGCCGGGGCGATCCTGTACCTGCTGTCGCGGTACGCCTCGGAGGTCACCGGCGCCACGCTCGACGTCAACGGCGGCGAGTACATGCCGGCATGAGCGTCGACCGTTCGCCAGCCCGAGCGTGCGAGGGCGTGAGCGCAGCGAGGCGAACCCCCGCGGTGTCCGCCTCGGGCTTCGCCCTCACGGTCGCTGCGCTCCCTGGCGACCACAGGTCTGCGTTCGCCGGCATGAGCGTCGACCGTTCGCCGGCCCGAGCGTGCGAGGGCGTGAGCGCAGCGAGGCGAACCCCCGCGGTGTCCGCCTCGGGCTTCGCCCTCACGGTCGCTGCGCTCCCTGGCGACCACAGGTCTGCGTTTGCCGGCATGAGGGTCGACTGTTCGCCGGCCCGAGCGTGCGAGGGCGTGAGCGCAGCGAGGCGAACCCCCGCGAGGCGCACCGCATGACCGACACGGCCCACGTCGTCCGCTCGGTGACGGTCGAGATCGACGCTCCCGCCGCGGTCGTGTGGGACGTCCTGGTCGACTTCGCCGCCTACCCGCAGTGGAACCCGTTCACGGTGGTCGCGGCCTCGACACTCGAGATCGGCTCGCCGATCGACCTGACCCTCCCGGCCTACGACGGGTCGGGCGGCCTGTTCGACACCCGCGAGTTCATCCGCATCGTCGACCCGCCCCGTCATCTGCGCTACGACAACGACGGTCAGATCCCGGGCGTGCTCGGGTCCCGCGACCAGTGGGTCACCGACCTGGGCCCGGGCCGCTCGTCGTACGTCACCACCGACACGATCAGCGGCGAGCTGGCCGACACCGCCATGGAGCTCACCGGCGAGTGGATGCAGTCCGGCTTCGACGCGGTCGCCCACGCGCTGAAGGCCCGTGCCGAGCGGGTCTGGGCAGGACGGTCCGGCGCATGAGGGCGCGACTGGAGGCGCTCGGGTGGGACACGGATCTGGTCGTCGAGGCCGGGGGAGCGCCGCCCGAGCCGGCCGGCGACGAGGTCGTCGTCGAGGTCGAGGCGTGCGGGGTCTGCGGCCGCGACTGCATCGACCGCGCCGGTCGGTTCGGATTCGTGCAGGTTCCGGTCACCCCGGGGCACGAGGCGGTCGGTCGGGTCGTGGCCGTCGGACCGGAGGTCACCGACTGGAGCGTCGGCCAGCGGGTGGCCACGATGCACCGAGACGGGTGCGGCGCGTGCGAGGCCTGCCTGGCCGGCGAGGCGTCGCTCTGCGGCTCCGGTGCCGCGGTGCTGGGGCTGCTGCACGACGGCGGCTACGCCAACTGGCTCGCCGCTCCGCAGGGCTGCTTCTACGCCGTCCCCGAGGGCCTCGACCCGGCGCTGGCGGCGGTGCTCAACTGCACGCTCGGCACCGCCTGGCGAGGGCTCACGCGAGCCGGTACCCGGGCGGGGTCGCGGGTGCTCGTGACGGGATCCAACGGCGGGGTCGGCCTGGCGGCGGTGTCGATCGCCCGGAGCCTGGGCGCCACGACGCTCGCGGTGGTCCGCAGCACGGAGCACGTCGACGCGGTGCAGCGGGTCGGCGCCGACGAGGTGCTGGTCGACGACGGCAGCGAGTTCCACAAGCGTCTGCCCGGCGGGCCGGTGGACGTGGCGATCGACTGCGTCGGTGCGCCCACACTGAACGCTGCCCTGCGGTCCCTGGTGGTGGGAGGTCGGCTGGTCGCGGTCGGCAACATCACGGGGGAGCGGATCCAGCTCAACATCGGCTACGTCATCACGTTCGGTCTGCAGATCATCGGTTCGTCCGGGGCCACCCGCGCCGACATGGCGGCACTGCTCGCGCACCACGCCGAGAACCCGGTGGATGTCCCGATCCATGACCGGATGCCGCTGGCGGAGGCCGACCGGGCCCAGCGGCTGGTCGCAGCAGGGGGTCTCGAAGGCCGCATCGTCCTGATCCCCTGACGAGCGGTGTTCGCCTCTGGCTCCGCCCTCACGGTCGCTGCGCTCCCTGGCGAACGCGGGTGGGTGTTCGCCAGCGACGAGCTCTGCGAGGAGCGTGAGCGCAGCGAGGCGAACCGTGGCTACCGATAGCGAGGTTGATCGTCTCCGGGTCGAGCGGTGACGGCGTCAAGCCCGGTGCCACCGCCGATCAGGGCCTGGATCGCCTCCGTCGACCCACCGACACCCGCCCAGTGGGGATCGACATCGCAGGCGATGCACCACGCCTGGTCTGCAGGCCAGATGAAGGCGGCGCGTGGAGGTGATCCGGCGACAGACAGCGACGTCCAGTCCTCGACCAGATCAACCAGCGACCCCTGCACAGTGAAGTACTCCCGGTGGGGCAGACGCAGCCTCGACGTCTGCGGGACAGCGGCACCTGCAGGCTCACCCCACCCGTCCCAGACGCACGCGTACCCCTCGCGGGGAGATGCGGTGAACTCGAGCAGCACCTGCACCACTCGCTGCATCTGAGCCGCCTCGCTGAGCAGCGGCGGTTCATCCAGCGCGTCGGCTTCCAGCTGACCCTCGAAGAGAGGATCGGGAATGAACCGAACGCGTGCGTAGGCGGCAAAGACCTGGGGGCCGAATGCCACGACTCGCTGCCAGGGCTGTGACGGATCGACCAGCCACTGCACCTCGTCGGCACTCGCGTCGGCCCAACGAAAACTCACAAGTCGAGGCTAGTGGTCATGCGGGGCCACCAGCGGGTCCACCGGAATCGACTGCTTCCGCATGGCCGTGGTGGCCGCCACGCAGTCCGCCGTCGTACGGGGTGTGTCGCCTCGGGCTTCGCCTTCACGGTCGCTGCGCTCCCTGGCGACCATGGGGGGTGTTCGCCAGCGCAGCGAGCCGCACTGGTGGTCCCTGGCGACGAGCTCTGCGAGGAGCGTGAGCGGAGCGAGGGACCCCCCACGAGCAAGGACTTCACACCGCCATTCGAGGGAAAAGGCAGTGTCAGTGGTGGCGGCTAGGTTGGGAGCATGTTCGAGGACGTCGATGCCACCGGGGTGTTGGCGGCGGTGCGTGCTCACGCCCATGCGTCGGCGCCGTTGCATGAGGGTGGTGCGTCTCGGGTGGATGCGATCGGGGCGTTGGATCGGTTGATTCGTGCGGCGCAGGCTGAGCAGGTGCGTCAGATCCTGGGCCTGTATGAGGCGCGGAGCCTGGCGATGGGGATCGGTCGTGGTGACGCGTCGGTGTCGACGGTGGGTGAGGTGTCGTTGGTCCGGGCGATCAGTCCCGGGGCGGCGGGCAACCAGTTCGCGTTCGCGTTGGGTCTGGAGTCTTTGCCGGGGGTGTTCGACCTGTTCGGTCGTGGGGTGATCCCGGAGTCGGTGGCGCGGGCGGTGGTGCAGGAGACCGAGAGGTTGGGTCCGGACGACCGGGTGCTGATCGATGCGGAGCTGGTGGAGGTGTTGCCGGGGTTGACGCCGGGCAGGGCTCGCAAGGCCACCCGCCGGTTGGTGATCCGGATCGATGCCGAGGCCGCGAAACAGCGGGCCGAGCGGGCGCGGGCGGATCAGCGGGTGTCGTTGTTCCCCGATGCTGACGGGGTCGCGGTGCTGGTGGTGCGGGGTCCGGCCGAGCAGCTGGTCGCGGTCCACGAGGCCCTCGACTCCTGGGCCACCGGCCTGCGCGCCACCGGCGACACCCGCACCCGTGGTCAGATCATGTGCGCAACATTGGTCGAGCGGGTCACCGGTGTCAGGCATGCCGACACGATGGATGTGGAGATCGGGTTGGTGCTGGACGCCAAGACCCTGTTGGGTGACGGCACGACTGCCGAGCTCGCCGGGTACGGGCCGATCTCACCGGATGTCGCGGACGAGATCATCGCCCGCGCCCACAAGCGGTCCGTCCGCCGCCTGTTGACCGACCCGGTCGACGGCACCCTGGTCGGCCGGGACCCCCGCCGGCGGCACTTCGACGGACCCCTCGCCGGGCACATCCGGGCCCGCGACCGGCACTGCCGGCAGCCTGGGTGTGAGTGCAAGATCCGCGACCTGGACCACGTGATCGACTACCAGGCCGGTGGCCCGACCGCCGAGGCCAACGCCCAAGGACTCTGCAAGCGGTCCCACACCATCAAGCACCAACCCGGCTGGTCCGTCCGCTCCGAAGGCCGCGCCACGATCTGGCGCACCCCCACCGGCCACGAATACCGGTCCGACCCACCACCCCTCCTCGGCCACCTCCGCCAATAGGGACAGTCCGCACGGCTCTTCCTCGCTCAGACGTCCTGGGGGCGTGGTGAGCTCTCCGGCTGACTGTTCCAAGCGGCAACAGCCAACAGGAACCAGCTCAGCACGATGACAGCCATGTCCCCGATGCCGTTGTGGTCGTCGGGCAGTCGCGCGAGGTAGATCGCTCCTCCGAGGGTGACTGCGCCGCTCACCAGCGCGAGCCCACGGATGAATCGTGTCCCCCACCTGAAGGCCTGCGCCACCACGGCAACGACGAGCACGGTGAGGGCGACATGGAACAACGGGCGGAGGCCAGTCCGCTCGTCGACGAGGTTCTGGGCCACGACCGTCAGGACCACGATCACGACCCACGTGAGAGGCCGGACGAACCATGGACGCTTCGACATCTCGTGAGCCTAGGCCCTGAAATGCTTGGTTGTCGCGTGCCTGACCGGACGGGCTACCGCGACTTCTTGAACAGCCCTCCGAGCAGTCCTCCGCCGGACGCTCCGCCGGCCAGCGTCTGCAGTCCCAGCACGTCGGTGCTCGCCGTACCGCCGCCCAGCAGCCCGCTGAGCAGAGGCTGCGCGCAGCTGCCGAGCAGGTTGTCGATGTTGCACAACCCGGGCGGCGCCACCGGCACGTAGTCGGCGGGGACCCCACCACGGGCGATGACGTCGGTGTAGGTCGCCACCCCGTCGGTCGGCCGGCGGGTCAGGGTCGGATCGGTGACCACGTCGACCGTCCACAACCCGAACCGTGGACGGTAGCTGCCCCACTCGTAGTTGTCGGTGATCGACCAGTAGTTGTAGCCGATCACGGGCACGCCCTCGGCCATCGCCCGCTGCATCCAGTACAGGTGGTCCTGCAGGTGCTGCGACCGGGTGTAGCCGTCGGCGCGGGGCTTGCCGTTGTCGGTCGCCATGCCGTTCTCGATGATCCAGATCGGCTTGCCCGGGAACCGCGCGTGGTAGCTCTTCAGCGCGTTGTAGAACCCCTCCGGCGCGGGCTTGACCTCCCAGAACTTGCCGGTCAGGGCGGCGCTCGCGGTGTAGTTGTCGAGCGCGACCCCGTAGTAGTAGTCGAGGCCGATGAAGTCGAGCTTCATCTGGTGGAGGAACAGCACGTCGAGCGCCGGCTGCACGCCCGGGATGTAGGCCGCGTTGCTCGACACCAGGGCATCCGGATCCGTGCGGTGGATCAGGTCGTACGTACGGTTGTGGGCGTTGATCACCTGCGGTGCCAGCGCGAGCGCGGGGAGCGGGTTGTCGCTGTCGAGCAGCTCGTGCTGCAGGTAGATGACCGGCTCGTTGAAGGTGATCCAGGTCGTGCCGTCACCGGCGTAGCGGGGCACGATCAGCTCGGCGTACGCCAAGAACCGGTCGACCGCACCGGGGTTGGCCCACGCGCCCTGGTCGGCGAACCAGGCCGGATGCACCCAGTGCGAGAGGGTGATCATCGGGGTCATGCCGTGGCTGCGGATCTCCGCCACCACGTCGTCGTAGAAGGCCAGCGCCGCGGGGTCGATGACGCCCGGCTCCGGCTCCACCCGAGCCCACTCGACGCCGAACCGGAACGTGTCGACGCCCAGGCTCGCCGCGTTGGCGATGTCCTCGCGGTAGCGGTTGAGGAAGTCGACGGAGTTCAGGTACGGCTCCATGCCGTCGTCGTACCGCGACCAGTTGCTCGCCGGGGCACTGCCCTCGGACTGGTAGCCGCTGGTGGCGACCCCCCAGCGGAAGTCGTCCGGGACCGCCGGCACGGTGGCGGCCGCGTGGGCTCCCGCTGGCAGCAGCGCCATCACCACGCCCAGCGCCAGACCCCCGAACAGCGCGGTCATGAGGGTCCGGCCCGGGCGGCGCATCAGCGGATCCCGGTCCAGCGCATCAGCTTGAGCGTGATGCGGGTCTGCCGGGCGTAGGCCTCGTAGGTCTGGTCGCCCTGCGGCTCCATCACCTGCTTCTTGAGCACTGCGATGTTCTGCGCGTCGGTGTACTTCAGCAGACCCTGGTCACCGTGCCGTGCGCCGACGCCGGACTGCTTCAGCCCGCCCGACGGGGTGCCCTTGGACGCGAACGCCGTGGCCAGGATGTCGTTGATGTTGACGTTGCCCGAGTCGATCCGCCGAGCCACGTCCATGGCCCGCTCCAGGTCGGTGCTCCAGACGCTGGCGTTCAGGCCGTAGTCGGTGTCGTTGGCCAGCCGGATCGCCTCCTCCTCGGTGCGGAACCGGTACAGCCCGACGACCGGGCCGAAGGTCTCGGTCGAGCCGGCGAGCATGTCGGGGGTGACGCCCTCGAGGATCGTCGGCTCGTAGAACGCCGGACCGAGGTCGGGTCGGGCCCGGCCGCCGGTCAGCACGGTCGCTCCCTTCGCGCGCGCGTCGTCGACGTGGGAGGCCACGCGGTCGCGGTGGTCGACCGAGACGAGCGACCCGAGGTCGGGTCCGAAGTCGTAGGTCGCGCCCACGGTCATGGCGGCCGTGGCGGCCACGAACTTGTCGCGGAACTCCTCGTACAACGAGTCGTGCACGTAGAGCCGCTCGATGTGCATGCAGATCTGACCGGAGTTGCCGAAGCCGCCGAACAGCGCCGCGTGCACCGCCTCGTCGACGTTGGCGTCGGCCAGCACGAGCATGGGGTTCTTGCCGCCCAGCTCCAGGCAGCAGCCGATCAGGTGCCGGCCGGCCGTCTCGCCGATGACACGACCGGTGGCGGTGGACCCGGTGAACATGACGTAGTCGACGCCCGCCATCAGGGTCGGTCCGACGTCGGGGCCCTCACCGCACACGACCTGCACCAGGCCGCGCGGCATGCCCGCCTCCTCCAGCAGGCGGACGCCGAACAGCGGGGAGAGTGCCGTTTTGTTGTCAGGCTTCAGCACCACGCCGTTGCCGGCGATCAGCGCGGGGATGGTGTCGGAGATGCCGGTGGCGAAGGGGAAGTTCCACGGCGCGATGATGCCGACGACGCCCTTGGGCCGCCGCACCTCCGTCGAGCTCGACAGCACCGGGACGGGGCCGGCGTGCTTGCGGTCCTTCAGCAGCTTCGGGGCCCGCTTGATGTAGTGGCTCGTGCCCATCGGCACGTCGCAGGTCTCCTCGAACGCCATCCGCCGGTTCTTGCCGCTCTCGGCCTGGATGAGGTCGGTGATGAGCAGCTGGTTGCGGACCACCAGCGCGTGGAACTTCTTCATGACCTTCAGCCGCTTGCGCAGCGGCCACGATCCCCACTCGCGCTGGGCGGCGCGGGCGGTGGCGACGGCCCGCTCGATGTCGGACTCCGAGGACTGCGGCAGCTCGGTGAGGACGTCGCCGGTGTAGACCTCGGTCAGCTTCCAGGTGTTGCCGGTGCTGCCGGGGACCCGGGTGACCAGGCCGTCGAGGAACGCCGGGGTCAGCTTCGCGGGCCGCACGCGCTCCGTCATACCGGCGCTCATGCCAGCACCAGCTCGGCGGCCTTGTCGCCGATCATGATCGACGGGGCGTTGGTGTTGCCGCCGATGATCGACGGCATGATCGACGCGTCCGCGACGCGCAGGCCCTCGACGCCCCGCACCTTCAGGTCGGGCCCGACCACCGCCCGTTCGTCCACGCCCATGCGGCAGGTTCCCACACCGTGGTAGACGGTGGTGGCCCGGTTGAGGACCTCGGCGCGCATGTTGGCGGCGTCGTACTCGGGGCCGGGGTGCAGCTCGGCGGTCACGTTGCCGCCGAACGCCGCCGACCGCATGATCTCGCGGATCATCTCGATGCCCTCGGCCAGCACCTGCTGGTCGCCGGGCTCGGCGAGGTAGTTCATGTCGATCAGCGGTGCCGCCGACGGGTCGGACGACGCGAGCCGCAGGGTGCCGCGGCTGCGGGGGTAGATGAGCGTCGACATCACGGTGAGCGCGCGCCGCCGGTCGACCTCGTGACGCACGGGGGCGTCCTGGTTGGGCGACGGGTACGCCCACGGCAGCACGAGGATCTGCAGGTCGGGCACGTCGGTGGCCTGCGAGGTCCGGACGAAGGCGGTGGTCTCGAAGACCGAGTTCTCGAGGAACGAGCCACCCACGGTCAGCTCGCGGGCCAGGCCGCGGGCGAAGTACGACGGCGTGCCCCGGTGCACCGCGTTGGGCATCAGGTAGGTGGCCGGCACGAACAGGTGGTCGTGCAGGTTGTCGCCGACCGGAAGGTCGGCCACCACGTCGATGCCGTGCTCGGCCAGGTGCTCGGCCGGTCCGACGCCGGAGAGCATCAGCAGCTGCGCCGACCCGAACACGCCGGCCGACAGGATGACCTCCTTGCCGGCCCGGACGACCCGACGGTTGCCCTTCTTGTCGATGATCTCGACGCCCGTGGCCCGACCGTTCTCGATCACGACGCGTTGCGCGTGCACCTGGGTCTGCACCTGCAGGGTCGGCCGGTCGGCCAGGGTGATGTAGCCGCGCGACGACGAGAACCGCTTGCCGCCGGAGGCGCTCTGCTGGAACCGGC
The DNA here is from genome assembly GCF_000160775.2 of Aeromicrobium marinum DSM 15272. NCBI lineage: Bacteria > Bacillati > Actinomycetota > Actinomycetes > Propionibacteriales > Nocardioidaceae > Aeromicrobium > Aeromicrobium marinum. Next base: position 2,133,355 of record NZ_CM001024.1, on the reverse strand, counting down.
TGACGCCCTCCTGCTCGGCAGCGTTGTAGTCCTTGAGGATCTTGACGCCGAGGGTGTCGGCGGTGGCCTGCTCGAACTGCTGCGAGGCCTCGGTCGGCTGCGTGTGCCGGGTGACCTTGATGGGTCCGCCGGCGCCGCGGTAGGCGTCGGCCCCGTCCTCGAAGTCCTCGACCCGCTGGTACACCTCGTTGACGGAGTCGGCGTCCCAGCCGGTGTTGCCCTCGGCGGCCCACGCGTCGTAGTTGGCGCGGTTGCCGCGCACCCACAACAGGCCGTTGACCGAGCTGGATCCGCCGAGCACCTTGCCGCGGGTCTGCGGGACGACGCGGTTGTTCATGTGCTTCTGCGGGGTCGTGTAGTACCCCCAGTCGACCAGCTTCTTGATCTTGGGCTCGGCGTGCATCGGGCCGATCATGCCGGGCTTGGTGACGAGCAGGGAGGTGTCCTTCTTGCCCGCCTCGAGCAGGATCACCGTGGCCCCGGAGGCCGCGAGGCGCGAGGCTGCGGCAGCGCCCGCGCTGCCGGCGCCGACGACGACGTAGTCGGCCTCGTCGCGGGAGGTCTTGTTGTCGGTCATGGTGATCCTTTGTCAGATGCGTTCGATGATCGTGCCGGAGGCCTGCGCGCCCCCGGCGCACATGGAGACCAGGGCGGTGGTGGCGTCCCGACGTTCCAGCTCGTGCAGGGCGGTCGTCAGCAGGCGGGTGCCGGTCGAGCCGACCGGGTGGCCGAGGGCGATGGCTCCGCCGTTGACGTTGATCTTGTCCGCGGGGACGTCGTGGACCTTCGCCCACGACATCACGACGCCGGCGAAGGCCTCGTTGACCTCGCAGACGTCGATGTCGCCGATCGACATCCCGGTGTCGGCGAGCAGCCGCTCGGTCGCCTGCACCGGGCCGTCGAGGTGGTAGTAGGGGTCGGCGCCGACGAGGCACGACGACACGATCCGGGCGCGTGGGCGCAGCCCGAGCTCGGCCGCCAGGTCGGAGTCCATCAGCAGCAGGGCCGAGGCCCCGTCGGAGATCTGCGAGGAGGTTCCGGCCGTGTGGGTGCCGCCCGGCAGCACCGGGTCGAGACCGGCGAGCCGTTCCAGCGAGGTGTCGCGGATGCCCTGGTCCGCGTCGACCGTCACGAACTCACCGGTGGGCGTGCCCTCGGCGTCGAGCACGGGTGCCTTGACGGGCACGATCTCGCGGGCGAAGTGGCCGGCGTCGCGGGCCGCCCGGCCCTTCTGCTGCGACCAGAGGCCGAACGCGTCCACCTCCGCGCGGGAGAACCCGCGGTCGGCGACGATGCGGTCGGCACCCTCGAACTGGTTGGGCAGGTCGATCGACCAGTCGTCGGGACGGGGGCTGCCGGTGCCGGGCGGCACGTTGGCGCCCAGGGGGACACGGGACATCGACTCGACACCGCAGGCGATACCGGCGCGGATGAGCCCGGCCCCGATCATCGCGTGGATCAGGTGGGTCGCCTGCTGGGCCGAGGAGCACTGGGCGTCGATCTGCGTGGAGGCCGTGGCGTTCGGCAGGCCCGCGTGCATCCAGGCGCGGCGCACCATGTTGTTGGACTGCTCACCGGCCGACGTGACGTTGCCGCCGATCACCTGGTCGACGACCTCGGCCGGCATGCCGGACCGGGCGATCACCTCGGCCTGGACGAGCCCCAGCAGGACGGCGGGGTGCACGCCGGCGAGCGCACCCTTGCGCCTGCCCTGGGGCGTGCGGACGGCATCGACGATCACGGGAGAGCCCATGGAGCAAAACTAGAACACGTTCTCGTCTCGCACAACCCTTCCGAAACCACCGGTCTCATGGCACCATAAACTAGAACGTGTTTCAGAAACTAGAGGAGCCGCTGTGACGACGACCCCCACCGCCCCCGCCATTCCCACCGGATTCGACCCCACCGACCCCGAGGTCAACGAGCAGGGGATCCCTCACCGGGAGTTCCTCGAGCTGCGTCGCACCGCCCCGGTGTTCTGGGTCGAGCAGACCCCCGAGGCGCGGGCGGGCATGGAGGGCGGCACCGGCTACTGGGCGGTGAGTCGCCACGCGGACGTGGCGGCGGTGTCCAAGAACAGCAAGGAGTTCGTCACCAGCGAGAACACCGCGATCATCCGGTTCGGCGCCGACATGACGCGCGAGCAGGTCGAGATGCAGCGGATCATGCTGATCAACCTCGACCCGCCGGACCACACCGCCATGCGCTCGATCATCAGCCGCGGTTTCACGCCGCGGGCCATCGGTGCGCTCCACGAGGGACTGGTCGAGCGGGCCGAGTCGATCGTGCGCAGCGCCATGGAGCGCGGCGAGGGCGACTTCGTCGAGGAGCTCGCCTCCGAGCTGCCGCTGCAGGCCATCGCGGACCTGCTCGGCGTGCCTCAGGAGGACCGCAAGAAGCTCTTCGAGTGGTCCAACCAGATGCTCGCCTACGACGACCCGGACTACGACGTCGATCCCGAGGCCGCCAGCATCGAGATCCTCACCTACTTCATGGCCCTCGCCGAGGAGCGCAAGGCCAACCCGCAGGACGACATCGTCACCAAGCTCGTCACGGCAGGTGAGGACGGCGAGGGCCTCGAGAGCGACGTCTTCGGCTACTTCACGATTATGCTCGCCGTGGCCGGCAACGAGACCACGCGCAACGCCATCACCCACGGCATGAACGCGTTCTTCGACAACCCCGACCAGTGGGAGCTCTACAAGAAGGAGCGCCCGAAGTCGGCCGTCGACGAGATCATCCGCTGGGCGACGCCGGTGACGGTGTTCCAGCGCACCGCCACCGTCGACACCGAGGTCGGCGGGGTCCCCGTCGCCAAGGGCCAGCGCGTCGGACTGTTCTACGCCAGCGCCAACCACGACACCGACGTCTTCGAGAACCCCGACGTCTTCGACATCATGCGCACGCCGAACCCGCACCTGGCCTTCGGCGGACACGGCGCCCACTACTGCATCGGCGCCAACCTGGCCCGGCTCGAGATCGAGATCATCTTCAACATGATCGCCGACCTCATGCCCGACATCACCAAGCTCGCCGAGCCCCGCCGGCTCCGCAGCGGCTGGATCAACGGCATCAAGGAGCTGCGGGTCAAGTACGCCTGAGGCGCGCGGCTCCGCCGCACCAGCGGTTCGTTCCTCACCGCTGCCGTGCTCCGCACGGGCGCCCAGCCTCGCTGCGCTCGGCCTGGGGTCACCACGACGGCCCGCTTCCCGAAAGGGAGGCGGGCCGTCGTGTTCGCCAGCCCGAGGGACGCTCGCCCTCACGGTCGCGACCATGCGTTCGCCAGCCCGAGGGACGAGGGCGTGAGCGCAGCGAGGCGAACCTGGCGTGGGTGTCGCCTCGGGCTTCGCCCTCACGGTCGCGACCATGCGTTCGCCAGCCCGAGGGACGAGGGCGTGAGCGCAGCGAGGCGAACCTGGCGTGGGTGTCGCCTCGGGCTTCGCCCTCACGGTCGCTGCGCTCCCTGGCGACCACGGCCGCTCGGTGTTCGCCAGCCCGAGGGACGAGGGCGTGAGCGGAGCGAGGCGAACCTGGCGTGGGGGACGCCTCGGGCTCCGCCCTCACGGTCGCTGCGCTCCCTGGCGACCGCGGCCGCTCGGTGTTCGCCAGCCCGAGGGACGAGGGTGTGAGCGCAGCGAGGCGAACCTTGCGTGGGGGTCGCCTCGGGCTCCGCCGCAGCGAGGCGAACCTCACGCGGATGTCGCCTCGGGCTTCGCCCTCACGGTCGCTGCGCTCCCTGGCGACCACGGCCGCTCGGTGTTCGCCAGCCCGAGCTTGCGAGGGCGTGAGCGCAGCGAGGCGAACCTTGCGCGGGTGTCGCCTCGGGCTTCGCCCTCACGGTCGCTGCGCTCCCTGGCGACCGCGGAGCGGAGCGAGGCGAACCTCAGTGGGTGGGCTTGTCCGCGCCGACGACCCACATCGCGAAGAACTGCGAGCCGCCGCCGTAGGCGTGGCCGAGCGCCTTGCGCGCGCCGTCCACCTGGTGCTCGCCGGCCTCGCCCATCACCTGCAGGGCCGCCTCACCGAAGCGCAGCATCCCGCTGGCGCCGATCGGGTTCGACGACAGCACGCCGCCGCTCATGTTGACCGGGATGCGCCCCTCGATGCGGGTCTCCCCGGCCTCGGTGAGCTTCCACCCGTCGCCGGGCTCGGCGAAGCCGAGGTTCTCCAGCCACATGGGCTCGAACCACGAGAACGGCACGTAGATCTCGGCGCAGTCGATCTCGTCGACGGGCGACGTGATCCCGGCCTGCTTCCACAGCGCGGCCGAGGCCTCCCGACCCGCGTGCGGGTTCACCTGGTCGCGCTCGGCCGCCGTGGTGGGCTCGCTGCGCATCTGGGTGCCGTGGATCCACGCCGGGTTGCTGATGCCGGACTTCTCGACGGCCGACTCCGAGGCGATCACCATGGCGCAGGCACCGTCGGACGACGGGCAGGTCTCGTCGTAGCGGATCGGGTCCCACAGCATCTGCGAGGCCAGGACCGTGTCGACCGTGGTGTCGGGGTTCTTCAGGTGCGCGTAGGGGTTCTTGAGCGCGTTCTGCCGGTCCTTCGCCGCCACGATCGCGCCGATGTGCGTCGGCGCGCCGGACCGCCGGATGTACGAGCGCACGTGCGGGGCGAAGTAGCCACCCGCGCCGGCGTGCACCGGCATGATGAACGGCACCGCGAGCGACAGCGCCCACATCGCGTTGGACTCCGACTGCTTCTCGAACGCCACGGTGAGGACGCGCTCGTGCACGCCGGCCTCGACGAGCGAGGCCGCGACGATCGCGGTGGAGCCGCCCACCGACCCGGCGGTGTGCACCCGCAGCAGCGGTTTGCCGGCGGCGCCGAGCGCCTCGGCCAGGTACAGCTCGGGCATCATGACGCCCTCGAACAGGTCGGGGGCCTTGCCCACCACGACCGCGTCGATGTCGGCGAAGGTCAGCTCGGCATCGGCCAGCGCCCGGTCGACCGCCTCCCGCAGGAGCCCGGCGATGCTGACGTCCTCCCGCTTGGCGCGGTGGTGGGTCTGGCCGACGCCGACCACGGCGGCGAGCACGGGGCTCATTGGGTCGCCTCCATCGTGCACACGAGGTTCTGTTGCAGTGCCGGCCCCGAGGTCGCGTGCCCGAGAGCCCGGCCGGAGTCGCCCGCCCAGATCCGCTTCGCCGCCTCGCCGATCCGCACGAGCCCGGAGGAGAACATCGGGTTGGCCGTCAGGGCACCGCCCGACGGGTTGACGACGACGTCGTCGCCGAGCCCCAGCTCGCGACGCAGCACCAGCTCCTGGTGCGAGAACGGCGCGTGCAGCTCTGCGGTGTCGACGGTGGCCGAGCCCGCCGCCGCACCGGCGGACCGGGCGCTCAGGCAGTCGGTCAGGTCGCGGGCATTGAGGGCGATGGGGTCGACCCGGTGCTCGAAGCCGGAGATCCACGCCGCCCCGGAGTCGGCCGTCTCGGCCTTGCCGGTCGCGGCGATGACCATGGCGGCGGCGCCGTCGCTGACGGGCGCGCAGTCCCATCGGCGCAACGGGTCGGCGAACAGGGGTTGCTCCAGCACGTCCTCCACGGTGGTCCTGCCCTTCCGGATCGCCCAGGGGTTCTCGTCGGCGTCGTTCATCGAGCGGGCCACCACGTCGGCCATCGCGCGGTCGTCCCACAGGCCGCGGTCCAGTCCGAGGCGCGCCTGCAGGCCCGCCATCGACACGGCGTCGGGCCACAGCGGGGTCAACGTGTACGGGTCGAGCTGCAGCGTCATGGTCCGGCGCAGGGTGCCCGCCGAGGCCTTGCCGAAGCCGTACACGAGGGCGCTGTCGACCTCGCCGGTCTGGATCTTGACCCAGGCCTCGTACAGCGCCCAGGCAGCGTCCATCTCGACGTGCGACTCCATCACGGGCGGCAGGGCGCCGATCGCGTCGACGGCTGACACGAACGAGAACGACCGTCCGGCCAGGTAGTCGCTGGAGCCCGAGCACCAGAAGCCGATGTCGTCCTTCGTCCAGCCGGTCTGCTCGAACAGCTCGGCGAAGATCGGCACCAACAGCTCCACGCAGGTGGGGGAGCCGTCGAACTCCTTCATCTGCCGCTGGGCGAAGCCCACGACCGCAACGTCTCTCATGCCGTCTCCTAGAGGTGCTGCTGGTAGGTCTCGAAGCCGGCGTCGGGTTCCCCGGTCGGCTCGAAGTGGCTGATGTTCTCGATCGTGGTGCCCCACTCGTCGCGGGGCTTCCAGACCGCCTTGACCCGCAGGCCCATCCGCACGTCGGCGGCGTCGACGCCCAGGATCAGGTGGAGGAAGGCGATGTCGGCGCCGTCGAGCAGCACGTACGCCGAGACGTACGGCGGCTCGATCTTCTGCCCGAGGAAGGGCACGTTGACGATGCAGAACGTGGTGACCGTCCCGTGGTCGGGCAGCTCGACCTCGTCGGTCGTGGGCACCCCGTCGACGGGGCACGCGCCGCGCGGCGGCACGTAGACCTTGTGGCACGTGGGGCACCGCTGACCCAGGATCCGGCCCTCGGCGAGACCACGGAAGAACGCGGACTCCTCGGGCGATGCTGCGTAGTCGTAGGCCAGACGCACCGGCGAGACGATGCCAGTCACGGGCTCGGCGGTGCCGGCGTCGGTCGCCGGAGCGGGCTCGGTGCCCAGCGGCTCGAACCACCGGATGTCGGTGATCGCCCCGGCCGTCTCCTCGGCCCAGCGGGCGCGGACGCGCAGTCCGGTGGAGATCTGGTCGGGCGAGCCGGCGTCGACGGCGTGCAGCAGCGGCTGGTCGGCCCCGTCCAGGACGATCAGGGCGAACGCGAACGGGCGGTCGAGGGGCTGGTCACGGACGGGCTCGGAGACCCACACCCAGCTCTGCACGACGCCCTCGTCGGCGACGCGGCGCATCTCGGTCACCGGTTCCAGGGTGTGCGGGTCGTACTCCGGCGGCGGGACGACGACGGACCCGTCCGACAGCACGCCGCCGAGCACCTGGCGGTTGCGGAGTCCGGACATGAAGTCCGACAGCGTCGGTCCGAGGGACCGGGTGTAGTCGAACTCGACGTTCAAGGGGGCGTGCAGGGTGCCTGGCTGGTTCACGGACAAAGTGAAACACGTTCTAGTTTTGGCGGCAAGGGGATTCCGCGATCCGGGCAGGAGGTGCTCACCCGGCGGGGGTGAACGTGGCCATCGCGCGCTCCGGCTCCCAGAAGGCGCGCATCGACGCCACCCGGCCGTCGTCGCCGACGGTGTAGACCATCACCAGATCGGTCGTGCTGAACGAGCCGTCGGCGAAGGTCGTGCGGATGCGACCCACGTTGGCGCAGGTGTTGCTGCCGGGGTTCGCGAACGAGTCGGTGATGGTGAACTCGAACGCGTCGATCGGGGCGATCGCCTGCTCCCAGAAGGCACGGATCGCGTCGTGCCCGTGATGGCCGCGACCCTCGGCGTCGAACATCGACGGTCCGACCGGGTCCTCGATCACCGCGTCCTCGGCGTAGACCGTCAGCCACTCGTCCAGGTCGCCGCGGGCGACGGCGGAGTACGAGCGCTGCGAGGCGGCGCGGGCCGGGTGCGGGTCGTTCGGGGCGTTCCAGACGACGGCGTCGGACGTGATCATGGCTTCTCCTGGGTGAGGTGGTCGACGGCCCGGGCGGCGAAGACGAACGCCTTGCCGAGCGGTGCGCCCGGACCGGGGTACACGGGCCCGAAGATCGAGGCCGCGCTGTTGCTGGTGGCGTACAGGCCGCGGATCGGCCGGCCGCCCTCGTGCAGGACCCGGGCGTGCTCGTCGGTCACGAGCCCGCCCTTGGTGCCGAGGTCGGACAGGACGAACCGGGCGGCGAGGTACGGCGGGGTGTCCAGCGGCACGAGGGCCGGATTGGGTCCGTCGCCGCCGGCGAAGAACCGGTCGTACTCGTCGGCCCCGCGGCCGAAGTCCTCGTCGGTGCCCGTCGCCGCGAAGCCGTTGAACCGCTGGACGGTGCCGACCAGGTCCGGCATCCCGAGCTGCTCGGCGAGCTCGTCGAGGGTGTCGGCGCGCAGCCAGGTGCCCGCCGCGAGGTGCTCGGCCGGCTCGCCCTCGGGCATCGCGATGGCGGGCAGCCGGCCGCCCTCGCGGGAGTCGAAGACCAGGTACGACGGGACCCGGTCGGGCGAGGCGGCCATGGCGTCGCCGAAGCGGTCGTACGGCAGGCACTCGTTCGCGTACCGGCGACCGCGGCCGTCCACCATGACGCCGCTGCGGAAGCCCAGCGTGAAGGAGCCGTGACCGTCGGGCTGCTCGAGGCCGGGGCAGAGCCAGCCGTGCTGCAGGTGGTCGACCCGGGCGCCCAGGGCTATGCCGGCCTCGAGCAGCTCCCCGGCGTTCGTGCCGGCCGGCGCCATGGTCCAGGCGGCGTCCCCGGGTACGCCGTGGGCCGCACGCAGCCGCGGGTTGCCCTCGAACCCTCCGGCCGCGGCGATCACGCCCCGACGCGAGTGCACCCGGGTGGGCCCGTCGGGGCCGGTCGCCTCGACACCCACGACGACCTCGTCCTCGACGACGTAGCCGGTCACGTGGTGTCCGGTGAGGACCGTTCCCCCGTCCCGCAGGAAGGCGTGCAGGGCGCGGGCCACGAGGGCCTGGCCGCCCGTGAGGGTGCGGCGCCCGGCGGTCCCGGCCCGGTCGCGTTCGACCGGCGGGCGCACCAGGTCGGCCACCTCCGGCGGCAGCTCGTCGCGCCGGACGGCCACGGGCTGGATCGAACGTCCCATCGTCACGCGGCCGGGCGCGTCGAAGTACTCGGGGAACGGCAGCCACTCGAACGCGAATGCGTCGTCGGCCTCGAGCCGCTCCACGACACGGGGCGCCTCCGCGAGGAAGACCTCGACCAGCGGCGACAGCGGGCGGGGGAGCAGGGCCTCCAGGTACTCCCGCGCCGACGCGGTGGAGTCGTCGATGCCGGCCCGGCGCTGCACGGCCGACCCGGGCAGCCAGCACGCACCGCCGGAGTAGGCCGACGTGCCGCCGACCATCGCGGTCCGCTCCAGCACGACCGTGGACAGGCCTGCCTTCTGCGCGAGGTGGGCGGCGACGAGCGCGCCCCCGCCGGAACCCACCACGACCACGTCGAACGTCATGCGGACACCATAGGGAAGAAATGGAACACGTTCTACCTTCTCCGCTGCCCTTCCGCGGGCTGTGGCACCATGCCAAACTAGAACGTGTTCCACTCGTGGGACCGACACCACCGGACGACAGAAGGACACCGCATGACGGTCTTCGGCACCAACATCCTCGAGGGCAAGGTCGCCTACGTGGCCGGCGGGACGCGCGGATTCAACCTCGCGATCGCCAAGCGCTACGCCGAGCAGGGCGCCAGGGTCGTCGTGATGAGTCGCGACGAGGACCGCTGCGCCTCGGCCGCGCAGGAGATCCGCGACTCCGGCGGCGAGGCGCTGGGCCTGCCCGCCGACGTGCGTGACTACGACCGGGTGGCCGAGACGATGCAGGAGACCGCCGACGCCTTCGGCGGGATCGACATCGTCGTCGCCGGCCAGGCCGGCAACTTCTACGCCCCCGCGCTCGGGATGTCGGCCAACGCGTTCAAGTCGGTCGTCGACATCGACCTGCTGGGCACCTTCAACCTCTACCGCGCCAGCTTCGAGCACCTGACCAGGCCGGGAGCGTCGCTCATCGCGATCACCGCTCCCGAGGCCGTCAAGCCCCTGCCGTTCCAGAGCCACGTGTGCTCGGCGAAGTCGGCGGTCAACATGCTCACCAAGGTGCTGGCGATCGAGTGGGGTCCGGCCGGCGTGCGGGTCAACGGCATCAGCCCCGGCCCCATCGAGAACTCGTGGGGCATGGACAACGTCATCGCGACCAACCCGGGCATCAAGGAGCGCATCACCCAGGGGGTGCCGCTGCGGCGCTGGGGGACCCACGACGACATCGCCGACGCCGCCCTGTTCCTCGCCTCCGACGCCGCGTCCTACATCAACGGCACGATCCTCGACGTCGACGGCGGGGTGACGATCAAGTCCACCGGCCCGGAGGACGGCGACGCGGTCGACTTCGACGAGCACCCGCGGGTCAAGGGCCCGGGACGGGGGGCTCGCTGATGACCGGCGGACGGGCCACCGACGCCGAGCTCCGGCACGGGCCACACTCGGGCCAGATGCTGATGCACTCGTTGCGGCGGCACCGCGACGCCCAGGTGCTGACGCTGGGCGACCGCAGCATCACCGGCCAGGAGATGGCCGACCAGATGAGCCGCTACGTCCGGGCGCTGGAGGACCTGGGCGCCGGCTCGGGGGCGGGGGTGGGCCTGCTGGCCGCCAACCGTCCCGAGGTGCTGTTCCTCATCGGTGCCGGTCAGACCCAGGGGTACCGGCGCACGGCGCTGCACCCGCTCGGCTCGCTGGACGACCATGCCTACGTGCTGACCGACGCCGGGGCCACCGCGCTCATCGTCGACAACGTGCCGATGTTCCTCGAGCGGGCGGAGGCGCTCAAGGAGAAGGTGCCGACGCTCACCACCGTGGTCACCATCGACGACCTCGCGGCGCAGGCCGCGACGTACGACGCCTCACCGCTCGTGGCGAAGGACCTCGACCCCGACCACGTCGTCGGCATCACCTACACCGGCGGCACCACGGGTCTGCCCAAGGGCGTCATCGGCACGGCGTCGAGCATCGCGGCCATGACCCAGGTGCAGCTGGCCGAGTGGGAGTGGCCGGAGGCGCCGACCTTCCTCATCTGCACGCCCCTGTCGCACGCCGGCGCCGCGTTCTTCGCGCCGACCGTGGCCAAGGGCGGTCGCCTCGTGGTGCTGCCGCGCTTCGACCCCGCCGAGGTGCTGCGGACGATCGAGGCCGAGCGGATCACCGCGACGATGCTCGTGCCGAGCATGCTGTACGCGCTGATGGACCACCCCGACTCCCGCACCCGGGACCTGTCGAGCCTGGAGACCGTGTACTACGGCGCCGCGGCGATCAACCCCACGCGTCTGGCGGAGGCGATCGACCGGTTCGGTCCGATCTTCGCGCAGTACTTCGGACAGTCCGAGTGCCCCATGGTCATCACGTACCTCGCCAAGGCCGACCACACCCCGGAGCGGCTCGCCAGCTGCGGCCGGCCGAGCGCGTTCCTGCGCACGGCGTTGCTCGGCGAGGACGGGCAGCCGGTCGAGCAGGGGCAGCCGGGCGAGATCTGCGTGGCCGGACCGGTGCTGGCCGGTGGCTACTGGAACAAGCCGGAGGAGACCGCCGAGGCGTTCCGCGGCGGCTGGCTGCACACCGGTGACGTGGCCCGCGAGGACGAGGACGGGTTCTGGTACATCGTCGACCGGATCAAGGACATGATCGTGACCGGCGGCTTCAACGTGTTCCCCCGGGAGGTCGAGGACGTCATCGGCGAGCACCCGGCGGTCGCGCAGGTGGGCGTCATCGGCGTGTCCGACGACAAGTTCGGTGAGGCGGTCACGGCCGTCGTGGTGCTGCGGCCGGACGAGCCGCGGGACGACGAGTCGATCGCGCGGGTGACCCAGGAGATCCAGGCGCTGGTCAAGGAGCGCAAGGGTTCGGTGCAGTCGCCCAAGCAGGTCGTCGTCGTGGACTCCCTTCCCCTGACGGCCCTGGGCAAGCCCGACAAGAAGGCCCTTCGCGCCCAGTTCTGACGTCGCGGCCCGCGGGGTCGGGGGATGGCCGGTCGACACGCCCGATGACGATGATGAGGAGACCGGCATGACCGACGAGACACCGTTGGCGATCGACATGGCCTTCCACGGCAGCCCCGCCCTCGGTGGCGTGACGGCCAGGGAGGCCGAGGACCGGGGCGTCGTCGGCGGGCTGTTCGTGCCCGAAGGTCATCACGACCCGTTCATCACCCTGGCCATGGCGGCCGCGAACACCCGGACGCTGGAGATCGGCTCGGGCATCGCGCTCGCGTTCGCCCGGACGCCGATGTCGATGGCCTACTCGGCGTACGACCTGCACCAGCTTGCGGGCGGCCGCTCGATCCTGGGCCTGGGATCTCAGATCAAGGCCCACATCACGCGCCGCTACGACATGCCGTGGTCCGAGCCGGCGAAGCGGATGGCGGAGTACGTCGAGGCACTGCGCGCCATCTGGAACTGTTGGCAGACCGGCGAGGCGTTGGACTTCCGCGGTGACTTCTACTCGCACACCCTGATGCCGCCGCTGTTCAACCCGGGCCCGCTGGGCTTCGACTCGCCCCGGGTCTGGATCGCCGCCGTGGGGCCGCTGATGGTCAGGACGGCCGGGACCGTGGGCGACGGGATCATCTGCCATCCCCTGATCTCGCGCCGCTACCTGGCCGAGGTCATGGTCCCGCAGCTGACCGAAGCCCGTTCGGGCCGGCCGGACCACTCCTTCGCCACGACCACGATGGCCATGGTCGCCACCGGCCACACCGAGGAGGCCTTGGCGGCAGCGATCGCCGGGACGCGGAAGCAGATCGGCTTCTACGCCTCGACACCTGCCTACCGGCCCGTCCTGGACCACCACGGGTGGGGCGACCTGCACGAGGAGGCCAACACCTTCTCCAAGACCGGCCGGTGGGCCGAGCTGGCCGACCTCATCGACGACGAGGTGCTGAACACCTTCGCCGTGGTCGGAGAGGTGTCCGCCGCGGGCGCCGCGCTGCGTGAGCGGTTCGCCGGCCTGGTGGACCGGGTGACGCTGTCGATGCCCTACCAGCCTGCCGACGGTCTCGCGTTGGACCTTGCGGCGGCGGCGTCGAGCTGACGCCTGCCTAGCGGCCCTGGAAGTCGGGCTTGCGCTTCTCGGCGAAGGCGCGCGGTCCCTCCTTGGCGTCCTCGGACGCGAACACCGCGGCGCCGACCGCGGCGTCGGCCGCCCAGCAGTCGTCCTCGTGCTTGCCCTCGGAGTCACGGATGGTCTTCAGCACGGCCTGGACGGCCAGCGGGCCGTTCGCCGCGATGACGTCGGCGATCTCGTGGGCCTTGGCCAGGGCCTCGCCGTCGGGCACCACGTGACCGATCAGGCCGATCTCCTTGGCCTCGGGTGCCTTCACGTGCCGGCCGGTCAGCAGCAGGTCGGCCGCCACCGTGTAGGGCAGCTGGCGCGGCAGGCGCACGGCCGATCCGCCGAGCGGGTACAGGCCCCACTTGGGCTCGGAGACACCGAAACGGGCCGACTCGCCCGCGATCCGGATGTCGGTGGCCTGCAGGATCTCGGTGCCGCCGGCGATCGCGGGACCCTCGACCGCGGCGATGAGCGGCTTGGTGAGGCGGAACCCCTTGAGCAGCGACTTGATGCGGGCGGGGTCGAACTCGCCGGACTCGAACTTGTCGCTCGGCGCGGACGACGACATGGCCTTCAGGTCTGCGCCGGCGCAGAAGTAGCCCCCGGCGCCGGTGAGGATCACGACGAGGACCTCGGGGTCGGAGTTCGCCCGGTCCCAGGCGTCGCTCATGATCTCCAACATCTCGCCTGAGAGCGCGTTGCGCGCCTCCGGACGGTTCATGGTGACCACGAGGGTCCGTCCGTGCAGCTCGACCAGGCAGTGGGGTGCGTTCTTCGTTTCCGACATGGGGGAGAGCGTAGTCAAAAACGAGAACGTGTTCTAGTCTTGGGCGCATGGCACTGAATATCGCTGACCTGTTCGAGCACGCCGTCGACGTCGTTCCGGACCGTCCCGTCCTGCAGGTCGGGAGCCGCAAGGCCTCCTACGCCGAGCTGGAGAGCCAGGCCAACCAGGTGGCGCACTTCCTCGCGTCGCGTGGCGTCGGCCACGGCGACCACGTGGGGATCTACGCCAAGAACAGCATCGAGCACGTCGTCGCCCTGCTCGCGATCTTCAAGATCCGCGCCGTCGCGATCAACGTCAACTACCGCTACGTCGAGGGCGAGCTGAACTACCTCATCGACAACTCCGACATGGTGGCCCTGCTGCACGAGCGCACCTACGCCGACCTGGTCGCGAAGGTCGCCCCCCAGCACGCCGGGCTCACCACGGTCGTCGCCATGCCGGACCCGACCGACCCCGACAACGCGGCCGACATCGCCGGCTACGGCGGGATCTCCTGGGACGACGCCCTCGCCGGCCAGAGCGCCGACCGCGACTTCGGCGAGCGCAGCGGCGACGACCTCTACATCGTCTACACCGGCGGCACCACCGGCTTCCCCAAGGGCGTCATGTGGCGCCACGAGGACTTCTGGCGGGTGCTCGGCGGCGGCATCGACTTCATGTCCGGTGAGCGCATCGAGGAGTACACCCAGTCCGAGTCGGCGCGCACCAGCGACCCGATGGTCACCTTCCCGCTCAGCCCGCTGATGCACGGCGGGGCCCAGGCGGCGATGCTGATGCACCTGTTCGCGGGCCACCTGACGATCCTGGAGCCGCAGTTCGACCCGGTGCGCACCTGGGAGATCGTCGACCGCGAGAAGGTCCAGCTGATCTTCATGACCGGTGACGCCATGGCGCGTCCGCTGATCGAGGCCTACCAGGCGGGCAGCTTCGACGGCAGCTCGCTGATCGCCATCGCCAGCAGCGCCGCGATCTTCAGCCGCCCGGTCAAGGAGACCTGGATGGCGGCCTTCCCCAACGCGTTCTTCACCGACTCCGTGGGCTCGTCCGAGACCGGGTTCTCCGGCACCGGACTGCAGGACAGCGAGAACATCCAGGGCCAGGGCCCGGTCGTGGCCCTCGGCGCCGAGACGGTCGTCCTCGACGACGACAACCGACCGATCGACGGCACCGCGGTCGGTCAGGTCGGTCGTCTCGCCCGGTCGGGCAGCGTGCCGCTGGGCTACTACCGCGACCCCGAGAAGTCCGCCAAGACCTTCGTCGACGTCGACGGGGTGCGCTACGCGATCCCCGGCGACTTCGCCCGGATCGAGGCCGACGGCAAGGTGACGTTGCTCGGCCGCGGCTCGAACTGCATCAACACCGGCGGCGAGAAGGTGTACCCCGAGGAGGTCGAGATGGCCCTGAAGGGACACCCCGGCGTGTACGACGCGCTGGTGGTCGGCCTCAGCGACGACCGGTGGGGCCAGCAGGTCTCGGCGGTCGTGCAGCCCCGGTCGGACGCGCACCCCACGCTGGAGGACCTCCGGGCGTTCCTGCGGCCCCTGCTGTCGGGCTACAAGCTGCCGCGGTCGGTGGCGATCATCGACAAGATCCCGCGCAGCGCCACCGGCAAGGCCAACTACCCCGCCGCCAAGGAGCACGCCGAGGCCGCCCGCCTCTCGAGCCAGGAGAACGTCGATGCGCACTGAGCTCTGTGACCGGTTCGGGATCGAGTACCCGATCTTCGCCTTCACCCCGTCCGAGCACGTCGCCGCTGCGGTGTCCCGCGCCGGTGGTCTGGGGGTGCTCGGTGCGGTCCGCTTCAACGACCCCGCCGAGCTCGACCGGACCCTCACCTGGCTCGACGACAACACCGACGGCAAGCCCTACGGCGTCGACGTCGTCATGCCGATGACGGTGCCCACCGAGGGCAAGGCCGTCGACCTGCAGGCGATGATCCCCGAGGCGCACATGAGCTTCGTGGAGCGCACCCTGCAGCAGCTGGGCGTTCCGCCGCTGCCCGAGGGTGAGGGGCGGGACGGGGTGCTCGGCTGGCTGCACTCCGTCGCCCGGTCGCACGTCGACGTGGCCCTGAGTCACCGGCCCGTGCTGATCGCGAACGCGCTCGGCTCGCCGCCGAAGGACGTCATCGAGCAGGCCCATGCGGCCGGCGTGCAGGTGGCGGCACTCGCCGGTGCCGCCAAGCACGCGATGACCCACGTCGCCAACGGCGTCGACATCATCATCGCCCAGGGCTACGAGGCCGGCGGTCACACCGGCGAGATCGCCAGCATGGTGCTGACCCCCGAGATCGTCGACGCGGTCGGACCGGACGTCGCCGTCCTCGGCGCCGGCGGCATCGGGCGGGGTCGCCAGATCGCCGCGTCGATGGCCCTCGGTGCCCAGGGGGTGTGGAACGGCTCGGTCTGGTTGACCACGAAGGAGTACGAGAACCTCAACTCCAACAAGGGCATGACCGAGGCGTTCCTGCGCGCGTCCAGCGCCGACACGGTGCGCACGCGGGTCTACACCGGCAAGCCGGCCCGGCTGCTCAAGACCAGGTGGACGCAGGCATGGGAGGCCGAGGACGCGCCGAAGCCGCTGCCGATGCCGCTGCAGAACCTGCTGGTGTCAGACGCGCACAGCCGGATGAACTCCGCCGGCGACCCCGACGTGATCTCGATGCCGGTGGGTCAGATCGTCGGCACCATGAACGAGGTCCGTTCGGTGGCCGACGTCATGGCCGACCTGGTCGCCGAGTACGAGGAGACCGTCGACCGGCTCACCGCCCTGCGGGGCGCACCGGTGCAGTAGGCGGCTCGCCCGGACCGAGGTCCGGCCGCAGGCCGGTCGTGGGCCACATCCTCTCGATCTCGGCGTTGAGCTCGGCGCCCAGCAGCACGGCGACGGAGGAGACGTAGAGCCACAGCACGATCGCGATCGGCACGGCCAGCTGGCTGAACACCGCGTCGGAGCCGATGGTCGCGGCCAGGTACGCGCGCAGGCCGGCGGCGGCCAGCAGCCACACGATCATCGCCAGCGCCGCCCCGGGGAGGTCGCGGCGCCACGGCGTCCGCCAGGGGACCCCGAGGTGGTAGAGGCTCGCGAGGGCCGTGATCGCCAGCAGGCCCAGCACGGGCCAGTACAACGCCCCGAGCACCGTCAGCGTCGCGGAGGCGACGGCTTCGGGTGCGAGCCACTCGACCACCCGGGGGCCGAGCACCAGCAGCGGAAGGATCGCGATCGCGGCGAGCAGGCCGGCCACGGTCAGACCGAGTGCCAGCAGACGGCGACGCCACCCCGGCCGGGGCCGGTCGATGTCGTAGGCGATGGTGATCGTCTCGAGCGCCCGGTTCGTGGCCCGGGACCCGGTCCACAGGCTCAGCAGCGCACCGATGGAGATGACATCGGCGCGGCCGTCGGCCAGCACCCGGGTGGCGAGATTCTCGTACGACGCGTAGACCCGGTCCGAGAAGAACCCCCGGGGCAGCTCGAAGACGATCCGGTTCAGCTCCTGGGCGCCCGCAGGTCCGAGGGCATCGGCGACGAAGCCGAGCGAACCGAGGACGACCAGGATCAGCGCCGGCAGGGAGATCATCGTGAACAGGGCGATCTCCGCGGCCAGGCCGGGCACCCGGTCGTCGACCGCCTCACGTCCGGTGCGGCCGATCAGCGTCCACGCGCGTTGCCACGGGCGGGGGAGCCGGTCGTGCACCCTGCGCGCCACGTCCTCGGCGCGGTCCTTGAAGGTGTCGGTCATCGCCTCCACGGTACGAGGCCCGGCCACCGCCCGGGCCCCCACCGGGAACAGGCCGGCTCAGACGTACCGGGTGCCGCGTTCCTCCCTGACCCAGGTCGCGTCGGCCGTGCCGGCCGCGGTCAGCTCCCGGTGCAGGATCTTGTGCGTCGCGGTGCGGGGCAGCTCGGTGACGACCCGGACGAACCGCGGCCGTGCCTTGGGTGAGAGGTCCGGCTGCTGGTCGAGGAACGTCTCGAGGTCGCCGGGGCCCAGCGGACCGCGCAGCACCATCGCCGCCGCCACCTGGTCCCCGGCCCGCTCGTCGGGCACCGCGTACACGGCCACCTGGTCGATCGACGGATGACGCAGCAGCAGCCGCTCGATCGGGGCGCACGCGAGGTTCTCGCCGTCGACACGAAGCCACGCGGCGCTGCGGCCGGCGAACCAGACCCAGCCGTCGGCGTCGCGGTAGGCCAGGTCGCCCGACCAGTAGAACCCGCCGCGCAGCCGCTCGGCCGTCGCCTCGGGGTCGTTGTGGTAGCCCGCGAACTGGCCGGCGCCCGCGGTGTTGACCAGCTCGCCGACGCAGGCGTCGAGGTTGGTGACCCGGCCGGCGTCGTCGAACGTGGCGCGAGGGCATTCCAGCCCGGTCTCCGGGTCGTGCACGGCGACGGTGGGTCCCGGCCAGCCCAGCGCACCGGGTGGGGTTCCCTCGATGCGGCTCACGACGACGGCGTTCTCGGTGGACCCGAACCCGTCGATCACCCGGCAGCCGAACCGGGCGCCGAACGCCGCGATGTCGCGGTCGGTGGCCTCGTTGCCGAACACCAGGCGCAGCGGGTTGTCGGCGTCATCGGGGCGCTCCGGTGTCGCCAGCACGTAGGTCAGCGGCTTGCCGACGTACGAGGCGTAGGTGGCGCCGAAGTGCCGCACGTCGGTGAGGAACTGCGAGGCCGAGAACTTCTCCCGCAGGGCCACGGCGGCGCCGTTGCGCAGGGCCGGTGCCCACCCCGCCATGACGGCGTTGGAGTGGAACATCGGCATGGAGACGTAGTGCACGTCGTCGGCGGTGAGACCGAGCCGCTCGGTCAGGTAGGCGCCGGGGCCGGTGACCTTGGCGTGCGTGATGCGCACCGCCTTGGGCCGGCCGCTCGTGCCCGAGGTGAAGATGAGCATGAACAGCGAGTCCCCCGTCACCTCACCTCCCCGCTGGGAGTGACGTTTCGGCCCCGAATCCGGCCGATCAGGGGCAGAAACGTCACTGCCAGCGGGGGCGGGAGGGGAGTCGAGGAGGGTGGTCCACTCGGGGGTCCCCGTGTCGATCACCCGGATCCCGGGCAGGTCGAGCCCGTCGAGGAGCGCGCGCTGGGTCGCGTCGGTGAGCAGCACCTGCACCTCGGCGCGGAGCAGGTCGTCGACCAGCGCCTGACCGCGACGGGTGCTGTTCACGCCGACTGCGACGTGGCCACCGAGCCCGGCGGCCGCGAGGCCCAGCAGCATCTCCGGCGTGTTGTCCATCAGCAGGCCGACGTGCGGCGGTCGCCCGGCGTCGAGCACCGAGGCGATCGCGGCGGACCGTTGCTCGGCCGCGACCACCAGCTCACGCCAGGTCCACGACCCGTCGTGGGTCAGCAGGGCCGGGGCATCGGTCTCGGCGCGCGCGAGCAGGAGGTCCCGGACGGTCACGCCGGAGCGTCCGCCAGGAGCCGCCCGAGATGCAGGGCCTGCTCGGTGCCCCCGCCCCGCACGGCACCGAACCGCATGGCGGCCGTGTAGTAGCGGTGGGCCACGCCGTCGACGTCGATGCCCACGCCGCCGTGCACGTGCACCGTGGTGTGCGCGACGCGGTGCCCGGCCTCGGAGGCCCACAGCGTCGCGGTCGCGACGGCCTCGGCGGCGGGCAGCTGCTCGGCGAGCCGCCAGGCCGCCTGCCACAGCGTCAGGGCCTGGCACCGGGTGTCGATGTAGCCGTCGGCCAGCCGCTGGGCGACGGCCTGGAAGGTCCCGATGGGCCGGTCGAACTGCTCGCGGGTCCTGGCGTACTCGGCCGTGAGCGCCAACGCGCCCTCGGTGATCCCCAGCTGCAGGGCGCAGGTCGCGACGGCGAGCAGGTCCAGCAGACGGTCGGCGGCCCCGGCGCCTCCGACGAGGCGGTCGGCCGGCAGCCGGACCGCGTCCAGCTCGAGGAGCCCCGCCTCGTCGCCGTCACTCGTCCGCTGCTCGGCCACGGAGACACCCGTGTCACCGGTGTGCACGAGGAGGACGGCCGGACCGTCGGGCGTGGTGGCACTGACCAGGAACGAGGTGGCCACGGTGCCGGCCGGGACGAGGTACTTGGTGCCCGTCAGCACCCAACCGTCGTCGGCGGGGGCAGCCGTGGTGGTGGGACGACGCGGGGCGTGCTCGTGCTCCTCGGCGACCGCACAGGTCGTCACCGCGGCGGGGTCGGCGTGCAGCGTCCGCAGCTGGTCGGGGGTCCCGTGCTCGACCACCAGCAGGCGGGCCACGGCGTTGGTCGCCAGCGGCACGGGCGCGACGGTGCGTCCGACCTCCACCAGCACCCGGCACAGCTCGACGAACCCGAGACCGGCACCGCCGTCGTCCTCCGGGGTGGTGAGGGTCAGCAGGCCCGCGTCGGCCAGCGCCTTCCACAGGACGGGGTCGAAGCGTCGGCCGGTGGCCTCGGCGGCGGCGAGGCGGTCGGACGTGGTGTGGTCGCCGAGGATCGTCGCGGCCAGGGCGGCGGCGTCGTCGGCCTCGGGGGAGAAGGTGAAGTCCATGGCAGCGCTCCTGTGGTGGTGGTCGGGGGTCAGCGCTTGGCCGCGGGCAGTCCGAGACCGACGTACCCGATGATGTCCCGCTGGATCTCGTTGGTGCCGCCCCCGAAGGTCATGACGAGCGACGACCGGAAGTACCGCTCCAGCCGGCCCCCGAGCACCGCGCCGCTGGAGTCGGCCGCGATGCCGGCGGCGGGACCGACGACCTCCATGAGGGCGCGGTACACCTCGGTCGCCAGCTCGGACCCGTAGACCTTGATGGCCGACGCGTCGGCGGGGGAGAGGGTGTCGATCTCCGTCGCCAGCTTCCAGCCCATGAGGGTCAGGGCCTCGGTGCGCGCCTGGGCGCGGCCGAGGAGGATCTGGACCCACTCGTGGTCGATCACCCGGACACCGCTGGCGTCCTTGGTCTCGCGGGCCCAGTCGGTCACCAGCTCGATGGAGTGCACCAGGGGGGCCGACGACGTCAGCGCCACCCGTTCCCGGTTGAGCTGGTTGGTGATCAGCGCCCACCCGCCGCCCCGGCCGCCGATGAGGTTCTCGGCCGGCACCCGCACGTCGTCGTAGTAGGTGGCACTGGTGCCGACGCCGGCGATCGTCTGGACCGGCGTGTAGGAGAAGCCCTCGGCGTCCGCGGGGACGAGGATCATCGACAGGCCCTTGTGGCGCGGCAGGTCGGGGTCGGTCCGGCAGGCCATCCAGATCCAGTCGGCGTACTGGATCAGCGAGGTCCACATCTTCTGGCCGTTGATGACCCACTGGCCGGCACTCTCGTCGAGCTCGGCGCGGGTGCGCAGGGAGGCCAGGTCGGTGCCGGAGCCCGGTTCGGAGTAGCCGACCGAGAAGTGCAGCTCGCCGCGGACGATGCGGGGGAGGAAGTAGTCCTTCTGCTCCTCGGTGCCGTACCGCATGATCGTCGGACCGATGGTGTTGAGCGTCAGGTACGGGATCGGGACCCCCGCCACGGCCGCCACGTTGGTGAAGATCAGCTCGTCGACCATCGAGCGCTCCTGGCCGCCGTACTCCTTCGGCCAGCCCATGCCGAGCCAGCCGTCGGTGCCCAGCTGGCGGATGACCTCCTTGTACACGCCCACGTCGCCGAACTCCCCGGAGGAGGCGGCGAGAGCGGCGCGCCGCTCGGGGGTGACGAGCTCTGCGAAGTAGCCCCGCAGTTCGTCACGAAGTCGGAGTTGGGCGGCTGTCAGGGCGACGTGCATGTGGTAAAACTATAACGTGTTCTCGTTTCGGTCCACCGGGACCGACATGATGGGAGGCAATCGTGACGGAGACTCGCACGCTGGACGCCGGTACGGTGCCCGAGCGGTTCGCCCGGGGCTGGCACTGCCTGGGGCTCGAGCGTGACTTCATCGACGGTGCTCCTCACGGCGTGGAGGCCTTCGGCGGCAAGCTCGTCGTGTGGGCCGACGCCAGTGGCGAGCTGCACGTGCTGGACGGCTACTGCCGGCACATGGGCGGCGACCTGACGCAGGGCACGGTCAAGGGCGACGAGATCGCCTGCCCGTTCCACGACTGGCGCTGGGGCGGCGACGGCAAGTGCAAGGCCATCCCGTACGCCAAGCGGGTGCCGCTGCGCGCGCGCACGCAGCGCTACGAGAGCGTCGTCCGCAACGGCCAGCTGCTCATCTGGCACGACCCCGAGGGCGGTCCGGCCGACCACGACGCCCTGCCCCCGGTGCTGGAGGGCATCGGCACCGACCGCTACACCGACTGGACCTGGAACGTCCTGGAGGTCGACAACGCCCACTGTCGCGAGATCATCGACAATGTCGTCGACATGGCGCACTTCTTCTACATCCACTTCGCCTTCCCCACGAACTTCCGCAACGTGTTCGAGGGCGACCGGGCCACGCAGTTCATGGAGTCGACGGGTCGCCCGGACATGAAGGCCGAGGGCTACGGCGACGAGGACCTGGTCCTGAAGTCCGAGGCCACCTACTTCGGTCCGTCGTACATGATCAACTGGCTCGACACCGACTACCAGGGCTTCCTGACCAAGGTCATCCTGATCAACTGCCACATCCCGACCGGACCGAACTCGTTCAAGCTGCAGTTCGGCCTGTGCGTCGAGAAGCCCGACGGCGTCGACGACGCCACGGCGGCGTACATCGGCGACAAGTACGTCGAGAGCTTCACCGTCGGCTTCATGCAGGACGTCGCGATCTGGCAGAACAAGGCGCCGGTGCAGAACCCGCTGCTGTGCGAGGAGGACGGGCCGGTCTACCAGCTGCGTCGCTGGTACGAGCAGTTCTACGTCGACCGCGCCGAGGTCACCGCCGAGATGACCGAGCGCTTCGAGTTCGAGGTCGACACCACCAAGGCCAACGAGAACTGGCGGGCCGAGGTGGCCGAGAACCTGGCGCGCAAGGCGGCCGAGGACCGGGCCACGGAGGACAAGGCCCCCGAGTCGGTCGACGCCTGATGGCGTACATCGTCCCGCTGCACGCCGAGACGCTCGAGGACCGCGCCCTCTACACCCGGGCCCGGCTCGCCGAGGTGGCCTGCCTCGACTGCACCGCCCGCGTCCTGGTCCGCAAGAACAGCGAGCACCACACGTCGATCCAGTGGAGCAGGGAGGCCGTCGCCGCCTGTGCCACCTTCGACCGGCTCGCGGCGCAGGCCGGGGGGCGGCCGGTCCACGCCGAGTGCCCCCGTCTCGCCGCCTCGATCGAGGCGGCTGCACGCGACGGTGCGCTGCCCGTGGGGTCGCCCGATGAGTGAGGGGTCCTTCGAGCTCGACGTCCTCGACGTCGTCGAGGAGGCCGCCGGCGCGCGCTCGGTCGTCCTCGATCCCGGCGAGCACGCCGCGTCGTTCGGCTACACCCCGGGGCAGTTCCTGACCGTCGCCGTGCCCAGCGACCGCACCGGACTCGTCGCCCGCAGCTACTCGCTGTCGTCGTCACCGGTCGACCAGGGCCCCCTGACGATCACCGTCAAGCCGACCGACGGTGGCTACGCCTCGAACTGGATCTGTGACCACGTCAGGGCCGGGGACCGCCTGCGGGTGCTGCCGCCGAGCGGCATCTTCACGCCGGCCGACCTGGACGCCGACCTGCTGCTGTTCGCCGGCGGCAGCGGCATCACGCCGGTCCTGTCCATCGTGCGCACCGCGCTGGCCCGTGGCTCCGGCCGGATCGTGCTGTTCTACGCCAACCGCGACGAGCGGTCGGTCATCTTCGGTCCGGTGCTCGCGGCCCTCGCGGCCGAGCACCCCGAGCGTCTGCAGGTGGTGCACTGGCTGGAGTCGGTGCAGGGCCTGCCGACCCAGGCCCAGCTGAAGGCCTTCGCCGGGTCCCACGCGGAGTGGGACGCCTTCGTGTGCGGTCCGGCCCCGTTCATGGCTGCCGCGGTCGCCGCGCTGAAGGAGCTGGGCTTCCCCCGCTCGCGCCGGCACCA
This sequence comes from Aeromicrobium marinum DSM 15272, assembly GCF_000160775.2. Classification (NCBI taxonomy): domain Bacteria; kingdom Bacillati; phylum Actinomycetota; class Actinomycetes; order Propionibacteriales; family Nocardioidaceae; genus Aeromicrobium; species Aeromicrobium marinum. The sequence continues at coordinate 2,109,919 of NZ_CM001024.1, read as the reverse complement.
GGAGAAGTTCGTCTCGCTCGGGGGCAACCCGTTCGACATCGGTGCGCCGCCCGCCGTGGCGCCGGTCGCCGACGACGCGCCGGCTGCCGCGGCGACGCACCTGCAGGTCGAGCTCGACGGCGAGCAGCACGAGTTCACCGACTGGAGGGCCGGCACCACCCTGCTGGAGCACCTGGAGCGCAACGGCGTCAAGGCGCCCTTCTCGTGCCGTGAGGGTGAGTGCTCGGCGTGTGCGGTACGGCTGCTGGAGGGAGACGTGACGATGCGGAACAACGACGTCCTCGACGAAGAGGACCTGGCCGACGGCATCCGACTGGCGTGCCAGAGCGACGCCGCGTCCGAGAAGGTCCGGGTGACCTACTCGTGACGACGCCGAAGTCCCTCGAGATCCCCGAGGTCGTGTCCGCACGGGACGTCCCGGCCTGGTCCGACGAGGTCGACGTGCTCGTGGTCGGTGCGGGCATGGCCGGTACCGCTGCCGCGATCGAGGCCGCCCGGGCGGGCGCCCGTGTCCTGGTCATCGACCGGGGCGGCCGGCTGTCCTGCACCTCCGCCATGGCCGGCGGACACTTCTACCTCGGCGGCGGCACCCCGGTGCAGCAGGCGGCCGGGTTCGAGGACACCCCGGAGCAGATGGCGGCCTACCTCGCCGCGGTCGCTCCCGACTGCGATCCCGAGAAGATCCGCGTCTACAGCGAGGACAGCGTCGAGCACTTCGGCTGGCTGGAGGGCCTGGGGTTCGAGTTCGAGCGGTCCTACTACCCCGAGAAGGCCGCGATCCAGCCGGGCACGCAGGGCGTGATGTTCAGCGGCAACGAGAAGCTCTGGCCCTTCTGCGAGATCGCCGTGCCGGCCCCCCGAGGTCACAAGCCACCGGTCGAGGGCGACATGGGTGGTGCCTCCCTGGTGCTCGAGCTCGCCCTCACGGCCCTGGACGACCTCGGGGTCGAGGTGCGCTACGAGACCGGAGCGACGGCACTGGTCGTCGAGGCCGACACGGTCGTGGGCGCCACCTGGAAGCGTTTCGGCGAGTCCGGGGCGATCCGCGCCGGGGCGGTGGTCATCGCCGCCGGTGGCTTCGTCATGAATCCCGACATGGTGCACGCCTTCGCGCCTCCGCTGGAGGCCCTGCTCGAACGCGGCATGGCACTGGGCAACACCTACGACGACGGCCTCGGCATCCGGCTGGGCCAGTCGGTCGGGGGCGCCGCCGACCACATGGAGGAGGCGTTCCTCACCGCGCCGTTCTACCCGCCCGGCGACCTGGTCAAGGGCATCTGCGTCAACAACCGCGGTGAACGCTTCGTGGCCGAGGACTCCTACCACTCGCGCACCTCGGCGTTCGTCTTCGACCAGCCCGACCAGCAGGCCTGGCTCGTCCTGGACTCCGCCCACATCGCCGAGCCCTCCTACGGCCTGCAGCCGCTGGTCGACGGCTGGGACACGGTGGCCGAGATGGAGGCAGGACTCGGTGTGCCCGAGGGCTCCCTGGCGCAGACGCTCGACGCCTACAACGCGGCGGCCCGCGACGGCGCCGATCCGGCCTTCCGCAAGGCCGCAGAGCACGTGGTGCCGCTGGACCAGCCGCCCTACGGGGCCTACGACCTGACGCCCGGCCGGTGCTTCTACTCCGGCTTCACGTGCGGCGGACTGCGGGTCGACCACGACGGACGGGTCCTGCGCGACGACCGCAGCGTCGTGGCCGGGGTCTACGCCGCGGGCGCCTGTGCGTCGAACATCGCGGTCGACGGACGCGGCTACGCCTCGGGCACCCAGCTGGGCGAGGCCTCGTTCTTCGGGCGACGGGCCGGGCGCCACGCCGCCACCCGCGCGGGGCAGGATGTAACTCAGGTCACATCGAATCGTTACACCGCTGAAGGCGTGCTGAACGCGTGACCGTCCGTGCCCGCCCCGGGTGTCGGCGCCCCGGGACCCAGGAGTCGGAGGTGGAGACATGGCGTTGAGCCTCTCCTCGGTGCTCCGTGGACCCGGTCAGATCGCCGGCATGGCGATCGACGTGCTCCGGCTGACCTTCACGACCCGCTTCCAGACCCGCGAGTTCGTGGAGCAGGCGTGGTTCATCACCAGCGTCACTCTCGTGCCGACGATCCTCGTGTCGATCCCGTTCGGCGCGATCATCGCCCTGCAGGTCGGTAGCCTCACGGGCCAGCTGGGTGCGCAGTCGTTCGCCGGTGCCACCGCGGTGCTCGCGACGGTGCGTGAGGCCGCACCGATCGCCGCGGCCCTGGTCATCGCGGGCGCGGCCGGGTCGGCCATCTGCTCGGACCTCGGCGCGCGCAAGATCCGCGAGGAGATCGACGCCATGGAGGTGCTCGGCATCGACCCCCTGGCACGGCTGGTCGTCCCCCGGGCGCTGGCCACGGTCGCGGTGGCGCTGCTGATCAACGGCATCGTCATCACCGCGGGCATCGCGGGCGGGTACTTCTTCACCGTCGTCGTCCAGGGCGGGTCCGCCGGCGCGTTCCTGTCGTCCTTCGCGGCCCTCGCGACCCTGCCCGACGTCTACGTGGCGATGGTCAAGGCTGCGGTCTTCGGGTTCCTCACCGCGATCGTGGCGGCCAACAAGGGACTCACGGCCGGTGGTGGTCCCAGTGGTGTGGGCCGCGCCGTCAACGAGGCGGTCATCCTCGCGTTCATGCTGCTGTTCCTGCTCAACGCGATCATCACGGCCCTGTACTTCCAGATCGTCCCCCAGGCAGGTGTCTGATGAGCGCGGCCACCGAGATGGGACGGGCGTTCGTCACCGAGCGACGCCGCCGGGTCGAGACGCTGGGCGACCAGCTCATCTTCTACGTCAAGGCGCTGGCCTGGACGCCCCGCACCGTGCGGCTGTACCGCAAGGAGATCTCCAAGACCCTCGCCGAGGTCGTCTTCGGTGTCGGTGGCATCTCGGTCATCGCCGGCACCGTGGGCGTCATCGCGTTCCTGGCGTTCTTCGCGGGTACCGGCGTCGGCCTCAACGGCTACGCCGCGCTGAGCGAGATCGGGGTCGCGAAGTTCACGGCCTTCATCTCGGCATACTTCAACACCCGCGAGGTGGCCCCGCTGGTGGCCGCCATCGCGTTGGCCGCCACGGTGGGCTGTGGCTACACCGCGCGGCTCGGCGCCATGCGGATCTCCGAGGAGATCGACGCCCTCGAGGTCATGGGCGTGCCGTCCCTGCCGTTCCTCGTGACCACCCGGATGATCGCCGCGTTCATCGCGGTGATCCCGCTGTACAGCGTCGCCCTGGTGGCGTCGTACCTGGCGCCCCGGCTCATCACGACCCTGATCTACGGCGAGTCGGCCGGCACCTACGACCACTACTTCATCCAGTTCCTGCCGCCCGGCGACATCCTGTGGTCGTTCTTCAAGCTGGCGGTCCTGGCCGTCGGGATCATCCTGATCCACTGCTACTACGGGTACACCGCCTCCGACGGACCGGCCGGGGTCGGTCGGGCCGTGGGCCGGGCGATCCGCACCTCGATCGTGTTCGTCGTGGTGACGGACTTCTTCCTCACGTTCGCGATCTGGGGATCGACGACCACGGTCCGGATCACGGGGTAGCGCGATGCTCGTCAACCTCTACCACGACAACCAGGCCGAGCACCGCCGGCTCCTGGTGGCCGGCCTCGTCTCCATCGTCTCCATCGCGCTGCTCATCGGACTGTCGATCGCGATCTACGACAAGCGGTTCACCACCAGCACCACGGTCACCGTCATGGCCGACAAGGCCGGTCTCCAGCTGGCGCGGTTCGGCGACGTCCGGGTGTACGGCGCCCTGGTGGGTCAGGTCCGGTCGATCGAGAGCGACGGTGAGCAGGCCGTCATCACCCTGGCGCTCGAGCCCGACGCGGCCCGCAACCTGCCGTCCGACCTCGACGTCCGCATCCTGCCGACCACACTGTTCGGCCAGCACTACGTCGAGCTGGTGCCCACGGCCGGCAGTGCCGCGCCACCGCTGCGCGACGGCGCCGTGGTCACCTCGGACCGGGTGTCCACCAACGTCGAGCTGCAGGCGATCCTGGCCGACCTGTTCCCGGTGCTGCGCTCGGTGCAGCCGGCCCAGCTCAACGCCACGTTGTTCAGCCTCTCGCGGGCGCTGCAGGGCAACGGGGCGCAGATCGGCGACACGCTCGTCGACCTCAACGCCTACCTGAAGCGCATCACGCCGGAGCTGCCGACCCTGCAGACCGACCTCCGGCTGCTCACCGACGTGGCCGAGACCTACCGGCTCAGCGCTCCGGACCTGATCGGCGTGCTGCGCAACGCCACGGTCACGGCCCGCACCGTCACCGACCTCGAGGGCGACCTCAACCGGGCGCTGACGTCGATCACGGGCCTGGCCACCATCAGCCGCACGACCCTGGCCGACAACGAGGAGCTGCTGATCGCCCAGACCCGGTCGGGCCGCCCGCTGCTGTCGCTGCTGGACACCTACTCGCCGATGCTCAACTGCCTGCTCACCGGCCTCGACCGCCAGATCCCCGACACCGAGAACGTCTTCCAGAACGACATCATCCACCAGACGCTCGAGCTCGGGGCTCCCCAACGCGCGGCCTACACCGCGGCCGACGCCCCCTCGTACGGCGAGGTCGGCCGCGGGCCGTGGTGCCTGGGTCTGCCCGACGACTACGACAACCCGGCCGGATTCCTGCCGCTCAACGACGGCACCGACAAGGACAACCCGGACGGAGGCCTCGGATGAGGAAGCGCGACGCGGCCTTCTTCCTGGACCTCGCCCGGTTCGGGATCTTCGCCCTGGTGTCGGTCATCGTCACCTCGGCGCTCGTGGGCATCATCGGAGGTGTCGGGGACGGCACCTTCACCGAGTACCGCGCGGTCTACACCAACGCCTCGGAGCTGGCCCCGGGCGACGACGTCCGGGTCGCCGGTGTCGCGGTCGGCCGCATCAAGGACGTCGACTTCGAGGGTCGCGACCGCGCCGTCGTCACCTTCGAGGTGCTCGAGGACGTCGCGCTGACCGATCGCACCGAGGCGAGCGTGCGCTACCTCAACCTGATCGGTGACCGCTACATGGCCCTCACCGAGGGTCCGCCCGGGCTGGGGCCGATCGGTCAGGACACGGCGCTGGAGCAGGTCGACGCCGTGGCCCCCGTGTCGGCCGGTTCGCCGCTCGAGCCCGGTGCGACGCTCCCGGTGGACCGCACGACGCCGGCATTGAACCTGACGGAGCTGTTCAACGGGTTCCAGCCGCTGTTCGCCGCCCTGCGGCCCGAGGACGTCAACGAGCTGTCGCTCAACCTGGTGCGGGTGCTCCAGGGCGAGGGCGGCACGGTGCAGCAGCTGCTCGCCAACACCGCCTCGCTCACGACCAACCTGGCCGACCGCGACCTGCTCATCGGCGAGGTGGTCACCAACCTGACGACGTTGATGACGACGGTCGACGACCGCAACGCCGAGCTCAACGCGCTGATCGTGAGCCTGAGAACCTGGTTCGGGGACCTCGCCACCGACCGCGAGGTCATCGGGGCCTCCCTGCCCAACGTCGCGGACCTGACCGAGCGGGTCGCCGAGCTGCTGTCGGACTCCCGCCCCGCCCTCCAGGCCGACATCGCCGAGCTGGGACGCCTCTTCACGGTCCTGGCCCAGCCGGAGAACAAGGACCGGCTCGACCGCACCCTCGACCTGCTGCCCGACATGTTGTCCAAGCAGACCCGGATCGGCGTCTACGGATCCTGGTACAACTACTACCTCTGCGAGTTCCAGGGCGGCATCGTCCTGCCGAGTGAGGTCATGAATCTCCTGACCCCCGAGATCCAGAAGAACCTCTCGGAGTTCACGTTGGTCAGCCGCGCGGACAGGTGCCAGTGATGGCGGCGCGCAGCGACCGGCAGGTCAAGCGACTGGGGATCGTCGCGCTCGTGGTGCTCCTGCTCCTCCTGGCCGGCTCGTTCAACCTGCAGAAGCTCCCCGGCTTCCGTGGAGCGACCTACTACGCCGAGCTCACCGACGCCAGCGGGCTCCGGGTCGGCAGCACGGTGCAGGTGGCGGGCATCCACGTGGGCCGGGTCAACGACATCACGATCGGTCCGGAGATGGTCATCGCCGAGTTCGACGTCAAGGGCATCACCCTGGGCGAGGACACCCGCGCGGCCGTCGAGGTCAAGAGCCTGCTGGGCGACAAGTTCCTCAGCCTCACCTCGCGTGGCGGTGGCACCATGCCCGAGGGGGACACCATCCCGCTGGCCCGCACCGACGTCACCTTCGACATCGTCCAGACCCTCGGGCAGCTCACCACCCAGACCGAGCAGACCAACCGCGAGAACCTCACGGCCGCCCTCGACTCGTTGGCCGAGACCCTCGACGCCGCCACCCCGGAGATCCGCTCGAGCCTCGGCGGACTCTCCGCGCTGTCGGAGACGATCGCGTCGCGTGACGCCGAGCTCGAGGAGCTGCTGGCGCGATCGCGCAACGTGACGGGTCTGCTCGACGAGCGCAAGGGTGACCTCGTGCAGCTGATGGAGAACGCCAACCTGGTCTTCGCCGAGCTGCGGCAGCGCAAGGAGGCCATCAACGCGCTGCTGGTCAACGCCGACCAGCTGGCGGTCCAGCTGCGGGGCGTGGTCGACGACAACCGCGAGCAGCTCGCGCCGACCCTGGCCCAGCTGGACGACGTCCTCAGCTTCCTCCAGGAGCGCGAGGACCAGGTCGAGGAGCTGCTGCGCAACTACGGCCCCTACGTCAACATCCTGGGCAACGTCGTCGGTTCGGGGCCGTGGTTCGGCGCCTACGTGCCGAACATCATCGGCGTCTTCTCCGGCGAGTTCGTGCCCGGCCCGGCGGGAGGGACCCGATGAACGGCTTCTCGCGCTGGCTGCGCGCCACCCGGACCGCGATCGTGGTGCCCGTCGTGCTGGCCCTGCTCGTCGCGGCCTTCCTCGTGGTCGGCGGCGACACCCGGACCCTCACGGCCAGCTTCGACCGGGCCACCGCGGTGTACCCGGGGACCGAGGTCCGGGTCATGGGCGTGCGGATCGGTGAGGTCACGGCCCTCGTCCCCGACGGCAACAGCGTGCGGGTCGAGATGGAGTACGACGCCGAGTACCAGCTGCCGGCGGGCGCACGAGCCGCCGTCGTCACGCCCACCCTGGTCGCCGACAGGTACGTCCAGGTGTTCCCGGCCTACGCCGGTGGACCGGAGATGCCCGACGGCGGCGACATCCCGCTCGACCGGACGCAGACCCCGATCGAGCTCGACCGAATGTTCAGCTCGCTGGACGACCTGGCCACCACCCTCGGACCGAAGGAGGGCGAGACCAGCGGAGCGCTCGACGGTCTGCTGTCGGCCGGAGCCGCGGCGCTCGACGGCAACGGAGCCCTGGGGTCCGAGACGATCCGCAACCTGTCCGCCGCCGCCGAGACCTTCGCCGCCAACCGTGGGCCGCTGTTCGAGACCGTTCGCGACCTCGCCCAGATCACGGACACGCTGGCCGCCAACGACTCCACCGTCGAGGCGTTCGTGCAGGAGCTGGCCGCGGTGTCCGAGCAGTTCGCCGGTGAGCGCGAGGAGCTGGAGCAGGTGCTGGCCTCGCTGGCCGACGTCCTGGGCTCGGTCGAGGGCTTCGTCGGCGAGAACCGTGAGGCGCTCAGCACCGACGTGGAGCTGCTCACCAGCCTCATCGAACGGGTCGACCGCCAGAAGGAGGCGGTCGGGCTGGTCGTGCAGAAGGGTCCGCTCGCCCTGGGCAACCTGGCGGTCGCCTTCGAGCCCACCACCGGCACGTTCGGGTCCCGCCTGCAGATCGCCCCCGGCATCCAGTTCCGGCCCGACCAGTTCCTGTGCCAGACCCTCCTCAACGCCGGGTTCCCGGCGTTCCTGTGCGACGTCGTCACCGGTCTGCTGGAACCGCTCATCCCCGCAGCAGCCCCCGGGACGGACCTGGTCGACCAGGTGCCCCCGGGCGGCACGACCGCCCCGGCCCCCGGGGCGTCTCCCGATCCGCTGACCCCGCCCCCGGCGGCACTGCCGGGACTGGACGGTCCGCTGTCGCTGCTCGAGCTGCTCGGAGGGGGTCCGCGATGAAGCGACTGCTGCGTCACGTGGCCACCGGCATCGCCGCGGTGCTGCTGCTCGGCGGGTGCACCGTCGACCTCTACGAGCTCCCGCTGCCCGGCGGCGCCGTCAGCGGCGAGGAGACGATCGAGTTCAGTGCCGACTTCGCCGACGCCCTCAACGTCGTCCCGCGGACCTCGGTGATGGTGGCCGACGTCCCGGTCGGCCAGGTCGAGTCGGTCACCCGGGTGGGCTGGAACGCCCGACTGACGATGCGGATCCGCGACGACGTCGTGCTGCCCGCCAACGCCCGGGCGGAGATCCGTCAGACCAGCCTGCTGGGCGAGAAGTTCGTCGAGCTGTCCGCTCCCGAGCCCGACCCGCTGACCGGGTCCACCCCGGCCGATGTCGGCCGGCTCGGCGACGGCGACCTGATCCCCCTCGAGCGCAGCGGCCGCAACCCCGAGGTCGAGGAGGTGCTGGGCGCCCTCTCCTACGTGCTCAGCGGCGGCGGGGTGGGTCAGCTGCAGACCATCACCTCGGAGCTGAACCAGATGATGAGCGGACGCACCGACGAGGTGCAGGACACGTTGCGGTCGCTCAACACCTTCGTGGGCACCCTCGACCAGCAGCGCGACGACATCATCGCGGCGCTGGAGTCGGTGAACGGACTCAGCGCGACCCTCGTGGCCGACAAGGACACCATCTCCGACGCCATCGCCGCGGCCGCCCCGGCGGTCGCCGTGCTGCAGGACCAGCACGATGAGTTGGTGCAGGTGCTCGTCGAGCTCGACCAGCTGGGCGTCGTCGGCACCCGGGTGATCGACGAGGTCAAGGACGACCTGGTGGCCGGTCTGGAGAGCCTGGAGCCGGTCCTGCGGGCGCTGGCCGACACCGGTGACTCGCTCGTCCCCGGCCTCACCGCGGCCGCCAGCTACCCGTTCCCCATCGACGCGGCCGACACGATCCGCGGCGACTTCGCCAACGTGGTCTTCCGGCTGCAGTTCAAGCTCACCCCGGTCAGCGAGGGCGGGCTGATCCCCGAGACGCTGCAGGACGTCGTGCAGCTCTGCCGCACGACTCCGGCCGCGCCGCTGTGCTCGCCGCTCGGTGGCGCCGTCGAGCAGCTCTGCGCGGTGCTCGGCAGCCTGCCGCTGTGCGAGGAGGCGACCGTCGAGGAGGTGGCCGGCGTGCTGGCGAACATCGAGCAGGGCGGCCCGGTCCCCGAACCGCTCGCCGGCCCGGCGCCGACCGCGGAGCCGCCCAGGACGCTCCTGCCCGGACTGACGCCCGCCCCGGGTGCGACCGGCTCGGGCAACATGATCATGGACCTGCTGTCCGGCCTGTTCGGCGGAGGTGCGCGATGAGGCGGGGCATCAAGGTCAGGCTGGTCGCCTTCGTGCTGCTCAGCGCCGTGTCGCTGCTGTACGTCGGCGGGTCCTACCTCGGCGTGGTCGACCGGCTGCTCGGCCGCGGGTACACGGTGCAGGTCACGCTGCCGGGCTCCGGCGGACTGTTCGAGGGCAGTGAGGTCACGTACCGCGGCGTCACGATCGGTCGGGTCACGTCGATGACGGTCCGGGACGACGGCCTGCTGGTGACCGCACGCATCGACGAGGGCGTGGAGGTGCCGGCCGACACGGCGGTCTTCGTCTACAACCTCAGCGCGGTGGGCGAGCAGTACCTGTCCTTCGAACCGGGTTCGACCGAGGGTCCGATGCTGGGCCAGGGCGACGTGGTCCGGGGGTCGGCCGACAGCCTGCCGCTCGGCGAGGACGAGCTGCTCACCAACCTCTCACGCTTCGTGTCCAGCCTGGACGGCGACGACCTGAACACCGTGGTCACCGAGCTCGGCGCGATGTTCGCCGGCAACGCCACGCCGCTGCGCTCGCTGGTCGACAACGCCCAGCTGTTCATCGCGTCCGCGCGGGAGAACGAGGACGCGACGATCAGCCTGTTGCGCAACGCCCGCACGGTCCTGGAGACCCAGCAGGACGTGTCACCCGACATCCGTGCGTTGGCACGGGACCTGAACGGGGTCACCGAGACACTGGCGGGTGCTGACCCCGACCTCCGGACGGTCCTCGCCGACGCCGCGCCCGCAGCGGTCGAGCTGACCGCCCTGGTGGGCGACCTGCAGCGGCTGCTGCCCCCTCTGCTGCAGCCCCTCGTCAACGTCACCGAGGTGCTGGCCCGACGCCTGCCGGCCCTCGAGCAGCTCCTGGTCACCTTCCCCCGCCTGGTCGCGGCCGGCCCGTCGGCGCTCCTGGAGGCGCCCAGCGGCCAGAAGTTCGGCCGGGTCAACCTCAACCTGAACCAGATGCCGCCGCCGTGCACCGAGGGCTACCTGCCTCCGGGGCAGTGGCGACCGACCTCCGAGGAGAGCTTCGTGCCGTTCTTCCCGGCCCAGTGCCAGTCCGGCCCACCGATCAACATGCGCGGCATGAACTTCGCGCCGCCGCCCACCGAGCTCCCCGGCGGCGAACGGTGAGCAGACGCAGGACCGTCGACGTCGTGCTGGGGGTGCTGCTGGTCGGACTCTGCGGGTGGATGGTGCTCTTCGCCGTCCAGGGCGGAGGCGCCGTGCCCGGCACCACGGCGGCCGAGGAGCAGGCCGAGCAGTACGCCGACATCAGGCTGGCCGCGCGGGAGACCACCCTGGCGTTCCTCGAGGTCGACCACACCCGCATGGACGAGCTCACCGCTCGCGTGCTCGACGGCGCGACCGGGTCCTTCCGCCAGCAGTACGCGGACTCGTTGGAGTCGTTGAAGGAGGCAGCCGTCAGTCAGGAGTCGGTGTCCCGCGGCCGGGTCGACGAGGTGGGCCTCAGCGAGGTCGGACCCGACCTGGCCACCGCGTTCGTCGCTGCCGGCAGCGAGGTGCAGAACGCGGGCACCGGCGGAGAGGTCGAGGACCGCTTCTGGCGCATCAAGCTCACCCTGGTCAACGAGGACGGCCGCTGGCTGGTCTCGCAGCTGGAGTTCGTGGGCTGACGTGGCGAAGCTGAAGCGCGACGAACGCGCCTGTCCGTACTGCGCCGAGCCGATCAAGGCCGCGGCGATCCGGTGCCGTCACTGCCGGTCCGACGTGGAGCCGGTGGCGGTCGACCCGCCCGAGGCCGCCGACACCGGTGCGCGCACGCCGCGATGGCGTGCGCGGCCGCGCGGCGCCGCCGACCCGGTCGACCCGCCCGAAGCGCCCGATCCGGTCGAAGTGCCCGATCCGGTCGACGACCACGACGACCACGAGGCGGCTCCCGCGAGGACGCGCGGACGCGACCTGTCGGCGCTGCTGCGTGCCCGGCTCACCACGGTCCTCGCGGTCCTGGTCCTGCTGGCCGGAGCGGGGGTCGGGGCCCTGTGGTGGAGCGCCGAGAACGGTGCGGTGGCCGCGGGTCAGGGCGACGCCCTCGTGGGGGAGCAGGCCAGGACCGAGGTCCTGGTGGCCGCGGCCGACCTGGCCCAGCGCACCCTGTCGTACGACTACCGCACCTTCGACAACGACATCGAGGTCGCCCGCGCACGGATGACCCCGGAGTTCCGCGAGGAGTACGAGAACACCATGCAGCAGGTGCGGGCCAACACCGAGGCCAACCAGATCGTGCTCCAGGCGGCAGCCGTGGCGTCGGCGATCATCGACGCGACCCCGGACCGGGCCAGGACCTTGGTGTTCGTCAACCAGACCACCACCGCCGGTGAGGGCGAGACCGCCAACCAGCAGCTGACCCGCAGCACCCTGGTGATCACCCTGGAGATGGACGACGGCGAATGGGTCGTGTCCGAACTCGAGTCCTTGGGCTAGACTAGAACACGTTCTAGTCTTCGACCGAGGAGCAGGTTCCAGATGGCCAAGGTGGAGGTCGACTTCGACCTGTGCGAGTCCAATGCACTGTGCGAGGCGATGGCGCCGGACGTCTTCGTCATCGACGACGACGACTTCCTGCAGGTGCAGGACCCGACGGTGACCGACGAGAACCGTCCGCGGGTCGAGCGGGCCGTCGCCGCCTGTCCGCGGGCCGCGCTCTCGATCGTGGAGGCTCCGTGAGCTCTCTCGACGGCCGCGTGGCCGTCGTGACGGGCGCCGGTGCCGGCCTCGGCCGGGCCGAGGCGCTGGCCCTGGCGGGCGCCGGGGCGAGGCTGGTCCTCAACGACCTGCCGGGGGTCGCCGACGACACCGCGGACGAGGCGCGCTCCCTGGGCGCCGAGGTGGCGCTCGCCCCGGGCGACGTCGGCGACCGCGCGACCGCGGACCTCGTCATGAGCACGGCGCTGCAGTCCTTCGGCTCGCTCGACGTGGTCGTCAACAACGCCGGGGTCACCCGGGACCGGATGCTGTTCAACATGTCCGACGAGGAGTTCGACCTCGTCCTGCGGATCCACCTGCGGGGCCACTTCCTGCTGTCCCGCAACGCCGCCGCCCACTGGCGCGGCGTGGCCAAGGAGACCGGCGGCCCGGTCGACGCGAGCGTCGTCAACACCGCCTCGGAGGCCTTCCTCACCGGCTCCCCGGGGCAGGCCAACTACGCCGCGGCCAAGGCCGGCATCGCCGCCCTGACCCTCTCGACGGCCCGCGGCCTCGCCCGCATCGGGGTCCGGGCCAACGCGATCTGCCCGCGCGCCCGCACCGACATGACGGCGGCGGTGTTCGGTCCCGACGAGTCGGGCAGCGCGATCGACCCCTACAGCCCCGACCACGTGGCGCCGCTCGTCACCTACCTCGCCTCGCCGGCCGCCGAGCGCATCACCGGCCAGGTGTTCATCGTCTACGGCGGGATGGTGGCGCTGATGGCGGCCCCGGTCGTCGAGCAACGGTTCGACACCACGGGCGAGATCTGGACCACCGAGGAGCTCGACCGCAGCCTCGGCGGCCACTTCGCCGACCGTGATCCCGACCGGTCGTTCGCGGCCGACGCCGTCCTGTCCCTCTGACCCGGCACCCCCGACCACCCCACCCCCCCCAAACCACCAGGAGAACCATGTCCCGCTTGAAGGACAAGTACGCCATCGTCACCGGAGCAGCCCAGGGCCAGGGCGCAGCCATCGCCCGGGCCTTCGTGGCCGAGGGGGCGCGTGTCGCCCTCGCCGACATCGCCGACGAGGCCGGGGAGGCCCTGGCGGCCGACCTCGGCGACGCGGCGCACTTCTCGCACCACGACGTGTCGGACGCGCAGTCGTGGCAACGGGTCGTCGCCGAGGCCGAGGAGCGGTTCGGCACGCCGGCCAACGTCCTGGTCAACAACGCGGGCATCCTGCGCTTCGGCGAGGTCGACACCATGCCGATGGACGAGTTCGACCTTCTCGTCGCGGTCAACATGCGGGGTTGCTTCCTCGGCATGCAGGCCGTCGCGCCCGGCATGAAGGCCGGCCGGCAGGGGTCGATCATCAACTGCTCGTCGGTCGAGGGTCTGGCGGGCATGTCGTCGCTGGCCGCCTACACCGGCACCAAGTTCGCCATCCGCGGCATGACCAAGGCCGCCGCCGTGGAGCTCGGTGCCTTCAACATCCGGGTCAACTCCGTGCACCCCGGCATGGTGGACACGCCGATGACCCGGGTGCACGGTGGTGACGCGGCCATGGAGTGGGCCGCGACCCGCATCCCGCTGGAGCGGGTCGGCACGCCGGAGGACATCGCTCCGCTCTACGTCCACCTGGCCGGTGACGAGAGCAGCTACACCACCGGTGGCGAGTTCGCGATCGACGGCGGCGCCACCGCCACGCACTCGTTCTACCCGGGCAACAGCGGTCGCGGCGGGCGCTGAGCCGGTCGTGCGCATCGCCCTGTTGTCCTACCGCAGCAAGCCGCACTGCGGTGGCCAGGGCGTGTACGTCCGCAACCTGAGCCGGGAGCTGGTGGCGCTGGGGCACAGCGTGGAGGTGTTCTCGGGCCAGCCGTATCCCGAGCTGGACGACGGCGTCGTGCTGACCCGCGTGCCGTCGCTCGACCTGTACCGCGACCCCGACCCGTTCCGGCTGCCCCACCTGCGGGAGTACCGCGACCTCGTCGACGTCGAGGAGGTGCTCACCATGTGCACCGCGGGCTTTCCCGAGCCCAAGACGTTCAGCCGGCGCGTGGCCCGGCTGCTGAGGGACCGGCGCGGCGACTTCGACGTGGTCCACGACAACCAGACGCTGGGCCGCGGCTTGGTCCAGATCATGGCGGCCGGGTTCCCGCTGGTCACCACGATCCACCACCCCATCACCTTCGACCGGCGCATCGACCTGGAGAACGCGACCGGCCTGCGTCGCCGGGCCGGCGTGCGCCGCTGGTACGGCTTCCTGCGCATGCAGCGGCAGGTCGCCCGGCGCCTGCCGAAGGTGCTCACCGTCTCGGAGTCCAGCCGGCACGACATCGTGCGGGACTTCGGGGTCGACCCGCAGCGGCTCGAGGTGATCCCGCTCGGGGTCAGCGAGGACTTCAGGCCACCGGACCGTCCCCGCGTGCCGGGGCGCATCGTGGCGATGGCCAGTGCCGACGCCCCGATGAAGGGCATCGCCACCCTGCTCGAGGCGTTCGCCAAGCTCCGCACCGAACGTGACGTGGAGCTGGTGCTGGTCGCCACGTTGAAGCCCGGCGGACGGACCGAACGGCTCATCGACGACCTCGGCATCGCCGGCGCGGTCACCTTCGTCAGCGGTCTCAGCGACGCCGAGCTCGTCGACGTCATGGGCTCGGCGGAGATCGCGTGCGTGCCGTCGCTGTACGAGGGGTTCTCCCTGCCCACGGCCGAGCTGATGGCCTGCGCCACGCCGCTGGTCGTCAGCCGGGCCGGCGCGATCCCCGAGGTCGTCGGCGACGACGGGGCCTGCGCGGTGCTCGTGACGCCCGGCGACGTCGGCGAGCTTGAGCTGGCCCTGGCGGACCTGCTCGACGACCCGGAGCGCCGCGAGGCGATGGGGCGTGCGGCGCGCCGACGGGTCCTGGAGCGGTTCAGCTGGCGGGCGGTCGCCGAGGCCACCGCCGCGGCCTACGCCGAGGTCGTGGACGGGGCGTGTGGATCTCCGGCGACGGGGTACCGCGCGGTCATGAACCAGATGTCGAACGACAAGACCGAGGCCGTCCAGAACGTCGTCAACCATGTCGCGGGGTACCAGGACGGTGCGCCCGAGGGCACCGTGGAGTCCGAGCTGCGGCGGGGCCTGGAGGAGGCCCGGGTGCAGCTCGACGACGCCGAGATCGTGGAGCTGGCCGAGGCGATCAACGAGACCGACGGATCGGTCACGGTCGCCGACGTCCTGGCGTAGCCCGTCGGGCCGCAGGGCCTAGGCTGCTGGCGTGGCCTACCGAGCGTTCTTCGACACCGTCTTTCGTCGGATGGACCCGGAGGTCGCCCACGAGCGTGCCTTCGCCGCGATCCGTGCCGGCCGGCCGGTCGCCGCCGCCGTGGTCCGGCCCGTGCGGGACCCGCGCACCGTGATGGGACTGACGTTCCCGAATGCCGTGGGCCTGGCGGCCGGATTCGACAAGAACGCACGGGCCGTGCCCGGCCTCCTGGCCCTCGGCTTCGGGCACGTCGAGGTGGGCACGGTCACGGCGCAGGCCCAGCCCGGCAACCCGCGGCCCCGTCTGGTCCGTCTCGTCGACGATCGCGCGGTCGTCAACCGGATGGGCTTCAACAACGACGGAGCAGCGGTCGTCGCGGCCCGTCTGCACCGTCTGCGCGGGACGCGTGCCGGCCGGGACGCCGTCATCGGGGTCAACATCGGCAAGTCCAAGGTGGTCCCCGTCGAGCGTGCCGTGACCGACTACGTCGAGAGCGCCCGGTTGCTGGCGCCGTTCGCGAGCTACCTGGTCGTCAACGTGTCCAGCCCCAACACCCCCGGCCTGCGCGACCTGCAGGCGGTGGAGTCCCTCGAGCCGATCCTCACGGCGGTCCGCCAGGTGACCGAGACCGTGCCCGCGGGGCGGGTGCCGCTGGTCGTCAAGATCGCGCCCGACCTCGCCGACGACGACGTCGACCAGGTGGCGGACCTCGCCCGACGGCTGGGGCTGGACGGCATCATCGCCACGAACACCACCGTCGCCCGCCCCGCCGGTCTGCGCAGCGCGCCCGCGGAGGTCGAGGCCGCCGGCGCGGGGGGTCTGTCCGGTCCCGTCCTGGCGGAGCGGTCGACCGAGGTGCTGGTCCGGCTCCGGGAGCGGGTGGGCCCCGACCTCGCCCTCATCGGCGTCGGTGGGGTGACCACCGCGGCGGACGTGCGGGCGCGGCTGGCCGCCGGTGCCGACCTGGTGCAGGCCTACACCGGGTTCGTGTACGAGGGGCCGCTGTGGCCGTCGCGACTGGCCGGTGCCACGTCGGGAGCGGCTCGCGGACGCTCGGCGGACCCCGATTTCTGATCTGCCCGGCCACCGGGTATCGTTGCTCCGGTTGCCCCTTTAGCTCAGTCGGCAGAGCGTTTCCATGGTAAGGAAAAGGTCTACGGTTCGATTCCGTAAAGGGGCTCTGGGACACAGTTCGCCTGACGCCCTCGGGGCCAGGGTGGCCCGTGGCCCCGAGGCGGGGTAGCTCAGGTGGTCAGAGCGCACGACTCATAATCGTGAGGTCGCGGGTTCGAACCCCGCCCCCGCTACCGCAGAACGTCATCCGCATCACCGTTTCCCAGCAGAAGAGGCACCCCCGTGGCCAGCAAGAGCTCCGACGTCCGCCCCAAGATCACCCTGGCCTGCACCGAGTGCAAGGAGCGGAACTACATCACCAAGAAGAACCGTCGCAACGACCCCGATCGTCTCGACATCAAGAAGTTCTGCCCCCGCTGCAAGACGCACCAGGTGCACCGCGAGACGCGCTGAGCGCGATCGCCCCGGCTCCACCGACCGACCCCGTCCTGCCTCGGCAGGGCGGGGTCGGTCGCGTCGTGGGCGGCACGGCGGAGCCGCCGGCGCCGGCTGTTGCTAGCGTCGCGTCCATGGATCTCGCCGAGCTGACGACCCTGCGGGTCGGGGGACCGGCCGCCGAGGTCGTCGACGCCACCGACGCCGGCGAGCTGGTCGCCGCCGTCCGGGAGGCCGACGAGGCGGGACGCCCGCTGCTGCTCGTGGCGGGGGGCAGCAACCTGGTGGTGGCCGACGACGGGTTCGACGGTCGCGTGGTGCTGGTCCGCAGCCGCGGCATCACGGTCTCCGCCGACGCGTGCAGCGGCGCGAGCGTCACCGTGGCGGCGGGGGAGCCGTGGGACGCGTTCGTCCGGACCGCGGTCGAGCGTGGGTGGGTCGGTGTCGAGGCCCTGGCGGGCATCCCCGGGTCGGTCGGTGCGACCCCGATCCAGAACGTCGGCGCCTACGGCCAGGAGGTGGCCGACACCATCGCCTCGGTGCGCACGTGGGACCGGCGGGAGTCCCGCATCCGCACCCTCGCGGCCGCGGACTGCGGCTTCGCCTACCGGCACAGCCGGTTCAAGGCCGACCCCCGGCGGTTCGTGGTGCTCGACGTGACCTTCCAGCTGCCGCTGGGCGACCTCGGTGCGCCGGTGGGGTACGCCGAGCTCGCCCGGTCGTTGCACGTGCAGGTGGGCGACCGGGCACCGGCGGCCGACGTGCGCGAGGCCGTGCTGCGGCTGCGGGCCGGCAAGGGCATGGTGCTCGACGAGTCCGACCACGACACCTGGAGCGCAGGGTCGTTCTTCACCAACCCGTTGCTGGGCCCGGAGGTCGCCGCGTCGCTGCCCGCCGACGCGCCGCGGTTCGACCAGCCCGACGGGACCGTCAAGACCAGCGCCGCCTGGCTCATCGACCGGGCCGGCTTCGGCCGGGGTCACGGCGAGGGTGCCGCCCGGCTCTCCACCAAGCACACCCTGGCCCTCACCAACCGTGGAGGAGCGACTGCGGCGGACCTGCTCGCCCTGGCCCGGGAGGTCAGGGACGGCGTGCGGCAGCAGTTCGGCGTCGACCTGCAGCCCGAGCCGGTGCTCGTGGGCTGCAGGCTCTGACCGACCGTCAGGAGAAGTCGAACTCCGAGGACGTCCCGGCGATCGCGAACAGCGTCACGAACGCCACGACGAGCAGGAGGCCCAGCACCAGCAGGACGGTCGCGACGATGCCGGTGATGCGGCCGGCCGTCGCCTCCCCGCGTCCGGCCAGCGGCGTGGGACTCGCGTCGATCTCCCGCACCGCCCGCCCACCCATGACCCACGCGACGGGGCCCATCAGCAGCGGCAGGGCACACATGAACCCGCCCACCAGGGCGACGATGCCCAGCACCATGGCCGTCGTGGCGTTGGGGTGCCGGGGCGCGGCCGGCGGCACCTGGGCGTAGGGGAACCCGGGAGGCGCCTGGCCGTAGGGGGCCTGGCCGTACGGCCCCGGCGGCGGCACCTGTCCGTACGGCGCCTGCGGCTGGTAGGGCGCCTGCGGACGGTAGGGGTCCGAGGGCGGCTGGGTCGGATCGCTCATGGCAGGAGCCTGCCACACCGCCAGGTCCCGATCGGTCAACCGGCGTACGGCGACGACTGGCCCGCCAGCACCCCGACGACCAGGGCGGCCCCGGCCGCGGCCAGCACCGCGAGCCCGAGCAGGACGGTGCCCACGATGCCCAGGATCCGCCCGGCCCGGGCCTGGCCCGCCGGGCCCCACCGCTCCGGTTGACGCTCGGCGTCCCGGATCGCGCACGCGGCGAGGTACCAGGCGATCGGTGCCGCCAGCAGCGGGACGACCAGCACGGCGCCTCCCGCCAGCGCGACCAGTCCGAGGACCAGCGAGGCGCTCGAGCGCGGCGGCTCCGGGAGCCGCGGGGCGATGGGGACCGG
>NZ_CM001024.1:1990708-2091062 GCF_000160775.2 Aeromicrobium marinum DSM 15272 | reverse complement strand
AGGAGGGGGCGGCGCGGACATCGCTCGTCAGCCTGCCACAGGGGAGGAGTCGTCGGCCGCCGACCAGGCGGCGATGCCGGCCTCGGCGGACCGCACCACGTCCGCCGGGGCCCGTGACGCCCGCAGCGACATCCGGGCCAGCTCGGCCAGCTCGGCGTCGTCGAACCCCTGGGCCGCGCGCAGCAACGCGTACTGCCCGGCCAGCCGGCTGCCGAACAGCAGCGGGTCGTCGGCGCCCAGGGCGACGGTGGCCCCGGCCTGCACGAGGGGGCGCACCGGCACCTCGTCGATGGTCGCGTAGACCCCGAGCGCGACGTTGGAGGCCGGGCAGACCTCCAGCGCGATGTCGCAGGCGACGATCTCGTCGAGCAGGCGGGGGTCCTCCTGCACGCGCACGCCGTGTCCCAGTCGGTGCGGGTGGAGGTGGTCCAGGCAGGTGCGTACGTGGTCGGGACCGCGCAGCTCGCCACCGTGGGGGACCAGGGCGAGCCCCGCTCGGCGAGCGATCGCGAAGGCCGGCCCGAACGCGGAGGTGTCGCCGCGACGCTCGTCGTTGGACAGGCCGAAGCCCACCACCCCCCGGCCGGCGTACTGCGCGGCGAGCCGGGCGAGGGTCCGAGCGTCGAGCGGGTGCCGGGTGCGGTTGGCGGCGATCACGACGGCCATGCCGGTCCCGGTGCGCTCGGAGGCGTCGCGGACGGCGTCGAGGACCAGGTCGGTGAAGGCCGTCACGCCGCCGAAGCGAGCGGCGTAGCCCGACGGGTCGACCTGGATCTCGGTCCACACCGACCCGTCCGCCGCGTCGTCCTCGGCCGCCTCCCGGACGAGCCGGCGCACGTCGTCCTCGGTGCGCAGGACCGACCGGGCGATGTCGTAGAGCCGCTGGAACCTGAACCAGCCCTTCTCGTCGGCCGCGGTGAGGTGCGGCGGCCACTCCTCGGCCAGGGCGGGTGGGAGGCGGATGCCGTCGCGGTCGGCCAGCTCGAGCAGGGTGGTGTGCCGCATCGACCCGGTGAAGTGCAGGTGCAGGTGCGCCTTCGGCAGCTGCGCGATCGACCTCATCGACTCATCCAATCAGGTCGGCGGCGCGCGCCTGCCGGCCCGTGGCGGCGCCTCGCCGAGCCGTCGGGGGCGGACGAGGGCGCCGTCGGTGGCTTACAGTCGGGTGTTCGTCCCGATCATCCGAGGAGTCACTGTGACCAGCGCATCAGACCAGCCTGCCGCGAGCTACTACGTGCACGTGCAGGGCACCGACCACGGCCCCTACACCCTCGAGCAGATGCAGGGGTTCGCCCGGTCCGGCAACGTCGTGGCGGCGAGCTACGTCCGGTCCGGCGACGGAGGGTGGTTGCTCGCCACCCAGGTCGAGGGTCTGCGCGAGCACCTTCCCGGCTACGCCCCGGCGGCCCCGTCGGCCCCGGTGACCTCGGCGGAGCCGGAGACCTCGGCGGCCGCGGAGGCGGCGGCCGGCGGCCCGTCGGCGGAGACCGACACCGTCGTCCCCGACGACGCCGAGGCCGCCTACAGCTCCGCGGCGTACGGGACCGACTCGTCCGGCACCGCGGCGTACCCGGCGTACGGAGCCGAGTCCGCCGGTGCCTACGCCCCCGCGCCGCAGTACCCGACCGACCAGGTCGCCGGGGTCAGCGACAAGTCCTTCGTCGCCGCCCTGATCCTGTCGTGGCTGCTGGGCTTCCTCGGCGTCGACCGCTTCTACCTCGGGTACACCGGGCTCGGCATCCTCAAGCTGCTGACCTGCGGCGGTCTGGGCATCTGGGCGCTCATCGACTTCATCCTCATCGCGATCGGCAAGCTGGTCGACGCCGACGGTCGGCCCCTGCAGCTCAACGCCGAGCTGTCGCGCGGCGCGGTCCGCTAGCCGGCACCGCTGCGGCCCGGGGTCGGGCGCTGCGTCGTCGACTCGGTTCGACGGCGCGGGTGCCGACCCCGTACACTGGCCGGACCGGTGAAATCTCAGGCTGTTTCGTCATGCCCTCGTGCAGGCGGCCGCAGCCCGGCGATCCACCCGGACGGCACTAGCTCAACTGGCAGAGCATCGGTCTCCAAAACCGAAGGTTGGGGGTTCAAGTCCCTCGTGCCGTGCGAAGCACGGCATCAGCAGGACGAGCTCGTGCGAAGACCTGACAACGACGAAGGAGCATCGTGAGCGATCGCGACACCACCACCCAGGGCAGCCGCACCGCGCCCGTCGTCTTCCTGCGTCAGGTCGTCGCGGAGCTGCGCAAGGTCGTGTGGCCCACCCGCCCGCAGGTGGTCACCTACTTCTTCGTCGTGCTGGTGTTCGTGATGTTCATGATGGCGTACGTGGCCGGACTCGACTTCGTGTTCGGCCAGGCCATGTTCAAGATCTTCGGTTAGGACCAGATCCCTGTGAGTGACAGCTTCGAGGAGACCACGGCCGACGCGCCCGAGGTCGACACCGCCGACGAGACCGCCCCGGAGGGGCAGGTCGACGTCGCCGACGGTGCCGACGACGCGGAGACCGACGAGGCGGCCGAGGAGGCCCCCGCGGACCCGATGGCGGAGTTCCGCGACCGGCTCTACAGCCAGTTCGGCGACTGGTACGTCATCCACACGTACTCCGGCATGGAGAAGCGGGTGAAGGCCAACCTCGAGAACCGCATCACCTCGCTCAACGCCGAGGACTTCATCTTCGAGGTCGTCGTGCCCACCGAGGAGGTCGCCGAGGTCAAGAACGGGCAGCGCAAGCTGGTCAAGCGCACCGTGCTGCCCGGCTACGTCCTGGTCCGCATGGACCTCACCGACGAGTCGTGGGGCGTCGTCCGCCACACGCCGTCGGTCACCGGGTTCGTGGGCAACGCCCACCAGCCGGTGCCCCTGAGTCTCGCCGAGGTCGAGCAGATGCTCGCCCCGGCGGTGGAGGCCGAGGTGGCTGCCACGGCGGCCGCCGAGTCCCCCGACAGCCAGCCCGCGAAGACCGCCAAGGTCGAGTTCGCCGACTTCTCGGCGGGCGACTCCGTCATGGTCGTCGACGGACCCTTCGCCACGCTGCACGCGACGATCACCGAGATCAACGTCGACTCCCAGCGGGTCAAGGCGTTGGTCGAGATCTTCGGCCGCGAGACCCCGGTCGAGCTCAGCTTCAGCCAGATCCAGAAGGTCTGACCCACCGATCCGGTTCAGCCCGAGCCCGTTCCGTACCCACCGAAACACCGAGTCAAGGACCCGAAACATGCCCCCCAAGAAGAAGGTTGCAGCCATCGTCAAGGTGCAGCTGCAGGCCGGTATGGCCAACCCGGCGCCGCCCGTCGGCACCGCGCTCGGCCCGCACGGCGTCAACATCATGGAGTTCTGCAAGGCGTACAACGCCGCGACGGAGTCCATGCGTGGCAACGTGGTGCCGGTCGAGATCACGATCTACGAGGATCGTTCGTTCACGTTCGTCACCAAGACCCCGCCGGCCGCCGAGCTGATCAAGAAGGCCGCCGGTCTGGCCAAGGGCTCGTCGACGCCGCACAAGGACAAGGTCGGCAAGATCACCAAGGACCAGGTCCGCGAGATCGCCACCACCAAGCTGCCCGACCTGAACGCGACCGACCTGGACGCTGCGTCCAAGATCGTCGAGGGCACCGCGCGCTCGATGGGCGTCACGGTCGAGTAGGACAGCACCACCAGCACCACCACCCCAGCAACATCAGCACCACCACCCCAGCAACATCACCCTGTGGGAGGGCCAGCTGGGCCCGCACCACACCTGGAGAAGGAAGCCAGTCATGACACAGCGCAGCAAGGCGTACCGCTCGGTCGCCGACAAGATCGACAAGGACGCGTTCTACAGCCCCCTGCAGGCCGTCACCCTCGCCAAGGAGTCCGGGAGCGCGGCGTACGACTCGACCGTCGACGTCTCCCTGCGGCTCGGCGTCGACCCCCGCAAGGCCGACCAGATGGTGCGCGGCACCGTCAACCTGCCGCACGGCACCGGCAAGACCTCCCGGGTCCTGGTCTTCGCCACCGGCGCCAACGCCGACGCCGCCCGTGAGGCCGGCGCCGACTTCGTCGGTTCCGACGACATGGTCGACAAGGTCAACGACGGGTGGCTGGACTTCGACGCCGTCGTCGCGACCCCCGACATGATGGGCAAGGTCGGCCGGCTCGGTCGCGTCCTCGGTCCGCGCAACCTGATGCCGAACCCCAAGACGGGCACGGTCACCACCGACGTCGCCAAGGCGGTCGGTGACATCAAGGGCGGCAAGATCGAGTTCCGGGTCGACCGGCACGCGAACCTGCACTTCATCATCGGCAAGGCGTCGTTCGGCGCCGAGCAGCTCGCCGAGAACTACGGCGCGGCGCTCGACGAGGTCCTGCGGCTGAAGCCGGCCAGCTCCAAGGGCCGGTACGTCCGCAAGATCACCGTGTCGACCTCGCAGGGCCCCGGCGTCCCGGTCGATCCGAGCCGCACGAAGAACTACACCGCCGACGACGAGTCCTGAGTCCGCTCCGGCCCGTACGGCACGTCCCGCACCGCCCCTCTCCCCGCACCGCGGGGGAGGGGCGGTCGCGATTTGGTGACTCGCCGCCGCTCGCGTAGTCTGGCTCCTGCCGAAGACCGTAGGTCGGTGATCCTCCCGGATCGCCGGAAGAGCCTCAGGGCGACCCACGCAGGTGCTACGTACGCCGTGGCTGGTTCTCACGAACGAGCCGCCGACGTCCTGGTGCCTGCACCGGGACGTTTTTTCGTGGGTCTCCTCGCCGGTCGTCGGTATCGACACTGTGCTGGAAGGAGACCCATGGCACGCCCGGACAAGGTTGCGGCCGTCGCAGAGCTCGCGGAGAACTTCCGCGCCGCTGGTGGCGCCGTGCTCACCGAGTACCGCGGTCTCACCGTGAAGCAGCTGCAGGAACTGCGGCGCACGCTCGGTGACACCGTGAGCTATGCCGTCGCCAAGAACACGCTGACCAAGATCGCGGCCAAGGAGGCAGGCGTCGACATCGACGACGCCCTGCTGACCGGTCCGACCGCCATCGCCTTCATCAACGGCGATCCGGTCGAGGCGGCCAAGGGACTGCGTGACTTCGCGAAGGCCAACACCCCCCTCGTCATCAAGGGCGGCTTCCTCGACGGGAAGACGCTCTCGGCCGACGAGATCAGCAAGCTGGCGGACCTGGAGTCGCGCGAGGTCCTCCTCGCGAAGCTCGCCGGCGCCATGAAGGGCAACCTTCAGAACGCCGCGTCGCTCTTCGGCGCCCCGCTCGCCCAGACGGCCCGACTCGTCGGTGCCCTCGAGGCGAAGCTGGCCGAGGAGGCCCCCGCCGCTGCTCCCGTCGAGGACGAGGCCCCCGCGGCCGACGCCCCGGCCGAGCAGGCAGCTGCTGACGACACCCCGACCGAGGCGACCGCCGAGGCCGACACCGCCGAGGCTCCCGCCGACGCGACCACCGAGGGCTGAACGCCCGATCACCCATCGGGACCCCCTCGGGGTCTCACAGAAGGAAGGACGCCACCATGGCGAAGCTCAGCACTGACGAGCTGTTGGATGCATTCAAGGAACTGACCCTCATCGAGCTCAGCGAGTTCGTGAAGGCCTTCGAGGAGACCTTCGAGGTCACGGCTGCCGCTCCGGTCGCCGTTGCCGCCGCTCCCGCGGCCGGCGGCGCCGCCGGTGGCGCTGACGAGGCTGCCGAGCAGGACGAGTTCGACGTCGTCCTGGAGTCGGCCGGCGACAAGAAGATCCAGGTCATCAAGGAGGTGCGTGCACTCACGAGCCTGGGCCTGAAGGAGGCCAAGGACCTCGTCGAGGGCGCGCCGAAGGCCGTCCTCGAGAAGGTCGCCAAGGATGCCGCGGAGAAGGCCAAGGAGGCCCTCGAGGCCGCCGGCGCCACCGTCACCCTCAAGTGACCATCGGCTGAATCCAGCCGTACGTCGAACGGCGCCCGTCCCCGCGAGGGGGCGGGCGCCGTCGTCGTCTCCGGGGTCTCTCGGGGGCCCGGCGCGAGTTTTGTCACACAGGGTGATGTGGGCTACAGTCGCCGTGCGCTGGCGGGTTAC
Source organism: Aeromicrobium marinum DSM 15272 (assembly GCF_000160775.2). NCBI lineage: Bacteria > Bacillati > Actinomycetota > Actinomycetes > Propionibacteriales > Nocardioidaceae > Aeromicrobium > Aeromicrobium marinum. The sequence goes on along the minus strand of NZ_CM001024.1, from coordinate 2,085,034 downwards.
CGGCAGGTCACCACGGTGTCCTGCCGCCGTAACCCTGAGGGGCATCGGTCGTTGTCCCGTGTGGCTGGCGTCACAACGACCTACGATGGTGTGGATGTCGGCGCGAGCCGGCACAGGGAAACGAGGAGGGCCTTCGTGGGCGTAGAGATCAAGGTCGAGGGTCTGACCAAAGCGTTCGGCAAGGATCTGATCTGGAAGGACGTCTCGCTGACGCTCCCGGCCGGTGAGATCTCGGTGATGCTCGGCCCGTCGGGCACCGGCAAGTCGGTGTTCCTGAAGACGTTGATCGGTCTGTTGAAGCCCAACACGGGCAACATCTGGATCGAGGGCACCGACATCGCGAACTGCAAGGAGAAGGAGCTCTACGAGATCCGCAAGCTGTTCGGCGTGCTGTTCCAGGACGGCGCGATGTTCGGCTCGATGGACCTGTACGACAACGTCGCCTTCCCGCTGCGTGAGCACACCAAGAAGTCGGAGTCCGAGGTCCGTCAGATCGTGATGGACAAGATGGAGCTCGTGGGTCTCATCGGTGCGGAGAACAAGCTCCCCGGTGAGATCTCCGGCGGTATGCGCAAGCGCGCCGGCCTGGCGCGTGCGCTGGTGCTGGACCCCGAGATCATCCTGTTCGACGAGCCGGACTCCGGCCTCGACCCGGTGCGCACCGCGTACCTGAACCAGCTGATCATCGACCTGAACGCGCAGATCGACGCGACGTTCCTGATCGTGACCCACGACATCAACACCGCCCGTACGGTGCCGGACAACATCGGTCTGCTGTACCACAAGCACCTGGCGATGTTCGGCCCGCGCGAGATGCTGCTGAGCTCCGAGGAGCCGGTCGTCGCGCAGTTCCTCAACGCCCAGCGGGTCGGCCCGATCGGCATGTCCGAGGAGAAGGACGCCGACGAGCTGGCCAGCGAGCAGGGCATCGAGATGCCCGCGCTGCCGCCCATCCCGCGTCAGATCGAGCCGTCCGACGGTCGTCCGCGTCGTGCCCAGCGCGAGCCCGGCGACTGGTGCCGCGAGAACGGCGTCGTCCCGCCTCCCGGCTCCTTCGAGTCGGCGCTGGCTGCCACCGCTGACGGGGCGGCGTGAGCGTCAGCCAGATCGCAGCACCGGCACGGGCCGCCGGTGGCCTGTTCGCGTTCATGCTCGACGTCTTCATGGCGTTGTTCAAGCGACCGTTCCAGATGCGAGAGTTCCTGCTCCAGGCCTACTTCACCATCCGGGTCACCATCGTCCCGACCGCCCTGGTCGCCATCCCCTTCGGTGCGGTCATCGCGCTGCAGGTGGGCGGCCTCATCAAGCAGTTCGGCGCGCAGTCGTTCACCGGTTCGGCCGCCGTGCTGGCTGTGGTCCGCAACGCCGGCCCCATCGCCACGGCCCTGCTGATCGCCGGGGCGGCCGGATCGGCGATCGCGGCCGACTTCGGCGCTCGCAAGATCCGCGAGGAGCTCGACGCCATGATGGTGCTCGGCATCGACCCGATCCAGCGGCTGGTCGTGCCGCGGGTGCTCGCGGTGATGCTGATCGCCGTGTTCCTCAACGGCCTGGTGACCTTCGTCGGTGTCGCCGGCGGCTACGTCTTCAACGTCCTGTTACAAGACGGCACACCAGGCGCCTATCTGGCGTCCTTCACCGCCCTGGCCCAGCTGCCCGACATCCTGCAGGGCATGGTCAAGGCCGTCATCTTCGGTTTCCTCGCGGCGATCGTGGCCTCCTACAAGGGCATGAACGCCAAGGGCGGCCCGAAGGGCGTCGGTGACGCCGTCAACGAGGCGGTCGTCATCACCTTCGTGCTGCTGTTCGCGGTCAACTTCGTCGTGTCGGCGCTGTACATCCAGCTCGTCCCACCGAAGGGGCTCTGAGATGGCGACGGACACCCAGCAGGACCCGCAGAAGGACGCCCGACCGAGCCTGGTCCAGCGTGCCTCTGCCGCCCCGGTCAAGCTCGGCAACGGGCTCGACGACCTCGGCAAGCAGATGCTGTTCTACCTGCGGGTCATCAAGTCGGTCCCGCGGACGATCAAGAACTACAGCCGCGAGATCTTCCGCCTGCTCGCCGAGGTCACCTTCGGCTCGGGCTCGCTCGCGCTCGTGGGCGGCACGGTCGGCGTCATCGCCGCGATGTGCTTCTTCACCGGCACCGAGGTCGGGCTGCAGGGCTACGCGGCCCTCGACCAGCTCGGCACCTCGGCGCTGTCGGGCTTCGTCTCGGCCTACTTCAACACCCGCGAGATCGCGCCCATCGTGGCCGGCATCGCGCTGGCCGCCACCGTGGGCTGCGGGTTCACCGCGCAGCTCGGCGCCATGCGCATCAGCGAGGAGGTCGACGCCCTCGAGGTGATGGCCATCCCGTCGCTGCCGTTCCTCGTCACCACCCGCGTCATCGCCGGCCTCATCGCGGTCATCCCGCTGTACATCGTGGGCCTGCTCTCCTCGTACTTCGCCACCCGCCTCACCGTCACCCAGGTGTACGGGCAGAGCTCTGGCACCTACGACCACTACTTCACGACCTTCCTGCCGCCGGGCGACGTGCTCTGGTCCTTCGCCAAGGTGCTGATCTTCGCCGTCGTGGTGATCCTGATCCACTGCTACTACGGCTACTACGCCAGCGGAGGCCCGGCCGGCGTCGGCGTGGCCGTCGGTCTGGCCGTCCGAACCTCGATCGTCGCGATCAACGTGGTCGACCTGCTCGCCTCCATGGCGATCTGGGGCACCACGGTGACCGTCAGATTGGCCGGGTGACCCATGCCTCGTACCCCTGTGCTCGAACGCCCCTCCGGACTCAAGGTCCTGGGCATCGGCTTCATCGCGCTGCTGATCTTCTTCGTGTGGCTCACGGCCGCCTTCTTCAACAAGACCTTCGTCGACGTCGAGGAGGTCACGCTCAACGCACCGAACACCGGACAGCAGCTGCCCACGGCCGCCGACGTCAAGCTGCGCGGCATGATCGTCGGCGAGGTGCGTGAGATCGTCCCGAGCGACGACGGCGTCACCATGACGCTGGGCATCAAGCCCGAGATGCTCGACGACATCCCGGCGGGCGTCACGGCGCAGATCCTGCCCAAGACCCTCTTCGGCGAGAAGTACATCGCGCTCATCCCGCCCGCGGTCGACACCGGCAGCACCCTGAAGGCCGGCGACGTGATCGAGAAGGCCGTCGTGCCGGTCGAGCTCGAGGCCGTGCTGGAGGACCTGTTCGTGCTCTTCGAGGCCGTCGAGCCCGCCGAGCTGTCGTACACCCTGTCGGCGGTCTCGCAGGCGCTGGACGGCCGCGGCGAGCAGCTGGGCGAGACGCTGGTCAGCGCCAACGCCTACCTGCAGCAGGTCAACCCCGACATCCCGCTGCTGGTCGACGACCTGCAGGCCCTGGGCCAGGTCTCCGACGTCTACGCCGCGGCCCTGCCCGACCTCGGACGGTTCCTCGAGAACACGGTCGTCACGGGCAACACGGTCGTCGAGAAGCAGGGCGAGCTGACCGCGTTCCTCGACCGCACCAGCGGTCTGGCCGACACGCTCAACGCGTTCGTCGCGACCAGCGGCCAGGACATCATCGAGCTCAACGACCAGGGCCGCAGGCCGCTCGAGGTCGTCGACCGCTACTCGGCGACGTTCCCGTGCTTCCTGGGTGCGCTCGACGTGGCGGTGCCGCGGCTGGACAGCGTCTTCCGCGACAACGCGGTGCACATCAACCTCGAGATCATCTCCCCGGTGGTCCCGGCCGAGGAGCGCGGCAGCGTGCCCACCAAGTACGCCGACGACGAAGGACTGGCCGTGAGCTTCGAGGAGCTGAACTCGCCGGAGAACGCCGAGCTGGTGGCGCCCACGTGCCTCGAGCTCGACCGGCTCGCCGCGGGTGAGGACCTGTTCCCGCAGAGCAACCCGTACAACTTCCCCGACGCCGGGGTGTACGACCTGCTCGGCATCAAGAGCCCGCACGGCAAGTTCTTCGGCAACGACGGCACCGCGGCCGGCGCCGCCAGCGCGGCCCGCGCCGAGAGCAACCGCACCGCGGTCGCGTCCCAGTCGCTGGCGGGCATCGACTCGCCCGCCGAGCGGGCGACGCTCAACCGGATCATCGCGGCCAGCATGGACCGTGCCGGCGACGACCTGCCCGACATCGCCTCGCTGCTCGTCAGCCCGACCCTGCGTGGATCGGAGGTGAGGATCAGTGAGGCTCGATAGGGAAGCGTTCTCCGCGCTCGTCAAGATCGTCGCGTTCCTCGTGGTGACCGGTTTCACCACGTTCCTGCTCATGACGATCCTCGCGAACGGACTGTTCCGCAGCGACACCGAGTACAGCGCGGTCTTCCGCGACGTCACCGGTGTCGCCAAGGGCGACGACGTGCGGATCGCGGGTGTGGCCGTCGGCCGGGTCGAGAAGGTCGAGGTCATCGACGGCACCCGCGCCCTCGTGACGTTCGGCGTCGACTCCGACCGCCCTCTGACCGACAACACCTTCGCCACCATGAAGTTCCGCAACCTGGTGGGCCAGCGCTACCTGGCGCTGTCGCAGGGCGCCGAGGGTGACGCGAGCGTGCTGGAGCCGGGTTCGACCATCCCGGAGGACCGCACCAAGGACGCGCTCGACCTCAACGTGCTGCTCAACGGGTTCAAGCCGGTGTTCGAGGCGCTCTCGCCGGCCGACACCAACAAGCTGGCCTTCGAGCTGGTGCAGACCCTGCAGGGCGAGGGCTCGAACGTGGCGGCGCTGCTGGCGCGCACCGCCTCGCTGACCTCCACCCTGGCCGACCGCGACCAGCTGATCGGCGACGTGCTCGTGAACCTCAGCACGACGCTGGACATCGTGGGTCAGCGCGACGCCGAGCTCAGCCAGACCATCGTGACCCTGCAGCAGTTCGTGAGCGGACTGAACACCGACCGCGACGCCATCCTGGGCTCGCTCGACTCGATCTCGGACCTCGCGACCGAGACGGCCGGTCTGCTCGACGAAGGACGTCCGGCCCTGGTGGCGGACATCCAGCAGCTCGACGCCCTCACGACGACGTTGACCCGTGGCGACAACCTCGGTCAGCTGGAACGGGAGATCCAGATCCTGCCCATCAAGGTCACGAAGCTCGCCAACTCGGCGTCCTTCGGCAGCCAGTTCAACTTCTTCCTCTGCGACGCCAACCTGTCGGTCGTGGCCCCCAACGGTGACACCGTGATCGACCTGCAGAGCCTCGGCCTCCCGCAGATCGGCGGCGCCCGGTGCGGTCGCACCCCGCTGGGAGGTGACTCATGAAGCCCTTCCGTGAACGCAACCCCACGATCATCGGTGTCGTCGGGTTCGCCGTCATCGCCCTGATGCTGGTCGCGGCCTTCCGGGCCGACCGCCTGCCGATCATCGGCGGCGGCGACACGTACTACGCCGAGTTCGCCGAGATCGGCGGCCTCAAGGCCGGCAACGAGGTCCGGGTCGCCGGGGTGACCGTCGGCACGGTCGACGACATCGAGCTGGACGGCAACCGGGTGCGGGTCACGTTCCGCATCACGGACCCGGTCGAGTTCGGCGAGCAGACCGGCGCCGCGGTGCGCATCCGCACCCTGCTCGGTGCCAGCTTCCTGGCCCTGACCCCGAGCGGCGAGGGCCAGCTCGACCAGGGCGCGACCATCCCGCTGGCGCGGACGGTCGCCCCGTACGACGTGGTCGAGGCCTTCTCCGAGCTGTCCGACACCACGTCGGCGTTGGACGTCGACCAGGTCGCGACGGCGCTGGAGACCCTCTCGGAGGTGGCCGAGGAGACGCCCGAGGAGTTCCGGGCGGCGATCGCCGGTGTCTCGGACCTGTCGTCCAACCTGGCGGCCCGTGACCAGGAGATCAACACCCTGCTGGTCAACCTGCGTCAGGTGTCGGGCGTGCTCAACGAGCGCAACACCGAGCTCGAGACCCTGTTCCGTGACTCCGGGACCCTGTTCACGGCCGTGACCCAGCGACGCGAGGCGATCAGCGACCTGCTCGACGCGACCCAGCTGGTCTCGACCGAGCTGAGCCTGCTGGTCGACGAGACCCGTGCGGACCTGCGTCCGGCGCTGGAGAAGCTGCAGCAGGTCACCGACGTGCTGGAGAAGAACCAGTTCGAGCTCGACGAGCTGCTGAGGGTCTACCCGACCTTCCTGCGGCTGTTCTCCCAGGCGCTCGGCACCGGCCCCTGGTTCGACACCTTCCTCGGGATCTCACCGGATCTCGTCGACGGTCTGACGGCAGTGGGTGCACCATGAGTGACGTCTCCTTCGCCCAGCGACTGGCCGGCCTCAGCCGGGTCCTCGCGATCTTCGTCGTGCTGGCCCTGCTCGCCGCGGTCTTCCTGGTGTTCAACCGGTCCACGTCGGACAAGACCGTCACGGTCGACTTCCCGCAGGCCATCAGCCTCTACGAGGGGTCCGACGTGCGGATCCTGGGCGTGCCGGTGGGCACCGTGCAGGAGCTGGAGGCACGCGGTGACCGTGTGCGCGCCACCATCTCCTACGACGCCGACATCGACCTGCCGGCCGACGTCAAGGCGATGGTGGTCTCCCCGGCCATCGTCGGCGACCGCTTCGTCCAGATGGCCCCGGCCTACACGTCCGGCGCGGTGCTGGCCGACGGTGCCGAGATCGGCATCGAGAACACCGCCGTGCCGGTCGAGCTCGACGAGATCTACGCCTCGCTCAACGACCTGTCGGTGGCCCTCGGTCCCGACGGCGCCAACCGTGACGGGGCCCTGAGCTCGCTGGTCAGCGACACCGCGGCCCAGCTCGACGGGCAGGGCGCCCAGCTGAACGAGACGATCCGCAACTTCGGCCGGCTCAGCACGACGCTGGCCGACAACTCCGACGACCTGTTCGGCAGCATCCGTGAGGTCTCGGAGTTCGTCGCCCTGCTGGAGCGCAACGACCAGGTGGTGCGAGCGTTCAACGACTCCACCGCCGGCGTCGCCGACCTGCTGGCCGACGAACGCGACGACCTGGCCGCCACCCTGGCGACCCTGTCGGACGCCCTGATCGACGTGGAGTCGCTGGTGCGCGACAACCGCGGCACCCTGCGCGAGAACGTCGTGAACCTGAGGGTCGTCGCCGAGACGCTGGCGAACCGAGAGGCCGAGTTCGAGGAGATCACCGTGGCCGCCCCCACCGCCCTGGTCAACGTGGCCCTGGCCTACAACGGCGTGTACGGAACGCTGGACACCCACGTGAACCTGCCGCTGTCGATCACCGAGCTGCTCGGTGACCCCGCCCAGCTGTTGTGCGGTCTGCTCGGGGAGAACTCCGAGGGCGACGGCCCCTGTGCCACGATCCTCGGGCTGCTCGACCTGCTGCCCATCGACGCGCTGCTGCCGCGGGTCGCCACGGCCAACACCCCCTTGGACTCCGACCCTGCGGCCCGGTCGGTCGCGGAGATGCTGGCGGTGACCCCGTGAAGCGCTCCACCAGGCGGACCCTCCCGGCGCTGGCCCTGGGCTGCACGCTCGCGCTCAGCGGGTGCGGCTTCGACGCACTCGACCTGCCACTGCCCGGCGGCGCGGACGTGGGCGACGACCCGATCGAGCTGACCATCGAGTTCCGGGACGTCCTGGACCTCGTGCCCCAGAGCGCGGTGCGGGTCAACGACCTGGCCGTCGGCCGGGTCACCGACATCGAGCTGAAGGGCTGGACGGCGGAGGTCACGGTGCTGGTCAACGGCGACGTGGAGCTCCCCGACAACGCCGAGGCGACGATCCGTCAGAGCAGCCTGCTGGGCGAGAAGTTCGTGTCGCTGGCTGCGCCGGTCACCGGCGGGACGGGCGCCCTGGAGTCCGGCGACTCCATCCCGCTGGAGCGGGCCGGACGCAACCCCGAGATCGAGGAGGTGCTCGGCGCGGCCTCCCTGCTGCTCAACGGTGGCGGCCTCGAGAAGACCAACACGATCGTGCGCGAGCTGAGCGCGGCCCTCGACGGCAACGAGCCCGAGATCAAGCAGCTGCTGCAGACCACGACGGAGTTCATCGGTCAGCTCGACGCCAACAAGGACGTCATCCTGACCTCGCTGGAGAAGGTCAACAACCTGGCCCTCACCGCCAACGACCAGCGCGGTGCCATCGAGGGGGCGCTCGACGAGCTCCCCGAGGCGTTGCAGGTCCTCGACGAGCAGCGGGCCGGACTCGTCCGACTCACCACCTCGCTCGCGGCGCTCGGCGACACCGCCACCGACGTCATCCGGACCAGTCGTGACGACACCGTCGCGAACCTGCGGTCGCTGGAGCCGATCCTGCGCAACCTGGCCCTGGCCGGTGACGACCTGGTCAACACCCTCAGCACCGTCGCCACGTTCCCGTTCCCCAACGCTGCGGTCGGTGGCTCCCTGGCCTCGGCCCAGGCGCAGTGCAGCAACGACCAGCCTCTCGGCCAGACGCCGTCGGCCTGTGGCGGCGACTACACCAACCTGGTGGCCAACATCGACCTCAGCGTCGACCAGCTGTTCAACGTGCTGGGCCTGCAGGGTCTGGCCGCGCCGGGCCTCCCGGCCGACCTGCCGCTGCCCGGTCTGACCGGGGAGGACACGGCCGGGGCGGCCGTCGCGGGAGACGCGCCGGTCAACCCGCTGGTCGCCTTCATCGAGGGTCTGGCCGGACAGACCGACGAGCCGGAGACGGCCCCGGCCCCGACCGGTGGCGCAGCGACGCCGTCGCCCACCCCGACCGCGGAGGGTCCGTCGTTCCGACTGCCGGGGCTGTGCAACCTCTTCGGTCAGTGCCGGCCGGCCGCATCGTCGGCCGCCGGGGAGCCCGGACTGACCGACCTCCTGACCCGACCGGTGGTGGCCCGATGATCAGCAGACTCACGCGCATGCAGCTGATCGCCTTCCTGGTGATCACGCTCGTCGGTGCCAGCTACGTCGGCGGCCGCTACGCCCAGGTGGACCGGTTCTTCGTCGACCGTTCGTTCCCGGTGACGGTCGACCTGACCGACTCCGGCGGCATCTTCGCCGGGGCCGAGGTGACGTACCGCGGCATCGCCGTCGGCCGGGTCGGCGAGCTGGAGTTCACCGACGCCGGCGTCCGCGCCACGCTGGAGATCGAGGACAGCGCCCCCGACATCCCGTCGGACCTGGTCGCCGTCGTCGCCAACAAGTCGGCCATCGGCGAGCAGTACATCGACCTGCAGCCCCGTGACAACGAGGAGCCCTACCTCGCGGCCGGGGACAACATCGGGGTGGCCGACAGCCGCGTCCCGATCGACACCACGACGCTGCTCGTCGACCTGCAGGACCTGGTGTCCTCGGTCGACCCCGGCGACCTGAACACGGTCGTCGACGAGCTCGGCCAGGCCTTCGAGGGCACCGCCCCGGACCTGACGGCGATCCTCGACACCTCGTCGCGGTTCATCGCCGACGCCGAGGCCAACATCGACGTGACCCGCCAGCTGCTGCGGGACTCCTCCACCGTGCTGGCCACGCAGATCGACAAGGGCAGCCAGATCCAGGCGTTCTCGCGCGACCTGGCGCTGCTCTCCGACACCCTGGTCGGGTCCGACGCCGACCTGCGCGAGCTGCTCGACGAGGGCGGCGACGCCGCCGCGATCACCGACGTGGTCGTGGCCGAGAACTCCGCCGACCTCTCCGCGATCTTCGGCGACCTGGTGGGTCCGACCCGCATCGCCAACCAGAACCTCGCGGGTCTGCAGTCGATCTTCATCCTCTACCCGTACCTGGTGCAGGGCGCCTTCACGGCGACCGTGCCCACCGGCGACGGCGAGTTCAACGCCGCGTTCGGCAACGTGGTGCAGTTCGACGCGCCGGTCTGCGAGCTCGACGACGGCGTGTACCGTGACCTGCGGAACCCGCGCGACATCACCGACGTCGAGCTGCGGACCGACCTCGGCTGCCCCGCCGACTCGCCGCTCGTCCGGCGCAACTCCTTGAAGACCGAGCTGAGCCGTGCACCGGTGGCGGCCGACAGCGACAGGAAGGACCATCTCGAGTGGCTGCTGATCGGACCGACGAGGTAGACGACGACTCCGGCCCCCCCGGGTCAGGTCGCCTGCGCATCGCGGTCCCGATCGCCGTCGGCGTGGTGGCCGGTGTCGCCGGACTCGTCATGTTCGTGGTGTCCACCCTCGGGTCGGGCACCGAGGCGTCGAGCGACGCCAAGACGGTGGTGGCCCGTGCCACCGACTTCGCCGTCGCCTACAGCACGTACGACGCCGACGACCTGGAGGACTACCAGGACCGCGTCAGCAGCCTGCTGACCGAGGAGTCCCGCGAGGAGTTCCTGGCGTCCACCCAAGCCGACCCGACGCTCGGGGTGAGCCAGCTGCAGGCCTCCGAGGCCGAGGTGCGGGGAGCGGGTGTCGACTCGATCGACGGCGACTCCGCCTCGGTGCTCGTCGCCGTCGACGCGACCGTGACCATCGCCGACTCGCCGCCGGGGATCGTCTACACACGCTGGATCGCGAACCTCGTCAAGGTCGACGGTCGGTGGATGGTCGAGCAGTTCCTCCCGGTCCCGGCGCTGGACGCCACCGCCACGACGCCGGGGGAGACCCCCGCGCCCGCTCCCGACGAGGTGGCGCCGTGAGCGGCCCGCAGCCGCCGCGCCGGCGCCGCATCGCCGGTGAGGGCAAGCCGGCCGTCACCCCCACCCCCGGCACGCCGGCCCCGCGCACCCCCGCTCCGGGAGCTCGCCGGCCCACGACCCGCAAGCCCGCCCCGACCGCACCGAGCATCCCGACGGTCCGCAAGGACCCGGCTGCTCCGGCCGCCGCGCCCCGGTCCGCCCCGACGGTCCCGAAGCCCCGGCGCGAGCGTCCGGCCGTGCCGTGGCGGCGGCTCCTGCCCGTCGCCCTGGCCTCGGTCGTGCTGGCCGCAGGACTCACCGCCGGCTTCCTCGGCTTCACCGCGTTGACGGAGGGCAGCACCAGCAACGAGGCGGCCGACGAGGCCGCAGCCGCGGCGGGTCAGGCGGCCGAGGTGATCTTCACCTACCGGTTCGACGACCTCGACCAGTACGCGGACGACGCCGTGGCGCTGATGACCGACGACTACGCGGCCGAGTTCGAGCAGAGCGCGCCCGCCCTCGGCGAGGTGGCGGCCGACCGTCCGTTCATCGTCGAGGCGCTGGTCCGCAACTCCGCGCCCGTCCCCTGCTCGGAGGCCTGCACGGACGACCGCGTGCAGGTCCTGGTCTTCTACGACCAGTTCCGCCTGGCCGACGAGGTGTCGGAGCCGACGGCGTTCGGCAACCGCATCACGATGACGATGGTGCGCAGCCAGGGCACCTGGCTCGTCGACGACATCCGAGCCCTCTGACCGGGTGCCGGACCGGCGTCACCGCTGGAATCGTCGGCAAAGGGTGTGCATCGTGGGGCATCGGCGTCCGATTGTCAAGCACCCGCTTGCATCGGTTGTGGGCCGTGGGTTACCCTGATCTTTCGCGCTCACACTGCCATGCCTTCAGCCCTTGACCGGGATGGTTTGTCGTGCGCGCTGAGCCACCCGCCAGCGAGCCTCTGGAAGGACCCCTCTTGGCCGCCTCGCGTCCCGCCACTCGGACCAGCACTGTAGCCCCTCACCGCATCTCCTTCGCCAAGATCGCCGAACCTCTCGAGGTTCCCGAGCTCTTGGCCCTGCAGACCGACAGCTTCTCGTGGCTGATCGGTGACGACACCTGGCGGGCCGGCGTCGACGCCGCGCTCGAGGCCGGTCGCACCGACGTCTCCACCAAGTCCGGGCTGGAGGAGATCTTCGAGGAGATCTCCCCCATCGAGGACTTCTCCGAGACCATGAGCCTGTCGTTCCGCGACCACCGGTTCGAGCCGCCGAAGTACTCCGTCGACGACTGCAAGCTGCGCGACGTCACGTACGCCGCACCGCTGTTCGTCACCGCGGAGTTCATGAACAACGAGACCGGCGAGATCAAGAGCCAGACCGTCTTCATGGGCGACTTCCCGCTCATGACCGACGCCGGCACCTTCATCGTCAACGGCACCGAGCGCGTCGTCGTCAGCCAGCTGGTGCGGTCGCCGGGCGTGTACTTCGAGCGCACCGCCGACAAGACGTCCGACAAGGACATCTTCACCGCCCGCGTCATCCCGTCGCGCGGTGCGTGGCTGGAGTTCGAGATCGACAAGCGCGACATGGTCGGCGTGCGCCTCGACCGCAAGCGCAAGCAGAGCGTCACCGTGCTGCTCAAGGCCCTCGGCTGGTCCGAGGCGCAGATCCTCGAGGAGTTCGGCCAGTACGAGTCGATCCGGCTGACGCTCGAGAAGGACAACACCGTCGGCCAGGACGACGCCCTGCTCGACATCTACCGCAAGCTGCGTCCGGGCGAGCCGCCGTCGCGCGAGGCCGCCCAGACCCTGTTGGAGAACTACTACTTCAACCCCAAGCGGTACGACACCGCCAAGGTCGGCCGGTACAAGATCAACAAGAAGCTCGGCGTCGACGAGGCCTTCGACCAGCAGACGCTGACCGTCGACGACATCGTCGCCACGATCAAGTACATCGTGGCGCTGCACGCCGGCGAGGAGACCCTCGCGTCCCCGGCCGGTGACACGATCGTCGAGGCCGACGACATCGACCACTTCGGCAACCGCCGCATGCGGACCGTCGGCGAGCTGATCCAGAACCAGCTGCGCACCGGTCTGGCCCGCATGGAGCGCGTCGTCCGTGAGCGGATGACCACCCAGGACGTCGAGGCCATCACGCCGCAGACCCTGATCAACATCCGCCCGGTCGTGGCGGCGCTGAAGGAGTTCTTCGGCACCAGCCAGCTCAGCCAGTTCATGGACCAGAACAACCCGCTCGCGGGCCTGACGCACAAGCGGCGTCTGTCGGCCCTCGGCCCGGGTGGTCTGTCACGTGAGCGCGCGGGCTACGAGGTCCGCGACGTCCACCCGTCGCACTACGGCCGGATGTGCCCGATCGAGACCCCCGAGGGCCCGAACATCGGCCTGATCGGCTCGCTCGCGTCGTTCGGTCGGATCAACTCCTTCGGCTTCGTCGAGACCCCGTACCGCAAGGTCGTCGACGGCGTCGTCACCGACCAGATCGACTACCTCACCGCGACGGAGGAGGATCGCTACATCATCGCCCAGGCGAACTCGATCCTCACCGAGCAGAGCACCTTCGCCGAGGACGCCGTGCTGGTCCGCCAGCGTGGCGGCGAGGCCGACCTGCGTCCCGCGGGCGACGTCGACTACATGGACGTCTCCCCGCGCCAGATGGTGTCGGTGGCCACGGCCCTGATCCCGTTCCTCGAGCACGACGACGCCAACCGCGCGTTGATGGGCTCGAACATGCAGCGTCAGGCCGTCCCGCTGATCCGCAGCGACGCGCCCTTCGTCGGCACCGGCATGGAGTTCCGTGCCGCCGTCGACGCCGGTGACGTCACCGTGGCCAAGAAGCCCGGTGTCGTCAAGGAGGTCTCGGCCGACGCGGTCGAGATCGCCGAGGACGAGGGCACGTACACGACCTACCGGTTGTCCAAGTTCCACCGCTCCAACCAGGGCACCTGCACCAACCAGCGGCCCCTGGTCGCGGCGGGGCAGCGCGTCGAGGTCGGCACCCCGCTGGCCGACGGCCCGTGCACCGACGAGGGCGAGATGGCGCTGGGCACCAACCTCATGGTGGCCTTCATGCCGTGGCAGGGCCTCAACTACGAGGACGCGATCATCCTGTCGCAGCGCCTGGTGCAGGACGACACCCTCACCTCGATCCACATCGAGGAGCACGAGGTCGACGCCCGGGACACCAAGCTCGGCCCCGAGGAGATCACCCGCGACATCCCCAACGTCTCCGAGGAGATGCTGGCGAACCTCGACGAGCGCGGCATCATCCGCATCGGCGCCGAGGTCGGCAACGGTGACATCCTCGTCGGCAAGGTCACTCCCAAGGGCGAGACCGAGCTGACGCCTGAGGAGCGGCTCCTGCGCGCGATCTTCGGCGAGAAGGCGCGCGAGGTGCGCGACACGTCGCTGAAGGTGCCCCACGGCGAGTCCGGCACCGTCATCGGTGTCCGGGTCTTCGACTCGGAGAGCGGCGACGAGCTGAGCCCCGGCGTCAACCAGCTGGTCCGGGTCTACGTGGCCCAGAAGCGCAAGATCAGCGTCGGCGACAAGCTGGCCGGCCGCCACGGCAACAAGGGCGTCATCTCGCGCATCCTGCCCATCGAGGACATGCCGTTCCTCGAGGACGGCACGCCGGTCGACATCCTGCTCAACCCGCTGGGTGTTCCCGGCCGGATGAACGTCGGTCAGGTCCTCGAGCTGCACCTCGGCTGGATCGCCAAGACCGGCTGGAAGGTCGACGAGAAGACCGCGGAGTGGGCCAAGCGCCTGGCCTCGATCGGTGCCAGCGAGGCCCCGGTCGACAGCCTGGTGGCCACGCCGGTGTTCGACGGCGCGCGCGAGGACGAGATCTCGGGGCTGCTGGCCTCGACCCTGCCCAACCGCGACGGCAACCGCATGGTCAACCCGCAGGGCAAGGCCGTGCTGTTCGACGGTCGCTCGGGCGAGCCGTTCCCGGACCCCGTCAGCGTCGGGTACATGTACGTCCTGAAGCTGCACCACCTGGTCGACGACAAGATCCACGCGCGGTCGACCGGTCCGTACTCGATGATCACCCAGCAGCCGCTCGGCGGAAAGGCCCAGTTCGGTGGCCAGCGCTTCGGTGAGATGGAGGTCTGGGCCCTCGAGGCCTACGGTGCGGCCTACGCGCTGCAGGAGCTGCTGACGATCAAGTCCGACGACATCCTCGGACGCGTCAAGGTGTACGAGGCGATCGTCAAGGGCGAGAACGTGCCCGAGCCCGGCATCCCGGAGTCCTTCAAGGTCCTGGTCAAGGAGATGCAGTCGCTGTGCCTCAACGTCGAGGTGCTGTCCAGCGACGGCACCGCGGTCGAGATGCGCGACGCGGAGGAAGACCTCTTCCGTGCCGCCGAGGAGCTCGGCATCGACCTGTCCCGTCGCGAGCCGTCGTCCATCGACGACCTGTGACCCACCTCCCCCTCGACCTCTTTCACCCCTTCAGTCAAGGAAAGAAGACAACGTGCTCGACGTGAACTTCTTCGATCAGCTCAAGATCGGTCTCGCGACCGCCGACGACATCCGTCAGTGGTCGTTCGGCGAGGTCAAGAAGCCGGAGACGATCAACTACCGCACGCTCAAGCCCGAGCGTGACGGACTCTTCTGCGAGAAGATCTTCGGTCCCACCCGGGACTGGGAGTGCTACTGCGGCAAGTACAAGCGGGTCCGCTTCAAGGGCATCGTCTGTGAGCGCTGCGGCGTCGAGGTCACCCGGAGCAAGGTGCGCCGTGAGCGGATGGGCCACATCGAGCTCGCCGCCCCGGTCACCCACATCTGGTACTTCAAGGGCGTCCCCAGCCGGCTCGGCTACCTGCTCGACCTGGCCCCGAAGGACCTCGAGAAGGTCATCTACTTCGCGGCCTACATGATCACGCACGTCGACGAGGAGGCGCGTCACCGCGACCTGTCCTCGCTCGAGGCGAAGATCGACATGGAGCGGACGCAGCTGGAGACCCGCCGCGACACCGAGGTCAACGAGCGGATGGCCAAGCTCGAGGAGGACCTCAAGGTCCTGGAGGCCGACGGCGCGAAGGCCGACGCCAAGCGCAAGGTCAAGGACGCCGCCGAGCGTGAGGCCAAGCAGCGTCGCGACCGGGTGCAGCGCGAGCTGGACCGCCTCGAGGAGGTCTGGAGCCGCTTCAAGGGTCTCAAGGTCCAGGACCTCGAGGGCGACGAGCTGCTCTACCGCGACATGACGTACCGCTTCGGTGCGTACTTCGAGGGCTACATGGGCGCCGCGGCGATCCAGAAGCGCCTGCAGAGCTTCGACCTGACCGCCGAGGCGGAGTCGCTGCGCGAGATCATCGCCACCGGCAAGGGCCAGCGCAAGACCCGTGCCCTCAAGCGTCTCAAGGTCGTCTCGGCCTTCCTGGCCAGCAACAACCACCCGGCCGGCATGGTCCTGGACGCGGTCCCGGTCATCCCGCCGGAGCTGCGTCCGATGGTGCAGCTCGACGGTGGCCGCTTCGCCACCAGCGACCTGAACGACCTCTACCGCCGGGTCATCAACCGCAACAACCGGCTCAAGCGTCTGCTCGACCTCGGTGCCCCCGAGATCATCGTCAACAACGAGAAGCGGATGCTGCAGGAGGCCGTCGACTCGCTGTTCGACAACGGCCGCCGTGGTCGTCCCGTCACCGGTCCGGGCAACCGGCCGCTGAAGTCCATCTCGGACATGCTCAAGGGCAAGCAGGGTCGGTTCCGTCAGAACCTGCTCGGCAAGCGCGTCGACTACTCGGGCCGTTCGGTCATCGTGGTCGGCCCGCAGCTCAAGCTGCACCAGTGCGGTCTGCCCAAGCAGATGGCCCTGGAGCTGTTCAAGCCGTTCGTCATGAAGCGGCTCGTCGACCTCAACCACGCGCAGAACATCAAGAGCGCCAAGCGCATGGTCGAGCGGGCGCGTCCGGTCGTGTGGGACGTCCTCGAAGAGGTCATCACCGAGCACCCGGTGTTCCTCAACCGGGCACCCACGCTGCACCGCCTGGGCATCCAGGCCTTCGAGCCCCAGCTGATCGAGGGCAAGGCCATCCAGATCCACCCGCTGGTCTGCACGGCCTTCAACGCCGACTTCGACGGCGACCAGATGGCGGTGCACCTGCCGCTGTCGGCCGAGGCGCAGGCCGAGGCCCGCATCCTCATGCTCAGCACCAACAACATCCTCAAGCCGTCGGACGGCCGTCCGGTCACCATGCCCACCCAGGACATGATCATCGGCCTGTACTTCCTGACGCTGGAGCGTGACGGCAAGAAGGGCGAGGGTCGCTCGTTCAGCTCCGTCGGCGAGGCCACGATGGCCTTCGACCGCGGTGAGATCGACTTCCAGAGCAAGGTGACGATCCGCATCGACGGCACCTCGGTGTCCACGACGCTGGGTCGCGCCATCTTCAACGAGGCGCTGCCGGACGACTTCCCGTACGTCAACATCCAGGTGGGCAAGAAGGAGATCGGGGTCATCGTCAACGACCTCGCCGAGCGGTACTCCAAGGTCGACGTCGCCAACGCGCTGGACAACCTGAAGGACACCGGCTTCCACTGGGCCACCCGTTCGGGCGTCACCATCAGCATGGACGACGTCGTCAGCCCGGCCTCCAAGCCCGAGATCCTCACCAAGTACGAGGGTCACGCCGCCAAGGTGCAGTCGCAGTTCGACAAGGGCCTGATCACCGAGGACGAGCGACGTCAGGAGCTCATCGAGATCTGGACCCAGGCCACGGCCGAGGTGTCGGGCAAGATGGAGGAGGCCTTCACCGAGGACAACCCCATCTTCATGATGGTGCAGTCCGGTGCCCGCGGAAACATGATGCAGCTGCGTCAGATCGCCGCGATGCGTGGACTCGTCGCCAACCCCAAGGGCGAGATCATCCCGCGACCGATCAAGTCCAACTACCGCGAGGGCCTCAGCGTCGTCGAGTACTTCATCGCGACCCACGGTGCCCGCAAGGGACTGGCCGACACCGCGCTGCGGACGGCCGACTCCGGCTACCTGACGCGTCGACTCGTCGACGTCAGCCAGGACGTCATCATCCGCGAGGAGGACTGCGGCACCGAGCGTGGTCTGCCCAAGCGGATCGCCAGCCGGCTCGACGACGGCACGCCGATCCCGGCTGAGCACGTCGAGACCTCGGCGTACTCGCGGTGCTCGGCCTCGGCCATCACGCACCCCGAGACCGGCGAGACGCTGGTCGAGGCCGGCGGTGAGCTCGGCGACGTCGAGATCAACGACCTGATCGTGGCCGGTGTCGAGGAGATCCGCGTCCGCACCGTCCTCACCTGTGAGGCGGCGGCGGGCACCTGCGCCAAGTGCTACGGCCGTTCGTTGGCCACCGGCAAGCTGGTCGACATCGGTGAGGCGGTCGGTACGATCGCCGCGCAGTCCATCGGTGAGCCCGGCACGCAGCTGACCATGCGGACCTTCCACACCGGTGGTGTGGCCGGTGACGACATCACGCACGGTCTGCCGCGCGTGGTCGAGCTGTTCGAGGCCCGTCAGCCCAAGGGCAAGGCGCCGATCACCGAGTCGGCCGGTCGGGTCACGATCGACGACTCCGACAAGACCCGCAAGCTCGTGGTCACGCCGGACGACGGCTCGGAGATCCTGGAGTACCCGGTCACCAAGCGCGCGCGCCTGCTGATCCACGACGGCGACCACGTCGAGGTGGGCGACCAGCTGACGCACGGCACCCCCGATCCGCAGGAGGTCCTGCGCATCCTCGGTGTCCGCAAGGCGCAGGAGCACCTCGTCGACGAGGTCCAGGAGGTCTACCGCAGTCAGGGTGTGGCCATCCACGACAAGCACGTCGAGATCATCGTGCGTCAGATGCTCCGTCGGGTCACCGTCATCGAGCAGGCCGACTCCCACCTGATCCCGGGTGACCTGGCCGATCGCGCGATGTTCGAGGCCGAGAACCGTCGGGTCGTCGCCGAGGGCGGCACCCCCGCCTCGGGCCGGCCGGTGCTGATGGGCATCACGAAGGCCTCGCTGGCCGTCGAGTCGTGGCTGTCGGCGGCCTCCTTCCAGGAGACCACCCGGGTGCTCACCGACGCGGCGATCCACGGCAAGTCCGACTCGCTGCGCGGCCTGAAGGAGAACATCATCATCGGCAAGCTCATCCCGGCGGGCACCGGTCTGGACCGGTACCGCAACATCCGGGTCGAGCCCACCGAGGAGGCGCGTCAGGCTGCCTTCGCCGTCAGCGGCTACGGCAGCGACTACGACTACGGCTACGGCACGGGCGAGGCCGACCCGGTCAAGCTCGACGACTTCGACTTCACGTCGTTCGAGAGCTGAGCCCGATCTGAGCAGGGCCCCGGACCACTGGTCCGGGGCCCTTTCAGTTGCGCCTCAGGTGGGGATCTTGATCCTCGGCGACTCCGACGCGTCGCGGAACAGCCAGGTGAGGCGTGGCTCGAAGACCGGACGGAAGGTGCGGGCGACCGGCGCGGTCATCAGCAGGTTCGCCAGCACGGCTCCGGCGACCATGCAGCCGAGCACCGCCGGGGCACCGTAGGGCTCGATCCGGGCCCAGAGGTCGAACTGGCGGTCCAGCCCGATGATCACGAAGCCGTGGAGCAGGTAGCAGTAGAAGGTCCGCTCGCCCTGTGCCGTCGTCCATGACCGGCCCCACGGCACCAGGGACAGCGCCGCGGCGGTCAGGGCGAGCCCCACCAGGATGAGGGCGGCGCGCATCAGGACGCCCTCCACGGGACCGGCGTCGAGGTCGGCGTAGCGGATCCGCCACAGCAGCCACGGTGCGAGCTCGGGGGTGGCCCAGAGCTGGCTGGCCACGAACGTCGTGCCGAGCACCACGGCCGACACGACGCGGATCCTCCACTGCGCGAGCCGCTCGAACATCTCGCGGTCCAGGTGCAGGCCGATCACGTAGAACGGCAGGAAGGCGATCGTCTTGTGCAGGGCGAGGGCGTTCGGGATCTCGATGAGACCCGACGCCAGCGAGATCACGATCGAGACGGTGATCGGGTACTTCAGCGCGCGCCAGATCGGTGTCGTGAGCCGCCAGATGATCAGGGCGGCCATGAACCAGCCGACCCACTGGGGGGACAGGACCATGAGGCGTTCGGGTTCGCCGTCGTAGTGGCGGGTGATGAGCTGCAGGCTGAGCTCGACGATGAGGTACGGCACGACCAGGGTGCTCACCAGTCGGCGGATCTGCCGCAGGTCACCGACGTAGTGGCGAGCGGTGTAGCCCGAGATCAGGATGAACAACGGCATGTGGAAGGCGTAGATCCACGTGTAGACGCCCCGGGCGGAGTCCATCACCACCAGATCGGTGAGGCAGTGGCCGATGACGACCAGCAGCATGACCCAGTACCGGGCGTTGTCGAGGTACGCCACCCGCTCCCTGGCGGCCGGCGGGGTCACTGGCAGCGGGGCGAGCGAACTCATCGTGGTTGACTCTAGCGAAGCGGCACGAGAGGAAGGCGCGACCAGTGACGGAGGCCACCACGGGCCGGCGCGTGCAGCGGCTGGGCGCCTACGCGGTGCTCCTGCGCGCGGGTGAGGCCGGCGAGGAGATCCTGCTGACCCGGATCTCCGCCCGGGGATATCCGCCGGGGTGGTGGGCACTGCCCGGCGGCGGGGTCGACCACGGCGAGTCGCCGTACGACGCGGTCGTGCGCGAGGTCGCCGAGGAGACCGGGCTGGTGGCCCGGGACGCACGACTGGTCGACGTGCACTCGGTGCACACCGTGGCGCCGGGTCGAGGCGCCTTCGAGGACTACCACGGCGTGCATCTGCTGTTCGGCTGCGAGGTGGACCGCGCTGCCCGGCCGCGGGTCGTCGAGACCGACGGCACGACCGACCTGGCCGCCTGGGTGCCGGTCGTGTCGGCGGCCGACGGCCGGCAGCTGTTGCCGGTGGTGCACCACGCGCTGGGGACCGTGGACGCGTACCGCTGATCCGGGTCCGGCCGGCTCAGCCCTCCGGCGGCGGCGCGGGGGTGTACGAGAGCAGCACGTAGTGGCCGCGGGCCGTGAGCACGTGCGTGGCGACCGCCCGTTCGCCCGAGGGGGCCACGGCGGTGAAGGTGGTGTCGACCTCGTTCAGCTCCTCGACCACGTCGCGGGTGACGGGCACGTCCGGCCCCAGCGAGCCGGCGAAGTCACGGGCGATCTGCTGGGCCTCCCGACCGCGCTCGAGGAACAGGGTGGCGAATCCGGGGCGGAAGCCGCTCAGCAGCAGCGTGGCCTCCGGGGGTCGGGTCCACCCGTTCATGAGCGGTGTCGCCTGCGGTGCGTCGAGGTCCATGGCGGGCCAGACGACCCGCGAGGTCGGGTCGACGACCTCGTCGGACAGGTCGACGTCGTCGTCGCCACCCTCGCGGTCGAGCCTCGGGTCGCCCGTCTCCTCGATCCGTACCTGCATGACCGGACGCGTGAGGCTGGACGGCGGGCTGATGCGGGTCGACACGTCGCCGGGGTCGACCGCCATCTGCACGCGGAGCTCCTCGCCACCGGCCGTCACACCCGACACGTCGAGCGAGCAGTCCTGCACCCGCTCGGAGACGACCGAGCAGTACGTGGTCAGGTCGGCGGGATCGAGGCCGGCCTCGGGCAGCAGGTCGGCGATCTGGGCGACCATCGAGGTGACCGCGACGGTGGGGTCGCCGTCGATGCGCATGAAGGCGGCCGTCACGTCGGGCTCCGGCGGTTCCTCCAGCAGCTCGAAGCTGTCACGGCCGGGACGGCTGGACACGACCCCCTCGGGCGGCTCGGGGGCCGCGACGCCGTCGGGGTTGTCGCCGGCTGCGCTGAGCGCGTCGGCGACGCCGCGACGGCTGACGGCGGCGGCGAGGTCGGGCTGGTAGGCCTCGATGGTCCGCGGGCTGCGGTAGCGGGCGAGGGGTCCGAGCTGGGTGGCGCCGCGGGGCACGAGGAGTCCGTGGTCGAGCGGGGTCTCCGGACCCGACTCGTGCTCGGTGATGGCCGCCGACGGCGTGACGGCGGAGGACGAGGTGGCACCCGACCCCGCGCCGGCACCGGTCTGGCAGCCGCCGAGGGCCAGGACCAGCGCTCCGAGGGCTGCCAGGCCCTTGCGTGACGTCATCGGTTCCCCTTCGATCGAGACCCCACTTTAGAGCACCCGGCCAACGGGGCCGGGGGCCGGCGGACCGAGCGGTTCGCGGCCTCGCTGCCGCCGGGGGAGCGGTTCGCGTCGTATCCTCGAGGCGTCGCAAGGAGAGTGTCGTGTCATCACCGTCGTACCACCCGGCTCACCCCGAGACCGTGTTCACCTATGCCTCGCCGGCGTTGAAGTTCGGTGTGGGTGCCCGCCACGAGCTCGGCCACGACCTGGCGGCGTTGGGAGCGCGGCGGGTGCTGGTGGTGACCGATCCCGGCGTCGCGGCCACCGGCGTCGTCGACCGGATCGCCGAGCGGGTGCGCGGGGACGGCATCGAGGTCGTGGTGTTCGCCGACAGTCGGGTGGAGCCCACCGACACGAGCCTGGAGGAGGCGATCGCGTTCGCGCGGGCCGAGGGCCCGTTCGACGCCGTCGTGGCCGTCGGGGGCGGCAGCAGCATCGACACCGCCAAGGCGGTGAACCTGCTGACCACCAACGACGGCGAGCTGATGGACTACGTCAACGCCCCGGTCGGACGGGCGCGGGCGCCCCAGCACCCGTTGCTGCCCCTCATCGCCCTGCCCACCACCACCGGGACCGGCAGCGAGAGCACCACGATCTGCGTGCTCGACGTGGTGGCCCAGCACGTCAAGACCGGCATCTCGCACCCGCGGCTGCGGCCCACCATGGCGATCGTCGACCCCGAGCTGACCGTCACCCAGCCGTCGGCCGTCACCGCCGCATCGGGCATGGACATCCTCTGCCATGCCCTCGAGAGCTACACCGCCCGGCCGTACACGTCGTTCGACGCCAAGCAGCCGCAGGAGCGCGTGCCCTACTGCGGCTCCAACCCGATCGCCGACGTGTGGTCCGAGCGGGCCATGGCACTGCTGGCCACCGCGTTCCGCACGGCGGTGCGTGACGGCGACGACCTGCAGGCGCGCGAGCAGATGTCACTGGCCGCGACGTTCGCCGGACTGGGTTTCGGCAACGCCGGCGTGCACATCCCGCACGCGAACGCCTACCCGATCGCCGGTCAGGTGACGACCTTCCACCCGCCCGGGTACCCCGACCTGGACGGCCAGCCCGCGCACCCGATGGTGCCGCACGGCATGGCGGTCTCCCTGACCGCTCCCGCGGCGTTCCGGTTCACCTTCGAGGCCTCACCGGAACGGCACCTGCGGGCCGCGGAGCTGCTCGGCCCCGGGGCCGACCGCACCGACGACCCCCGTGAGCAGCTGCCGTCGGTGCTCACGACCCTGATGCGGGACATCGACATGCCGGCGGGCATCGGCGCGGTCGGGTTCGGCGCCGGCGATATCGACGACCTCGTCGAGGGCACCCTCAAGCAGCAGCGGCTGCTCGCCACGGCACCGCGGGAGGTCGGCGAGGACGATGCGGCGCAGATCCTGACCGAGTCGATCGAGCTGTGGTGACGGGCGCCTCGTGAGGGCCGCCCGGACCGTGACGAGCCGGCGGTGAGCGACGAGCGGACGACGGCCACCGACCGGGTGTTCCTGGCGCTGCGCGAGGCGGTCGTCAGCGGCGAGCTGGTCGCGGGGTCCCAGCACTCGATCTACCGGCTGGCCGAGGACCTCGGTGTCTCCCGGACCCCGGTGCGCGACGCCGTCCTGCGCCTGGCCGATCTGGGGCTGGTCGCCATCGAGCGCAACCGGGGGGTCCGCATCCGGGGCGTGACCGTCGAGGACGTCCGCGCCGTCTTCGAGCTGCGGGTCCTGCTGGAGTCGCCGGCGGCCGCCTTCGCGGCCCGGCACGCCGACCGGGCCGCGATCGACGACCTGGACCGGCTCGTCGGCCGGCTCCGGGAGGCCGCGCACACGCCGGACGAGCCGGAGTTCACCGGCGTGGACCGGGCGTTGCACGCCCGGATCGGGGCGGTCCTGAACAACCCGCGGTGGCAGGACCAGGTGCACCGTCTGCGCGACACGATCCAGGCCCGGGGCGTCTCGACGATCGGTCGCACCCGTCGCATGCCCGAGATCGCCGAGGAGCACGTGCCGATCGTCGAGGCCATCCGCAGTCGCGACCCCCACGAGGCGGCGCGCCGGATGTCGGAGCACCTGATCGGGACCGCCGAGCTGCTGGTGCAGCAGGTGGCGGGGGAGCCGGCCGGGTCGTCGGACTCGCGGTGGGGCGACCGGGTGCGGGCCCTCCTCGCGGTGACGGGTCCCGGCGACAGGTAGCATGCTACTGAGGCGAGAGGAGTCACCATGACGATCGTGACCGGACCGGTGGCGGCGACCGCCGACGTGGTGGCGGCGCTGCAGCGGCGAGGAGTCACGGAGGTCGACGCCACGTCGACGACCCGGGCGGCCTACAGCACCGACGCCTCGCTGTACCGGATCGTGCCCCAGGTGGTGGTGCGTCCGCGCGACGTCGACGAGGTGCTGGCCGTCGTCGACGCCAGTGCCGAGACCGGCGTCCCGATCACGGCGCGCGGCGCCGGCACGTCGATCGCGGGCAACGCGGTCGGCCGCGGCATCGTGGTCGACTTCACCCGCCACCTCAACGGGGTCCACGCGATCGACCGCGAGGCTGCCACCGCCCGGGTGGACCCCGGCGTCGTCCACGCCGTGCTGCAGCGTGCGGCGGCGCCCCACGGACTGCGCTACGGCCCCGACCCGTCCACCCACACCCGGTGCACCGTCGGCGGGATGATCGGCAACAACGCCTGCGGCAACCGCGCCCTCGGGTACGGCCGCAGCGCCGACAACGTCTCGGCGCTCGAGGTCGTCACCGCGGGCGGGGAGCGCCTCCGGCTGGGATCCGGGCCGGCTCCGACCTCGGCCACCCTCGACCGCCTGCGGGCGGAGGTCGGCCAGCGACTCGCCATGGTGCGCACCGAGTTCGGGACCTTCGGCCGGCAGGTGTCCGGCTACAGCCTCGAGCACCTGCTGCCGGAGCGCGGTTTCGACGTCGCCTCGTTCCTCGCCGGCACCGAGGGCACGCTCGCCCTCGTGACAGGTGCCACCGTCGACCTGGTCCGCGACCCGTCGTGGCGTCACCTCGTCGTGCTGGGCTACGCGACGATGGCCGAGGCCGCCGACCACGTGCCGGACGTCCTGCCGTTCGGTCCCACGGCGTGCGAGGGCCTCGGCCAGCGGATCGTCGAGGTGTACCGGTCCGCCAAGGGGCCGGCCGCCGTGCCCGACCTGCCGCGCGGTGGCGGGTACCTGTACGTCGAGCTCGCGGGGGAGGACCCCGCCGAGCTCGCGGCCCGGGCCGACGACGTCGTGGCCGCGGCCGGGGCGCTGGAGCACCGGCACGTCACCGCGGTGGGGGAGCAGGCCGTGCTCTGGCGCATCCGCGAGGAGGGTGCGGGCCTGGCCGCCCGCGCCCTGGACCGGCCCGCGCTGTCGGGGTGGGAGGACGCAGCGGTCCCGCCGGCGCGACTGGGCGCCTACCTGCGGGACTTCGAGGCCCTCCTCCTCCAGCACGGCGTCGACGGCGTGCCGTACGGACACTTCGGCGACGGATGCGTGCACGTGCGGATCAGCTTCGGGCTCGACCAGCCCGACGGGCACCAGGCGTTCCGCTCGTTCCTCCACGACGCGGCCCGGCTGACCGCGAGCCACGGCGGTTCGTTCTCCGGCGAGCACGGGGACGGTCGTGCCCGTTCGGAGCTGTTGCCGTTGATGTACTCGCCCGAGGCGATCGAGACGTTCGCCCGGGTCAAGCAGATCTTCGATCCGCGGAACCTGTTGAACCCCGGGGTGCTGGTCGAGCCCGCAGCCGTCGACGACGACCTGCGCGGCTCCGGTCGTGGGTGGGACCCCGGTCGGGCGTCGTCGCGACGGGGCCTGCGGCTCCTGCACGACGACGGCGACTTCGGCGCGGCCGTCCACCGCTGCACCGGGGTGGGCAAGTGCATCGCCGACAACCGGGCCACCGGCGGGGTCATGTGCCCCTCCTTCCAGGCGACCCGCGACGAGAAGCACACCACCCGTGGTCGGGCGCGGGTGCTGCAGGAGATGGTCGACGGCCGGCACGTGACCGGTGGCTGGCGCTCTCCGGAGGTCCACGAGGCGCTGGACCTGTGCCTGTCGTGCAAGGGCTGTCTGAGCGACTGCCCGACGGGCGTGGACATGGCGACCTACAAGTCGGAGGTGCTCCACCAGACCTACCGGGGCCGTTTGCGCCCCCGCAGCCACTACGTCCTCGGCCGGCTGCCGTTCTGGGCCCGGCTCACCTCGCCGGTCGCCCGACTGGTCAACCTGAGCCTGCGGACCCCCGGCCTGGCCCACCTCGCGCGGTGGGTGGCGGGCGTCGACCAGCGGCGCAGCCTCCCGCCGTTCGCGGTCCGGCCCTTCTCCCGCACCCTGCGCCGACAGCGCCGGCGGGCTGTTCCGCTCGCCCACGACCGTCCCGGCGCGCCGGGCGTCGACGCGCCACCGGTGCTCCTGTGGGTGGACTCGTTCACCGAGTTCTTCGAGACGGCAGGCGGCCACGCGACGGTCCGCCTGCTGGAGTCGGCCGGCTACCGGGTCCAGGTGCTGTCGCGTCAGGTGTGCTGCGGACTCACGTGGATCACCACCGGACAGCTCGACCGGGCCCGCGAGCTCGTCATGACGGCGATCGACGCCCTGCACCCGTTCGTCGTGGCCGGCGTGCCGGTGGTGGGGGTCGAACCCTCCTGCCTGGCGGTGCTGCGCTCCGACGCCGTCGAGCTGACCGACGACCCCCGGGCCGCCGAGGTCGCGGGCGGGGTGGCGACCCTGGCCGAGCTGTTGGAGCGGACCCCGGGGTGGCAGCCGCCGGACCTCACGGGCACGACCCTGGTGGTGCAGCCGCACTGCCACCAGGCGTCGGTCATGGGTTTCGAGGCCGACCTGGCGGTGATGGAGCGCACCGGTGCGTCGATCGAACGGCTGGCCGGCTGCTGCGGCCTGGCGGGCAACTTCGGGGTCGAGAAGGGGCACTACGACGTGTCGGTGGCGGTGGGGGAGCACCAGCTGCTTCCGGCGGTTCGTAACGCACCCCCGGGTGCGATCGTTGTGGCCGACGGGTTCTCGTGCCGCACCCAGCTGCTGGACCTCGCGGCCACCCGAGCCCTGACACTCGCCGAGCTGCTGGAGGCCTGACATGGACCACCTGGTCGAACTCGGGTCAGCGATGACCCGGTACGCCGAGCTCAGCGACGCCGCCTTCGGCACCGAGCAGGTGCCCGCGTGCCCGGGCTGGACGGTGGCCGACCTGACCCGCCACCTCGGAACCGTGCACCGGTGGGCCGCGGCGACCGTGATGTCGGGGCAACGGGTGGACCAGCCGGCCGACGTCGTCGTGACCGAGCCGGTGTCGGAGTGGTACGCCGCTGTCGCCTCGGCCCTGCTGGCCGTGCTGCAGGCGGTGCACCCGGACGAGCCCACGCCCAACTTCTCCCTGATCCGGGAGCGGGCCGCCTTCTGGCCGCGGCGACAGCTGCACGAGACCACCGTGCACAGCGTCGACGTGGCCCAGGCCCTGGGCATGGACGGCGGTGGATGGCCGGTGGCGCCGGTGCTGGCCGCCGACGGGGTCGACGAGGTCCTCACCGTGTTCTTCCCCCGGATGACCGCCCGGGGCCGGCGGCCCGACCTGCAGGGACGGGTGCGGATCACCGCCACCGACGTCGGCCGGACCTGGCTGCTCGAACCGGGCAGCGGGCTGCACGCGCCGCCGGTGCTGGCCTACGACGCGCCGGGGACCCCGCACGACGCGGAGATCCGCGGCACGGCGGAGGCCCTCTACCTGGGCCTGTGGAACCGTTGGCCGCACGACCGGCTCGAGGTGGACGGCGAGGCCGGAGCCGCCCTGCTCGCGGGACCGACGGTTCCCTGACGGCCGGGCGACGAGGCCGCCCGCCCGGTTTTGACCGTCCTCCGTCCAGCCGGTAGTCTTGGTCGCTGTGCCCTCGGGTACCGCCCGTGTGAAGTGCGCGCGGCGCGGAACTCGTCCCGGTGCATGGTGCGCGCTCCCGATCCCGCTGGATCCGCAGGACGCACCGCCACCGACCGTTCCGGTCCCGCAGCATCCTCGTAGGACATCCGCGCCACGCCAGCAGAAGGAAGTACGTAGTGCCCACGATCAACCAGTTGGTCCGCAAGGGTCGCCAGTCCAAGGCGGTCAAGAGCAACACGCCCGCGCTGAAGGGTTCGCCCCAGCGCCGTGGCGTGTGCACCCGCGTGTACACGACGACCCCGAAGAAGCCGAACTCCGCGCTCCGCAAGGTGGCCCGTGTGAAGCTCTCCAGCGGTACCGAGGTCACGGCCTACATCCCCGGCGAGGGCCACAACCTGCAGGAGCACTCGATCGTGCTCGTGCGCGGCGGCCGCGTGAAGGACCTTCCGGGTGTCCGCTACAAGATCATCCGTGGCTCGCTCGACACCCAGGGTGTCAAGGGTCGCAAGCAGGCTCGCAGCCGCTACGGCGCGAAGAAGGAGAAGAGCTGATGCCCCGCAAAGGCCCCGCGATCAAGCGGATCCCCGAGACCGACCCGGTCTACAGCAACCAGCTCGTGACGATGCTGATCAACAAGATCCTCGTCGACGGCAAGAAGCAGACCGCTCAGCGCATCGTGTACTCGGCGCTGGAGGGCACCCGCGAGAAGTCGGGCACCGACCCGGTCATCACGCTCAAGCGTGCGCTCGACAACGTCAAGCCCAGCCTCGAGGTCAAGAGCCGCCGTGTCGGTGGCGCCACCTACCAGGTGCCGATCGAGGTGCGTCCGGCCCGTCAGACGACCCTCGCCCTGCGGTGGCTGGTCAAGTACTCCAGCGAGCGTCGCGAGAAGACGATGGCCGAGCGCCTGCAGAACGAGCTCCTCGACGCCAGCAACGGCCTCGGCGGGGCCGTCAAGAAGCGCGAGGACACCCACAAGATGGCCGAGGCCAACCGCGCCTTCGCCCACTACCGCTGGTGACCTCGGCCTCCTGAGCCGAACCCCCTGGAATTCTGACGGAAAGTAGCGCCGCTCTTCATGGCAACTGACATCACCACCGATCTCAACCGCGTCCGCAACATCGGCATCATGGCGCACATCGACGCCGGCAAGACGACGACGACCGAGCGGATCCTGTTCTACACCGGTATCAACTACAAGATCGGTGAGGTCCACGACGGCGGCGCCACGATGGACTGGATGGAGCAGGAGCAGGAGCGCGGCATCACCATCACGTCCGCCGCCACCACCTGCTGGTGGAAGGACAACCAGATCAACATCATCGACACCCCCGGGCACGTCGACTTCACCGTCGAGGTCGAGCGCAACCTGCGCGTCCTCGACGGCGCGGTCGCGGTGTTCGACGGTGTCGCCGGTGTCGAGCCGCAGTCCGAGACGGTGTGGCGTCAGGCCGACAAGTACGGCGTGCCGCGCATGTGCTTCGTCAACAAGCTCGACCGCACGGGCGCCAGTTTCGACTACTGCGTCAAGACCATCCGCGAGCGCCTCGGCGCCACCGCGCTGGTCCTGCAGGTGCCGATCGGTGCCGAGGGTGACTTCATCGGTGTCGTCGACCTGATCGGCATGCGCGCCCTGGTGTGGCGCGGCGAGACCGCCATCGGCGAGGACTACGCCATCGAGGAGATCCCGGCCGACCTGGCCGACGAGGCCGCCGAGGCCCGCGAGTCGATGCTCGAGACCCTGTCGGACGTCGACGACGAGATCGCCGAGCTGTTCCTCGACGGTGCCGAGATCGGTGTCGACGTGCTGAAGGCCGCGATCCGTCGCGCCACGCTGGCGGCCCTGCTCAACCCGGTCCTGTGCGGCACCGCGTTCAAGAACAAGGGCGTGCAGCCGCTGCTCGACGCGGTCATCGACTTCCTGCCCTCGCCGATCGACGTCGGTGCCATCACCGGTCTGGACCCCCGCGACGAGACGGTCAGCGACACCCGCGAGCCGAACGAGAGCGCGCCGTTCGCGGCCCTCGCGTTCAAGATCGCGTCCGACCCGCACCTGGGCAAGCTCACCTACCTGCGCGTCTACTCCGGTCGACTCGAGGCCGGCAGCACGGTCATCAACGTGACCAAGGGCCGCAAGGAGCGCATCGGCAAGATCTACCAGATGCACGCCAACAAGCGGGCCGAGATCGCGTCGGTCGGCGCCGGTCAGATCGTCGCCGTCATGGGTCTGAAGGACACCACCACGGGCGAGACCCTGGCCGATCCGCAGAACCAGATCGTCCTGGAGTCCATGACGTTCCCCGACCCGGTCATCCAGGTCGCGATCGAGCCCAAGACCAAGAGCGACCAGGAGAAGCTCGGCACCGCCATCCAGCGGCTCGCCGAGGAGGACCCGACCTTCCAGGTGCACACCGACGAGGAGACCGGGCAGACGATCATCGCCGGCATGGGCGAGCTCCACCTCGACATCCTGGTCGACCGCATGAAGCGCGAGTTCAACGTCGAGGCGAACGTCGGCAAGCCTCAGGTCGCCTACCGCGAGACGATCAAGAAGACCGTCACCGGTCACAGCTACACGCACAAGAAGCAGACCGGTGGTTCGGGCCAGTTCGCCAAGGTGATCATCGGCATCGCGCCGACCGGTCCGCTGAGCGGCGGCGAGGGCGGCTACGAGTTCTCCAACGAGGTCACCGGCGGTCGCGTCCCGCGCGAGTACATCCCGTCGGTCGACGCCGGCGCGCAGGACGCCATGCAGTTCGGTGTCCTCGCCGGCTACCAGATGGTCGACGTGAAGGTCACGCTCGAGGACGGCGCCTACCACGACGTCGACTCCTCGGAGCTGGCGTTCAAGCTCGCCGGCTCGATGGCGTTCAAGGAGGCCGCTCGCAAGGCCGAGCCGGTCCTGCTGGAGCCCGTCTTCGCCGTCGAGGTCACGACCCCCGAGGACTACATGGGCGACGTGATCGGCGACCTCAACTCCCGTCGCGGCCAGGTCCAGGCGATGGAGGAGGGCTACGGCGGCGCCAAGCTCGTCAAGGCGATCGTGCCCCTGTCGGAGATGTTCGGCTACGTCGGCGACCTGCGGTCCAAGACCTCGGGCCGTGCGTCATACTCGATGCAGTTCGACTCCTACGCCGAGGTCCCCAAGGCCGTCGCCGAGGAGATCATCAAGAAGGCCCGCGGCGAGTAGGTTCGCGGCCATCCACTAAGGTGTCCTGAGGTTCCCGTAGGGACCCGACGGCTTTGTTCACCCAGCTTTCACCAGCACCAATCAACCAGGAGGAGCCCCCGTGGCTAAGGCGAAGTTCGAGCGGACCAAGCCGCACATGAACATCGGCACCATCGGTCACATCGACCACGGCAAGACGACCTTGACCGCGGCGATCACCAAGGTGCTGCATGACGCGTACCCCGATCTCAACGAGGCCTCGGCCTTCGACCAGATCGACAAGGCTCCCGAGGAGCGCCAGCGCGGCATCACGATCTCGATCGCTCACGTCGAGTACCAGACCGAGAGCCGTCACTACGCGCACGTCGACTGCCCCGGGCACGCCGACTACGTGAAGAACATGATCACCGGTGCGGCCCAGATGGACGGCGCGATCCTCGTGGTCGCCGCCACCGACGGCCCCATGCCCCAGACGCGTGAGCACGTGCTGCTGGCCAAGCAGGTCGGCGTGCCGGCCATGGTCGTGGCGCTCAACAAGTGCGACATGGTCGACGACGAGGAGATCCTCGAGCTCGTCGAGATGGAGGTCCGCGAGCTGCTCAGCGACCAGGACTTCGACGGCGACAACGTCCCCGTCGTCAAGGTCGCCGCTCACCCCGCGCTGCAGGGTGACGAGAAGTGGGGCAAGTCGATCCTGGAGCTCATGCAGGCGGTCGACGACTACATCCCGATGCCTCCCCGCGAGACCGAGAAGCCGTTCCTCATGCCCGTCGAGGACGTCTTCACGATCACCGGTCGTGGCACCGTCATCACCGGCCGCATCGAGCGCGGTGTCGTCAAGGTCAACGAGGAGGTCGAGATCATCGGCATCCGCGAGACCGCCCAGAAGTCGACCGTCACCGGTGTCGAGATGTTCCGCAAGCTGCTCGACGAGGGCCAGGCCGGCGAGAACGTCGGACTGCTCCTGCGTGGCACCAAGCGCGAGGACGTCGAGCGCGGCATGGTCGTCATCAAGCCGGGCACCACGACGCCGCACACGGAGTTCGAGGGCCAGGCGTACATCCTGTCCAAGGAGGAGGGTGGCCGTCACACGCCGTTCTTCAACAACTACCGTCCGCAGTTCTACTTCCGCACCACGGACGTCACCGGCGTCGTCACGCTGCCCGAGGGCACCGAGATGGTCATGCCCGGCGACAACACCGAGATGTCGGTCGAGCTGATCCAGCCGATCGCCATGGAGGAGGGCCTGCGCTTCGCCATCCGCGAGGGCGGCCGTACCGTCGGCGCCGGTCGTGTCACCAAGATCAACAAGTGATCTGACACCACCCAGCACTGCAGCACAGCACCCCCGGTCCCGTCAGGGCCCGGGGGTGCTGTCGTTCCCGGGTGGCGGGAACGGTTGTCGTGGGCGTCCCTTTGGCGGACACGCGCTCGCCCCGGACGCACCGGGTGCCTAGGCTCGTCCCATGGGCCACGACCACACGCACGGCACGGGGATGCAGCACCGCGGTCGGTTGCTGGTCGTGCTCGGACTCACGCTGAGCGTCCTGGTGCTGCAGGCGGTGGTCGCGGTGATCACCGGCAGCCTGGCGCTGCTGGCCGACGCCGGGCACATGCTGAGCGACTCGATCGGTCTGGTGCTCGCCCTGGCGGCCATCACGGTCGCCCAGCTCGGTGGGGCGCCCGGGTCCCGCCGCACGTTCGGGTACCACCGCACCGAGGTGCTGGCCGCGGGAGCCAACGGACTGCTCCTGCTCGGGGTGGCCGGCTGGGTCGTCGTCAGCGCGGTGGGCCGGCTCGGGGACGCTCCGACCATCGAGGCGACGCCGGTGCTCGCGGCCGGAGTCGTCGGCCTCGTGGTCAACCTGATCGGCCTGCAGCTGTTGAGAGCGGGCTCCAAGGAGAGCCTCAACGTGCGCGGCGCCTACCTGGAGGTGCTGGGCGACGCGCTCGGGTCGGTCGCGGTCATCGCCTCCGCCGCCGTCATCGCCGTCACCGGCTGGTACGCGGCCGACGCCGTCGCGTCGCTGCTGATCGCCGTGATGATCGTGCCGCGGGCGCTCTCGCTGTTGCGCGAGGTGGCCGGCGTCCTGCTGGAGGGTTCTCCGGCGCACGTCGACCTCGCCGAGCTGAGGGCGCACATCCTCGGCATCGACGGGGTCGCCGACGTCCACGACCTGCACGTCTGGACGATCACGTCCGGCATGCCGGTGATGAGCGCGCACATCGTGGTGGAGGACACCGTCACGGACCTGGCGGAGGCACACGGGATCCTCGACCGCCTGTCGGCCTGCCTGTCAGACCACTTCGACGTCGAGCACTCGACCTTCCAGCTCGAACCGATCGGTCACGCCCAGTCCGAGGCCGGCGCCCACCACTGAGCCCCTCCGGCGTGGGCGGTGGGTACGCGACCGAAAGCGGCGTCATTCGGTCCGTCCTGCACCTGCCGGGGCCCGGGGAGGCCATTCGGTCGCGGATCCACCGCCCTGAGGGGGAGGGGAGGGACTCGATTTGGCGTATGCGCCCGGGTTCTGTCAGACTAGTGCGGTTGCTCCGGCCGAACCGCTGGGGCGCGCTGGTCCGGAACTCACGCCGGAAGTCACGAGCGCGCCGAACCTGAGGTTCGTCCCGGCCCTCCGAACGCCCGTCGCCCGGCACCTCGTCAGGCTGGCAGGCACAGGGGGCCCAACCACCCAATTCGAGAGCTGAGCGTTGTCCGCGCGCGAGCGCAGTGCGACACGCCCGACCTCGGGGAGCGTGGGACCGGCGCAGCCGAACCGCTCCGACCCGGAGCCGGGGGACGCGAAGCGGAACGACGACAGAAGGACGACGAGAGCATGGCGGGACAAAAGATCCGTATCCGGCTCAAGGCCTACGACCACGAGGTGATCGACACCTCGGCTCGCAAGATCGTGGACACGGTCACCCGTACGGGTGCGAAGGTTGCTGGCCCGGTGCCCCTCCCGACGGAGAAGAACGTGTTCTGCGTGATCCGTTCGCCCCACAAGTACAAGGACAGCCGCGAGCACTTCGAGATGCGCACCCACAAGCGGCTCATCGACATCATTGACCCGACGCCCAAGACGGTCGACTCGCTCATGCGACTCGACCTGCCGGCCGGCGTCGACATCGAGATCAAGCTCTGAGGGGAGTCAGCGACCAATGAGCACCAGTTCCACTGCCACCGCCCGCGGCCTCCTCGGCCGCAAGCTCGGCATGACCCAGGTCTGGGACGCGGACAACCGCGTCGTCCCGGTCACGGTCATCGCCGCCGACACCAACGTCGTCACCCAGATCCGCACGCGTGAGACCGACGGCTACAGCGCCGTCCAGCTCGGCTTCGGCGAGATCGACGGACGCAAGGTCAACAAGCCGCAGTCCGGTCACTTCGACAAGGCCGGCGTCACGCCGCGCCGCCACGTCGTCGAGATCCGCACCGAGGCCATCGCCGACTACACCCTCGGCCAGGAGATCTCGCCCGAGATCTTCGCCGCGGGCGACGTCGTCGACGTCACCGGCACGTCCAAGGGCAAGGGCTTCGCGGGCGTCATGAAGCGTCACGGCTTCCACGGCGTCGGCGCCTCGCACGGCGCGCACCGCAACCACCGCAAGCCCGGCTCGATCGGTGGCTGCGCCACCCCGGGTCGCGTCTTCAAGGGTCTGCGGATGGCCGGCCACATGGGCACCGACCAGGTCACCACCCAGAACCTCACCGTCCACGCGGTCGACCTCGAGAAGGGCGTCATCCTCATCAAGGGTGCCGTCCCCGGGCCCAAGGGCCAGCTCGTCGTGATCCGCAGTGCGGCCAAGCGCATCGCGAAGGGAGCCTGACATGGCACCGAACGCCACGACCATCGACGTCGACCTGCCGGTCGACATCTTCGGTACCCAGGTCAACATCCCGTTGATCCACCAGGTCGTCGTCGCCCAGCTCGCCGCGGCGCGCCAGGGCACGCACGACACCAAGTCGCGCGGCGAGGTCCGCGGCGGCGGCAAGAAGCCGTACCGCCAGAAGGGCACCGGTCGCGCCCGTCAGGGCTCGATCCGCGCGCCCCAGTACAACGGTGGTGGCGTGGTGCACGGCCCGACGCCGCGCAACTACGACCAGCGCACGCCCAAGAAGATGAAGGCCGCCGCGCTGCGCGGAGCCCTCAGCGACCGCGCCCGCTCGGGCCGGTTGCACGTCGTCGACGCGTTCGTCAGTGCGGCCGCCCCGTCCACCAAGGACGCCGTCGCCACCCTGCGGTCGATCACGCTGCGCCCCCGGGTGCTCGTCGCGGTCACCCGTGAGGACGTCGTCACGGCCAAGAGCCTGCGCAACGTCGCCGACGTCGTGATCCTGCCGTTCGACCAGCTCAACACCTACGACGTGCTCAAGAGCGACGACCTGATCTTCACCCGCGAGGCCTTCGACGGCTTCGTGGCGGCCCGTTCGGCCGAGGGTGCGGAGACCGTCAAGCTCAGCGCCGCCGCGGTCGAGGCCGACGCGGCTCCTGCCCCGAAGAAGCCGGCTGCCAAGAAGCCGGCTGCCAAGAAGGCGGAGCCCGCGAAGGTGGCGGCCGCGCCCGCCGAGACGGCCGAGGCCGAGACCGGTGGCGCGACCAAGACCCAGCCGTACGGCCCGGGTTCGAAGGCGCCCCTCAAGAGCGGCAACGCGCCCAAGGGTCACGAGATCAAGGGCAACGCCGACTCGATGAAGTTCCACACCCCCGACAGCCCCTGGTACGACCAGACGGTCGCCGAGGTCTGGTTCGACTCCGAGGAGTCCGCCGCCGCCGCCGGGTTCGAGAAGGCCGGAGAGTGAACATGAGCACCCTGAACAAGGATCCGCGCGACGTCCTGATCGCCCCGATCGTCAGCGAGAAGAGCTACGGCCTGATCGAGGACAACAAGTACACCTTCGAGGTGCACCCGGACGCGAACAAGACCGAGATCAAGATCGCCGTCGAGTCGATCTTCGGCGTCAAGGTCACCGCAGTGAACACGCTCAATCGCAAGGGCAAGACGCGCCGCACCCGCAACGGGATGGGCAAGCGCAAGGACTCCAAGCGAGCGATCGTCAGCGTGGCTGCCGGTCAGAGCATCGACATCTTCTCGAGCCCGAGCTGAGGACTGAGCAGACATGGCAATTCGCAAGTACAAGCCGACCACCCCGGGCCGTCGTGGCTCCTCGGTGGCCGACTTCGCCGAGATCACCCGCACCACGCCGGAGAAGTCCCTGGTGGAGCCGCTGCCCAAGAAGGGTGGCCGCAACAACCAGGGTCGGATCACCACCCGTCACCAGGGTGGCGGTCACAAGCGCGCGTACCGGGTCATCGACTTCAAGCGCTACGACAAGGACGGCGTGCCGGCCAAGGTCGCTCACATCGAGTACGACCCCAACCGCACCGCCCGCATCGCCCTGCTGCACTACGCCGACGGTGAGAAGCGGTACATCATCGCGCCCGACGGCATCAAGCAGGGCCAGGCGATCGAGTCCGGCGTCGGGGCCGACATCAAGCCCGGCAACAACCTGCCGCTGCGCAACATCCCGGTGGGCACCACGATCCACTGCATCGAGCTCCGCCCCGGTGGTGGCGCCAAGATGGGTCGCTCGGCCGGAGTGAAGACCCAGCTCGTCGCCAAGGAGGGCACCCGCGCGCAGCTGCGTCTGCCGTCCGGCGAGATGCGCTACGTCGACGTGCGCTGCCGCGCGTCGATCGGCGAGGTCGGCAACGCCGAGCAGTCCAACATCAACTGGGGCAAGGCCGGCCGCAACCGCTGGAAGGGCAAGCGCCCGACCGTCCGCGGTGTCGCCATGAACCCGATCGACCACCCGCACGGTGGTGGCGAGGGCAAGACCTCCGGTGGCCGTCACCCGGTCTCGCCGTGGGGCAAGCCCGAAGGCCGGACGCGCAAGCGCAAGGCCAGCGACCAGATGATCGTCCGCCGCCGCAAGTCCGGCCGCTGAGAAGGATTGGTAACCAGATGCCCCGCAGTTTGAAGAAGGGCCCGTTCGTCGACGGGCACCTCGAGAAGAAGGTCGACGCGCAGAACGCCGCCGAGACCCACACCGTGATCAAGACCTGGTCGCGTCGCTCGATGATCCTGCCGTCCTTCATCGGACACACGATCGCCGTGCACGACGGCCGCAAGCACGTGCCGGTGTTCATCACCGACTCGATGGTGGGTCACAAGCTGGGCGAGTTCGCCCCGACCCGCACGTTCCGTGGTCATGAGAAGGACGACCGAAAGGCGAAGCGTCGATGAGCGCCACCACCCGTACCTCCGTCACCGCACGTCGCGAGCGTCTGCTCGGCGACGAGCCCGGTTCGTTCGCGGTCGCCCGCTTCGTGCGGGTCACCCCGCAGAAGGCCCGGCGCATCGCCGACCTGATCCGTGGCGAGTCGGTCGAGACGGCCCTGGCCACCTTGAAGTTCGCGCCGCAGGCCGTGGCCGAGAACTTCTACAAGCTGGTCGACTCGGCCGCGGCCAACGCCGAGACCACCGAGGACCTCGACCGCTCCAGCCTGGTGATCAGCCAGGTGATGGTCGACGAGGGCCCCACCATGAAGCGTTGGCGCCCCCGCGCCAAGGGTGCGGCCAACCGCATCCTCAAGCGCACCAGCCACCTGACCGTCGTCGTCACGCCGGTCACCGAGAAGAAGGGCGGGGCCCGATAGTGGGACAGAAGATCAACCCGCACGGGTTCCGACTCGGCATCTCCACCGACCACAAGAGCCGCTGGTACGCCGACAAGCTCTACAGCAGCTACGTGGGCGAGGACGTCAAGATCCGCAAGCTCCTCACCAAGGGCATGGATCGCGCCGGCATCAGCCGCGTGGAGATCGAGCGCACGCGTGACCGCGTGCGGGTCGACATCCACACCGCTCGCCCCGGCATCGTCATCGGCCGCCGTGGCGCCGAGGCCGACCGCATCCGCGGTGACCTCGAGAAGCTCACCGGCAAGCAGGTGCAGCTGAACATCCTCGAGGTCAAGCAGCCCGAGATGGATGCGCAGCTCGTCGCCCAGGGCGTCGCGGAGCAGCTCAGCGGTCGTGTGCAGTTCCGTCGCGCGATGCGCAAGGCGATGCAGACCACGATGCGTTCGGGCGCCAAGGGCATCCGGATCCAGTGCTCGGGTCGTCTCGGCGGCGCCGAGATGAGCCGCTCGGAGTTCTACCGCGAGGGCCGCGTGCCGCTGCACACCCTGCGTGCCGACGTCGACTACGGCTTCTACGAGGCCAAGACCACCTTCGGCCGCATCGGCGTCAAGGTCTGGATCTACAAGGGCGAGGTCGCCGGCACCCGCGCCGAGCGTGAGGCCGAGGCGGCCAAGCGTGCGGCAGCGCCCGGCGCCCGGCGTCCGGCCCGTGGCGGACGTGACGGCGGAGCCCGCCGTCCGGCCCGTGACGGCGCCCCGACCGACGCCACCACCGAGAACGCCGCACCGGCGACCGCGGCTCCGGCCGAGGCCGTCGCCGCGGCCGCACCTGAAGGAGGGCAGAGCTGATGCTGATGCCACGGCGGGTCAAGTACCGCAAGCAGCACCACCCCAACCGACGGGGCATGGCCAAGGGCGGCACCACGCTGGCCTTCGGCGACTACGGCATCCAGGCGGTCGAGGGTCACTACGTGACCAACCGTCAGATCGAGTCCGCCCGTATCGCCATGACGCGTCACATGAAGCGTGGCGGCAAGGTCTGGATCAACATCTACCCGGACCGCCCCCTGACCAAGAAGCCTGCCGAGACCCGCATGGGTTCGGGCAAGGGCTCGCCGGAGTGGTGGGTCGCCAACGTCAAGCCCGGACGCGTGATGTTCGAGCTGTCCGGCGTCGACGAGGCCACCGCCCGCGAGTCCGCGCGGCTCGCGATCCACAAGCTGCCGATGAAGGCACGCTTCGTCTCGCGTGAGACCGAAGGAGGCATCTGATGGCTCAGATCACCGCTGCGGACCTCCGCAGCCTCACCGCCGACGACCTGGCCGAGAAGCTGAAGGACGCGAAGGCCGAGCTGTTCAACCTGCGTTTCCAGAACGCCACCGGTCAGCTCGTCGAGACCGCGCGACTGCGCACCGTCCGCAAGGACATCGCCCGCATCTACACGGTGCTGCGTGAGCGAGAGCTCGGCATCATCGAGTCCACCGACGACTCAGCCGAGGTGGATGCATGAGCACGAAGGACGAGGCAGTGAACCCCCAGAACCCGGCGGAGCAGTCCCCCGCAGAGCGCGGCGCCCGCAAGATGCGCGAGGGCCTGGTCGTGAGCGACAAGATGGACAAGACCATCGTCGTCAACGTCGAGGACCGCATCAAGCACCCCCTGTACGGCAAGGTGCTGCGCCGCAACATGAAGCTCAAGGCCCACGACGAGACCAACTCGGCTGGCATCGGCGACCGCGTCATCCTGATGGAGACGCGTCCGCTCTCGGCCACCAAGCGTTGGCGTCTCGTCGAGGTCGTCGAGAAGGCCAAGTAGGAGATATCCGATGATTCAGCAGGAATCGCGACTCAAGGTCGCCGACAACACCGGTGCGAAGGAAATCCTGTGCATCCGTGTGCTCGGTGGCTCGGGCCGGCGCTACGCCGGCATCGGTGACACCATCGTGGCCACCGTGAAGGACGCCATCCCCGGCGGCAACGTCAAGAAGGGCGAGGTCGTCAAGGCCGTCGTCGTGCGGACCGTGAAGGAGCGCCGTCGTCCCGACGGTTCCTACATCAAGTTCGACGAGAACGCGGCCGTCATCCTCAAGGCCGACGGAGATCCGCGCGGAACGCGCATCTTCGGTCCGGTCGGGCGCGAGCTTCGCGACAAGAAGTTCATGCGCATCATCTCGTTGGCGCCGGAGGTGCTGTGATGACCAAGAAGAACCTCACCATCCGCAAGGGCGACCAGGTCAAGGTCATCGCCGGCAACGACAAGGGCGTCGAGGGCAAGGTCATCGAGGTCCTCGCCGAGGCCGACCGGGTCATCGTCGAGGGCGTCAACCGGGTCAAGAAGCACACCCGCGCCTCCGCGGCCGGTGGCGTCAACTCCGGCGGCATCATCACCGTCGAGGCCCCGATCCACGTCTCCAACGTGATGCTCGTGGCGGACGGCACCGACGGCAAGACCACGACCCGCATCGGCTTCCGCCGCGACGAGATCACCAAGACCCGTCCCGACGGTTCGACCTATCCCGCGCACCGCAGCGTGCGCATCGCCCGCAAGACCGGAGAGGAGATCTGAGCATGGCCACCGAGACCACCCAGATCCCGCGCCTCAAGGACAAGTACCGCGGCGAGATCGTGCCGGCGCTGCGTGAGCAGTTCCAGTACGGCAACGTCATGCAGGTCCCGGGCCTGACCAAGATCGTCGTCAACATGGGCGTCGGCGAGGCGGCCCGTGACGGCAAGCTCATCGAGGGTGCCCTGAAGGACCTGACGGCCATCACCGGCCAGAAGCCCCAGGTCACCAAGGCCCGCAAGTCCATCGCGCAGTTCAAGCTGCGTGAGGGCATGCCGATCGGCGCGCACGTCACGCTGCGCGGCGACCGCATGTGGGAGTTCCTCGACCGGCTGCTGACGCTGGCCCT
Organism: Aeromicrobium marinum DSM 15272; assembly: GCF_000160775.2. Classification (NCBI taxonomy): domain Bacteria; kingdom Bacillati; phylum Actinomycetota; class Actinomycetes; order Propionibacteriales; family Nocardioidaceae; genus Aeromicrobium; species Aeromicrobium marinum. The sequence goes on along the minus strand of NZ_CM001024.1, from coordinate 2,044,791 downwards.
GCCCCGCATCCGCGACTTCCGGGGGCTCAGCCCCCAGCAGTTCGACGGTCGCGGCAACTACACGTTCGGCCTCACCGAGCAGGTCATGTTCCACGAGATCGACCAGGACAAGATCGATCGGTCACGCGGCATGGACATCACGGTCGTCACGACCGCCACCACCGACGACGAGGGACGCGCGCTGCTGAAGCTGCTCGGGTTCCCCTACAAGGAGAACTGAGATGGCGAAGACTGGTCTGAGGGTCAAGGCCGCGCGCAAGCCCAAGTTCGCGGTCCGCGGGTACACCCGCTGCCAGCGGTGCGGCCGCTCGCAGTCGGTCTACCGCAAGTTCGGCCTGTGCCGGATCTGCCTGCGCGAGATGGCCCACCGCGGCGAGCTGCCGGGCGTCACCAAGAGCTCCTGGTAACCCACCACCACTGATACGCCGCAGGTCCCTTCCCACTCGGAACCCGAGCACGAAGACCGAAACCACGGCGAGAACGGAACACACGCAATGACGATGACCGACCCGATCGCGGATCTGCTGACGCGGATCCGCAACGGCAACCAGGCGTACCACGACTCCGTGAGCGCGCCGTACAGCAAGCTGAAGGAGGGCGTGGTCCAGCTGCTCAAGCAGGAGGGCTACATCACCGACTTCGTCGTGACCGACCCGGCCGAGGGTGAGGTCAGCAAGACCCTCACCGTGACGCTGAAGTACGGCCCGCACCGTGAGCGCTCGATCGCCGGCATCCGCCGCATCAGCAAGCCCGGCCTGCGGGTGTACGCCAAGTCCACCAACCTGCCCAAGGTCCTCGGCGGCCTCGGCGTGGCGATCATCTCCACGAGCCAGGGCCTCCTGACGGACCGTCAGGCCAACAACAAGGGCGTGGGTGGGGAAGTCCTCGCCTACGTCTGGTGAGAACGGAAGGGTAGACATGTCACGCATCGGCAAGATTCCCGTCGCCGTTCCCGCAGGTGTCGAGGTCTCGATCGAGGGTCAGGACGTCCGCGTCAAGGGACCCAAGGGCGAGCTCGCGCACACCGTGGCCGAGCCCATCGTCGTCAGCAGGACCGACGACGGTGCCCTCGCGGTGGAGCGCCCCGACGACGAGCGTCGCAGCAAGGCCCTGCACGGCCTGAGCCGCACGCTCATCAACAACATGGTCATCGGTGTCACCGAGGGCTACGAGAAGAAGCTCGAGATCGTCGGCGTCGGCTACCGCGTCGTCGCCAAGGGCCCCACGGCCCTGGAGTTCGCGCTCGGCTTCAGCCACCCCGTGCCGGTGGAGGCCCCCGCGGGCATCACCTTCGCGGTGGAGTCCCCGACCAAGTTCAGCGTGATCGGCATCGACAAGCAGGCCGTCGGTGAGGTCGCCGCGAACATCCGCAAGATCCGCAAGCCCGAGCCGTACAAGGGCAAGGGCGTTCGTTACGCCGGCGAGCGCGTCCTGCGCAAGGCCGGAAAGGCTGGTAAGTGATGGCCATCTCCATCAGGCACAACAAGACCACCAAGGGTCGCACCGCCTCGCGGCTGCGTCGCCAGATCCGCGGTCGCAAGAAGATCGCCGGTTCGGCCGAGCGTCCCCGTCTGGTCGTCACCCGTTCGAGCAAGCACATGGTCGCCCAGGTCGTCAACGACCTGGAGGGCCGCACGCTCGTCTCGGCGTCGACCATGGAGGCCGACCTGCGGTCGGCCGACGGCGACAAGACCACCAAGGCCAAGCGCGTCGGCGAGCTCGTGGCCGACCGGGCCAAGGCGGCCGGCATCGAGAGCGTCGTCTTCGACCGGGCGGGCAACAAGTACGCCGGTCGTGTCGCGGCCCTGGCCGACGGCGCCCGCGAGGGCGGACTGGAGTTCTGATGACCCACACCGACAAGCAGAGCCAGACCCTGGCCAACGAGATCCTGGAGAGTGCCGCATGAGCGCACGTCGAGCGGGCGGCGGAGGTCGCGGTCGCGGAGGCGATCGCGGCGCCGAGAAGTCCAACTACATCGAGAAGGTCGTCACGATCAACCGTGTCGCCAAGGTCGTCAAGGGTGGTCGGCGCTTCAGCTTCACTGCCCTGGTGATCGTGGGCGACGGCGACGGTCAGGTCGGCGTCGGCTACGGCAAGGCCAAGGAGGTCCCCACGGCGATCTCCAAGGGTGTGGAGGAGGCGAAGAAGAACTTCTTCCGCGTCCCCCGCATCCAGGGCACCATCCCGCACCCGGTGCAGGGCGAGAAGGCGGCCGGCGTCGTCTTCCTGCGTCCGGCATCGCCCGGTACCGGCGTCATCGCCGGTGGCCCGGTGCGCGCGGTGCTCGAGGCGGCCGGCATCCACGACGTGCTGAGCAAGTCGCTCGGCTCGTCCAACGCGATCAACATCGTCCACGCCACGGTCGAGGCGCTCCGTCTGCTGGAGTCGCCCGAGCAGGTCGCGCAGCGTCGCGGCCTGACCGTCGAGGAGGTCGCCCCGGCGGCCCTCATCAAGGCCGGCGCCGAGGGCTACCAGCCCTCCCCGTCCGAGGCAGGTGTCTGATGGCCAGTCTCAAGGTGACCCAGGTCAAGTCCGGCATCGGCCGTCCCCAGAACCAGCGCAACACCCTGCGTTCGCTGGGCCTGAAGCGGATCGGTGACGTCGTCGTCAAGGAAGATCGCCCCGAGCTGCGCGGCATGGTCGAGACCATCCCGCATCTCGTGACCTTCGAAGAGGTGGAGTGACATGACACTCAAGCTGCATCACCTGCGTCCCGCCCCGGGAGCCAAGACCGCCAAGACCCGCGTGGGTCGCGGTGAGGCCTCCAAGGGCAAGACCGCGGGTCGAGGAACCAAGGGCACCAAGGCCCGCTACCAGGTCTCCCAGGGCTTCGAGGGCGGACAGGTGCCGTTGCACATGCGTCTGCCCAAGCTGAAGGGGTTCAAGAACCCGTTCCGCGTGGAGTACCAGGCCGTGAACGTCGATCGCATCGAGGCGCTGTTCCCGGACGGCGGGTCGATCGACGTCGACGCGCTCGTCGCGGCCGGCGCGGTCCGCAAGGGCCACCCGGTCAAGGTGCTCGGCGGCGGCGAGATCGGTGTGGCCGTCCAGGTCACCGCCGACAAGTTCTCGGCCAGCGCGAAGTCCAAGATCGAAGCAGCCGGGGGCAGCGCCACCGAGCGCTGAACCCACCGCAGGGAGCCCGGTGCCGTTCGGCTGGGCCCCTGACAGCCGGGGGCGACTGTTAGAGTCGCCTTCGGCTGTTGCCACTCCTACATCCAGACGACATCCCCGAGAGGGGCCGAGGGAGGACTTCGGTGCTCAGCGCCTTCGTCAACGCGTTCCGAACACCGGACCTACGCCGCAAGATCCTGTTCGTCCTCGGCATCGTGGTGCTGTTCCGCCTCGGGTCGCAGACCCCGGCGCCGGGCATCAACGTGCCGAACGTCCAGACCTGCATCGACCTGGCGTCGCAGGGTGAGAACAGCAGTCTGTTCTCGCTCATCAACGTGTTCTCCGGCGGCGCGCTGCTGCAGCTCACGGTCTTCGCGCTCGGCATCATGCCGTACATCACCGCCAGCATCATCCTGCAGCTGCTCGTCGTGGTCATCCCGCGGCTCGAGGCGCTGAAGAAGGAGGGTCAGAGCGGTCAGGCGAAGATCACCCAGTACACCCGCTACCTGACGCTCGGTCTGGCGATCCTGCAGGCCACCGGCATCGTGGCGCTCGCCCGCAGCGGTCAGCTCTTCGGCGGCGCGTGCAACCTCGACCTGCTCTACCGTCCCGACAGCATCCTGTCGTTCCTGCTGATCGTGCTGATCATGGTCGCGGGCACCGCGATGATCATGTGGTTCGGCGAGCTCATCACCGATCGCGGTGTCGGCAACGGCATGTCGATCATGATCTTCACCCAGGTCGTCGCGACCTTCCCAGGGGCCATGTGGGCGATCCGTCAGACCAACGGCCTGGCGACGTTCTTCCTGGTGCTGGCGGTGGGCCTCGTGGTCGTGGCGGGCGTCATCTTCATCGAGCAGGCCCAGCGCCGGATCCCGGTGCAGTACGCCAAGCGCATGGTCGGTCGCCGGATGTTCGGCGGCTCCTCCACCTACATCCCGCTCAAGGTCAACCAGGCCGGCATCATCCCGGTCATCTTCGCCTCGAGCCTCATGTACCTGCCGGCCCTCCTGGCGCAGTTCAACGAGGGCACCTCGTGGGCGCTCTGGATCACCGACAACTTCGTCGTGGGCGACAGTCCGCTCTACATGGTCACCTTCTTCGCGCTGATCGTGTTCTTCACGTACTTCTACGTGTCGATCACCTTCAACCCCGAGGAGGTCGCCGACAACATGAAGAAGTACGGCGGGTTCATCCCCGGCATCCGTGCGGGCCGGCCGACCCAGGAGTACCTGGGCTACGTGCTCTCGCGCATCACCGCGGCGGGCGCGCTCTACCTCGGCCTCATCGCCCTGATCCCGATGTTCGCCATCGCCCTGCTGGGCGCCAGCCAGAACTTCCCGTTCGGCGGCACGACGATCCTCATCATCGTGGGCGTCGGCCTGTCGACGGTGCAGCAGATCGAGAGCCAGCTGCAGCAGCGCAACTACGAAGGGTTCCTGCGTTCATGAGACTGCTCATCATGGGCCCGCCCGGTGCGGGCAAGGGGACCCAGGCCGTCGGCCTGGCCGAGGCGATCGGTGGGGCGCACGTCTCCACCGGTGACATCTTCCGTGCCAACGTCGCGGAGCAGACCGAGCTCGGCCGGACCGCCCAGCAGTACATGGACGCCGGTGAGTACGTCCCCGACGAGGTCACCAACGCGATGGTGCGGGACCGGTTGGCCCAGGAGGACGCCCGCAGCGGCTTCGTCCTGGACGGCTACCCCCGCACGGTCGACCAGGTCGAGACGCTCGACGGCATCCTCGCCGAGCTCGACTCCAGCCTCGACGCGGTCGTGGCGCTCGTGGTGGACCCCGAGGAGCTCATCGGCCGCCTGCTGAAGCGGGCCGAGACCAGCGGACGGGCCGACGACACCGAAGAGGTCATCCGGCACCGCCAGGAGGTCTACGCCGCCGAGACGGCGCCGCTGCTCGCGGTGTACGGCGAGCGTGGCCTGCTGCGCGAGATCGACGGCGTCGGTGACGTCGACGAGATCGCCGCCCGGATCACTGCCGCGCTCGATCTCTGACGCAGGGGACGACCCGGCGGTGTTCGGACGAGGCGTCGAGATCAAGACTCCCGACCAGGTGGCCGTCATGCGGTCCGCCGGACTCGTGGTGGCCGAGTGCCTCGCCCGTGTCCGGGCCGCCGTGGCCCCGGGCGTGACGACCGCGGAGCTGGATGCGATCGCCCGGGCCTGCATCGCCGAGCACGGCGCGACGTCGAACTTCCTCGGCTACGGCGCCACCGACCTCGCGGGTACGGGGGGATTCCCCGGCGTGATCTGCACGTCGGTCAACGACGAGGTCGTCCACGGCATCCCCGGTGACCGTGCCCTCCGCGAGGGTGACGTGATCTCGATCGACTGCGGTGCCGTCGTCGACGGCTGGCACGGGGACGCCGCCGTCACGGTGGCCGTGGGCACGGTGGCGCCTGAAGTTGCCGAGCTCGCGTCGGTCACCGAGGCGGCCCTCTGGGAGGGCATCGCAGCGGCCCAGCCGGGGGGGCGACTGGGCGACGTCGGGCACGCGGTGCAGGCCTGCGTGCGCGCACACGGCGACTACGGGATCGTCGACGCCTTCACCGGTCACGGCATCGGCACCGCGATGCACCAGGAGCCGGACGTGCCGAACACGGGACGCCGTGGCCGGGGCCTGCGTCTGAGCCCGGGGCTGGTGATCGCGATCGAACCGATGCTGACGCTCGGGTCCCCGTCGGTGCGCATCCTCGCCGACGACTGGACCGCCGTCTCGGCCGACGGTTCGTGGGCGGCGCACGTCGAGCACAGTGTGGCCGTCACGCCGGAGGGCCCGTGGGTGCTCACCGACGCCGACGGTGGCCGGGCACGCCTCGCGGCCGCCGGCGTGCCCTGTGGCGCCCGCTGACCCGAGGCGGTAGGTGAGCAACCGAACCCGCCGTCGGGCGGTAGGTGGGGCACCGAATGAGCCGGCCTTTCGGTTGCTGAGCCACCGCCGTCGCCGGCGAAGGGTTGCTGACCTACCGCCCGAGAGGGGTCAGCGGTGCAGTTCCATGGTGCAGCACTTGACGCTGCCGCCGGCCTTGAGGAACTCGTCGAGGTCGACCGGCACCGGAGCGTAGCCCCGGGCGGCCAGCCGCCCGGCCAGCTCGGTCGCGTCGGCCGGCAGGAACACGTGCCGTCCGTCCCCGACCGCATTGAGCCCGAACGACAGGGCTTCGGCCTCGGAGCACAGGAGCGCATCCGGGAACAGCTCGCGCAGGGTCCGACGGCTGTGTCGGCTGAACGCGCCGGGGAAGTACGCGATGTCCGGTGGCGCCTCCCCGTGTCCGTCGTCGAGCACGGCCAGGGCGGTGTCGAGGTGGTAGAACCTCGGGTCGACCAGCTCGAGGGACACCACCGGCCGGTCGAGCACCGCGGCCGCCTCGACGTGGGCGGCGAGGTCGGTGCGGAACCCGCTGCCCGCGAGGACGGCGTGGGCCAGGACCAGGAAGTCGCCCTCGCCCTCGCTGGGGTGACCGGCCGGTTGCACCGCGAAGTCGTGCGCCGTCAGCCAGGTGGCGTGGGCCGGGGCCTCGGCCTCACGTTCCGTGTACCGGAACCGCGAGCCGTACGCCCGGTCACCGGCGACGACGGCCCCGTTGGCGGCGAACACCATGTCCGGGTGGTCCGCGAGGGGTTCGATCAGCTCGACGGTGTGGCCGTGGCTCCGGTACGTCCGGACCAGCGCCTCCCACTGGGCGAGCGCACGGGCCCGGTCGACCGCGACGGAGGTGTCCATCCACGGGTTGATGGCGTACCGGACGGCGAACGCGGTCGGGCGGCACATCACGTAGCGACGGGCCCGTGACGAGCGGACCGTGCCGGGTGCGGGCTGCGGACCCGTCCGCGGGTCGTCCAGGACCGTCACGTGCTCTCCTTCGTCGAACGATGCAACGAATCCATGCTAGGGGCCGGCGGTGTCGACGGACGAAGCAGAAACTGGCGTCGCACGCGGCGAATTGCTGCGCAGATTTCCGTTCCACGACGGTTTCTTGCACCATGGGCGGATGGACGCCATCGACGAACGCCTGCTCGCCCTGCTCGTCGAGGACGGGCGCGCCAGCTACACGGTGCTGGGGGACCGGGTCGGGCTGTCCGCGCCGGCGGTGAAGCGACGCGTCGACCGGCTCGTGGCCGACGGGATCGTGCGCGGTTTCACCGCGGTGATCGACCAGGCCCACCTGGGCTGGACCACCGAGGCCTACGTCGAGGTGCACTGCCACGGCACCATCGGGCCCGAGGAGCTGCGCGCGTCGTTCGCGGGCGTGCCGGAGGTGCAGGACGCCGCCACGGTCACCGGTCAGGCGGACGCGATCCTGCGCATCGTGGCGCGCGACGTCCGGCACCTCGAGGACGCCCTGGAGCGGGTCCGCACCCGCGCCGCGGCGGTCGAACGCACCGAGACGGCGATCGTGCTGTCGAGGCTGGTCGAGCGGCGGGCAGCGCTCGGTACCGCCGACTGACAGCGAGCGCACAGCCGGTGTTGATCTCCCGGACATCTGGGTCGCCTAGCCTCCTCGCGTGAGTATCCAGCGGCCGCTCGTCGTCGCGTTCGTGCTCGCGGTCCTGGTCAACGGACAGGCGGCCCTCCTGTCCGAGGTGGACGGGCCCGCCCCGGTCGGGACCGCGCCCGTGGCGTCCGCCGTCGGGCCGATCCCGGCTGCCCTGGAGCGACGACCCCCTGCGCTGCGGGCCGTGCCCGAGCTCGACGTCGCGACGACCGCGCGCTGGTCGGTCGCCGTGCTGGACGGCCCGACCGGTGAGGTGACCACCTGGGGTGACCCGGGAGCGTTCGACACGGCCAGCATCGTCAAGGTGGACATCGCCGTGGCCCTGCTCCTGCGGGTGCAGGACGAGGACCGCGGGCTCACGTCGGTCGAGCGTGACCTCGCGACCCGGATGATCACGGTCAGTGACAACGACGCCACCAGCACCCTGTTCCGGGCCGTCGGAGGGGAGTCCGGTCTGGAAGCGGTCAACGCCCGGCTCGGCGTCGAGGGCATCGACGTCCCTCCGGGCGCCGACTGGGGCCTGACCCGGACCACCGCCACCGCCCAGGTCAGACTCCTGCAGCGCGTGTTCGCGGCGGACTCGCCGGTCTCGACCGAGCACCGGATCTGGTTGCAGCAGGCCATGACCGACGTGGCCCCGGACCAGCGTTTCGGGGTCGGTGCCGCGGCCGACGACCCGGCGACCACCCCCCTCAAGGTCGGCCTGCTGCAGCGGTCCACCACAGGGCGGTGGGTCGTCACGAGCATCGGGCAGGTGACCACCGACGGCCGCCCTCGCTTCATGGCCGTGCTCACCGAGGGTTCGCCCACCCTCGCCGAGGGTGTCGCCCTGTCCGACCGCCTCGGCGCGGCCGCCGTGGCTGCCCTGACCTGAGGCCGCGACCGCCGAGGCCGATTTGAACACCGGGACCCGCCCGGCGTACACTTGCCTGTCGGCCTTTACAGGCGCGCCTTCCCCTGCCGTCAGGCAGTCCCCACCCGGACCCGTGAGAGCGGAGGGTTGTCGTGCGTGCGCTGGCCGTCCCGACGAAGTCGACACGAGAAGCTGAGGTTCATGGCGAAAAAAGAAGGCGTCATCGAGATGGAAGGCGCGGTGGTGGAGGCTCTCCCCAACGCGATGTTCCGCGTTGAGCTGGCCAACGGGCACAAGGTGCTCGCCCACATCAGCGGCAAGATGCGCCAGCACTACATCCGGATCCTCCCCGAGGACCGGGTCGTGGTGGAGCTCTCGCCGTACGACCTCAGCCGTGGACGCATCGTCTACCGCTACAAGTAAACACGCACGTCCATCACGCACGCACTGCACCCGAAGAGAGTTCTCATGAAGGTCAACCCGAGCGTGAAGAAGATCTGTGACAAGTGCAAGGTGATCCGTCGCCACGGCCGCGTCATGGTGATCTGCGAGAACCCTCGTCACAAGCAGCGACAGGGCTGACGCAGAGCCCCAGCAGGTCTTCTTCACCAGCACCACGCAACATCTGAACGCTCCCGCCACCGAGGGTGGCGGGTCACCCCCGGAAGCGTAGGCCGGGGCCCGGCTCAGGATCCCCAGCGGTCCTGGAGGCAGCCGGGACGCCTCAGGTGACCACACCTCGCTCAACGGAAGGAACTGCCTCTATGGCACGCCTCGTAGGAGTTGATCTCCCGCGCGAGAAGCGCATCGAGATCGCACTCACCTATGTCTTCGGTATCGGACGCACCCGCGCCACCGAGACCCTCGCCGCCACCGGCATCGATCCCCACACCCGGGTCCACGCCCTGGACGACTCCCAGCTCGTCGCCCTGCGTGACCACATCGAGGCCCACTACCAGGTCGAGGGCGACCTGCGACGTGAGGTCACGGCGGACATCCGCCGCAAGATGGAGATCGGCAGCTACCAGGGCCGTCGCCACCGCGCGCACCTGCCCGTCCGTGGCCAGCGCACCAAGACCAACGCGCGGACCCGCAAGGGCCCCAAGCGCACCGTCGCCGGAAAGAAGAAGTGATCGCCTGATGCCTCCCAAGAGTGCCGGCACCAAGAAGGTGCGTCGCAAGGAGAAGAAGAACGTCGTTCAGGGCGAAGCCCACATCAAGAGCACGTTCAACAACACCCACGTCACCATCACCGATCCGTCCGGGGCCGTCATCGCCTGGGCCTCCGGTGGCACCGTGGGGTTCAAGGGCTCGCGCAAGTCCACGCCGTTCGCGGCGGGCATGGCTGCGGAGGCCGCCGGCCGCCAGGCCATGGAGCACGGGATGAAGAAGGTCGACGTGTTCGTCAAGGGCCCCGGTTCGGGCCGAGAGACCGCGATCCGCTCCCTGAGCGGTGTCGGTCTGGACGTCGGCACCATCTCCGACGTGACCCCCAGCCCCCACAACGGCTGCCGCCCGCCCAAGCACCGTCGTCTCTGACGTTCGAACTTTCCCCTAGGAGCAACCACCATGGCCCGTTACACCGGTCCTCTCACGAAGAAGTCGCGTCGTCTCGGCGTCGACCTCGTCGGTGGTGACGCCGCGTTCGAGCGTCGCCCGTACCCCCCCGGACAGCACGGCCGGACCCGGATCAAGGAGTCCGAGTACCGCACCCAGCTGCAGGAGAAGCAGAAGGCTCGCTACACCTACGGCGTGCTCGAGAAGCAGTTCCGTCGCTACTACGAGCTGGCCTCGCGCCGGCCCGGCAAGACCGGCGACAACCTGCTGACAATGCTCGAGAGCCGTCTGGACAACGTCGTCTACCGCTCGGGCCTGGCCCGCACGCGGCGCCACGCCCGCCAGCTGGTGACCCACGGTCACTTCCTGGTCAACGGCGTCAAGACGAACATCCCGTCCTTCCAGGTGAGCAAGTTCGACATCATCGACGTCAAGCCCAAGAGCCTGGAGACCACGCCGTTCATCATCGCGCGTGAGACCCACGACTCCGACACGGTGCCGGCGTGGCTCGACGTCTCGCCCACCCGTGGCCGCATCCTGGTGCACCAGCAGCCGGTCCGTGAGCAGATCACGGTGCCGATCCAGGAGCAGCTCATCGTGGAGTACTACTCCAAGATCTGATCACCCCCCTTCGAACCGGGTCCTCAAATAGTGGTGGCCCCGGAAAGGAACACACATGCTGATCGCCCAGCGCCCCACCCTGACCGAAGAGGTCGTCGACGAGTTCCGTTCGCGGTTCGTCATCGAGCCCCTCGAGCCGGGATTCGGCTACACCCTCGGCAACTCGCTGCGTCGTACGCTGCTGTCGTCGATCCCGGGTGCGGCCGTCACCTCGATCAAGATCGACGGTGTCCTGCACGAGTTCTCGACCGTCCCCGGTGTCACCGAGGACGTCACCGAGATCATCCTCAACCTGAAGAACCTCGTCGTCTCCTCCGAGAACGACGAGCCGGTCGTCATGTACCTGCGGGCCGACACCGCCGGCGTCGTCACGGGAGCCAACATCGAGCCCCCGGCCGGCGTCGAGGTGCACAACCCGGACCTGCACGTCGCTACCCTCAACGACAAGGGCCGGCTCGAGATCGAGCTGGTCGTCGAGCGGGGCCGCGGCTACGTGTCGGCGGTGCAGAACAAGACCGGTGACGAGGAGATCGGGCGCATGCCCATCGACTCGATCTACAGCCCGGTGCTGAAGGTCACCTACAAGGTCGAGGCGACGCGTGTCGAGCAGCGGACCGACTTCGACCGGCTCGTGGTCGACGTCGAGACCAAGAAGTCGATCCTCCCGCGGGACGCCATCGCGTCGGCCGGGTCGACCCTGGTCGAGCTGTTCGGTCTGGCCCGTGAGCTGAACGTCGAGGCCGAGGGCATCGACATCGGCCCGAGCCCGGTCGACGAGCAGCTCGCTGCCGACCTGGCCCTGCCGATCGAGGACCTGAACTTCACGGTGCGGTCCTACAACTGCCTCAAGCGCGAGGGCATCCACACCGTGGGTGAGCTCATCACGCGCTCGGAGCAGGACCTGCTCGACATCCGCAACTTCGGCTCGAAGTCGATCGACGAGGTCAAGGCGAAGCTGGCCGAGATGGGCCTGGCCCTGAAGGACAGCCCGGCCGGGTTCGACCCGTCCGCCGTCATCGCCGACTACGACGAGGACGCGAGCTTCGCCGAGGACGAGCAGTACTGAGCCCGCTCGGGTCCGCGCTGCCGTCCGCACGGACCCGATCCCACTGAAACCGGAGACATCATGCCCACGCCCACCAAGGGTCCCCGCCTCGGCGGCAGCCCCGCGCACCAGCGGCTGATCCTCGCCAACCTCGCGCAGAATCTGTTCGAGCACGGCAAGATCACCACCACGGAGGCCAAGGCCCGCCGCCTGCGTCCGTACGCCGAGTCGCTCATCACCAAGGCCAAGACCGACACGGTGGCCAACCGCCGCCAGGTCGTCAAGGTCATCCGCGACAAGAGCATCCTGCACACCCTGTTCACCGAGATCGGCCCGGCCATGGCCAGCCGCCCCGGTGGATACACGCGGATCACGAAGATCGCGCCGCGCAAGGGCGACAACGCCCCCATGGCCGTCATCGAGATCGTCGAGGAGAAGACCTTCGCGGCGCAGAACCAGACCCCCAAGAAGTCCGCTCCCGCTGCGGCACCGGTCGAGGAGGCGCCGCAGGCCGACGCCGACGTCGTCACCGAGGCCGAGTCGACCGAGGTCCTGACCGAGGAGTCGCCGGCCGTCGCCGAGGACACCACCGCGGACGACGCGCCCGCGGACACGGCAGCCGAGGACGAGACGAAGTCCGAGTAGCACCTGCTGCACCGCGAGCGGTCCGTCACCGGTTGGTCATCCATCGGGGCGGGCCGTTCGTGCGTCCCGGCACTAGGCTGGCCCCATGAAGCGCGCAATCGTGGCGGGTGTCGTCGCCGTGGCCCTGGCGGCCGGCCTCGCGGTGTTCGAGCCCTGGACCTTCTGGACCCGCTCGACCGTGGTCGAGGCCCTGCCGACGGTGAGCGCGCCGGCTGACACCGACGTCGACCCGGCCGAGGCCGCGGCGGTGCCCGCGCCGCCGGCCGAGCCGGTCGAGCTGTCCCGGGGCGAGTTCATCACCCAGGAGCACGCCACCAGCGGCGTCGCCCGGGTACTGGAACTGCCCGACGGTTCGAGGGTGCTGCGTCTGGAAGGCTTCTCCACCCGCAACGGACCCGACCTCGTGGTCGTGCTCTCCGAGGAGACCGCGGGCGGCGACTGGTTCAAGTACAACGACGTGCGGATGATCCCGCTCGGCGACCTCAAGGGCACCGACGGCGACCAGAACTACGACATCCCCCTCGACGGGGACCTCGCCGGCATCCAGAGCGCCGTCATTTGGTGCGACCGGTTCAACGTCTCGTTCGGTTCGGCGCCGATCAGCCTGTAGGTCGGGTCGTCCGCAGCACCCGGAACCCGCGCGAGCTGGCGACACGTTCGGTGGGCCACCCCTGGTCGACGAGCCAGCGGTGGAGCGAGTCGGCCCCGAGGTTGCGGCCCACCACCATCATCAGCTCCCCGTCCGGGGTCAGGCGCGGCAGCCAGCGCAGCAGCAGCTCGTGCAGGGCCTGCTTGCCGACGCGGATCGGCGGGTTGGACCAGATCGCGTCGAACTGCACCTCCGGGGGCACGCCGTCGGGCGACGCCACCCGGACGGCGAGCCCGTGCCGTTCGGCATTGAGTGCCGTGAGCTCGCGCGCCCGGTCGTTGACGTCGACGGCCCACACCTCGGCGGACGGATGCGTGCGGGCCGCCGCCAGGGCGAGCGGACCCCAGCCGCAGCCGAGGTCCAGCAGGCGGCTGGTCGACGGGCGGACCGTCACCTCGTCGAGCAGCACGCCGGTCGCGTGGTCCAGACCGTCCCCGGAGAACACCCCCGATCCGGTCGTCACGGTCCATGTCTCACCGACCATCTCGACGGCCAGGTCGCGCCGACGGTCCTCGCTGTCGGGCGTGGGGGAGAAGTACTGAGCGGCCACCCCCCGATTGTGGCAGCGTGACGAGCGGGACCCTCGTCCGGTCGAGGTCTTCACCCGGCCCGGGCCCCATGATGCCGGCATCCCCGCCGGCCCGATCTGGAGGATCCTCATGAACCGTCCCCTACGTGCCACCACCCTCGCGGGCGCCGCAGCGACCCTGGTCGTCGGCGTCGCCGTCGCCGGCGTCAGCACCCTGCCGGCCGGAGCGTCGTCCGGCACCAGCAACACCGCTGCCGTGGGCCTGTCGTCCGACGGTCTGCGCCTGGCCGAGTTCAAGACCCTGGTGCCGGGGACCTCGCGCAAGTCCGTCGCGATCACCGGCCTCGTGGGCGACGCGAAGCTCATCGGCATCGACCAGCGGGTCGCGAACGGGCTGCTCTACGGCGTCGGCGACGCAGGCGGCGTCTACACGTTGCGCGGCGCGAAGGCCACCAAGGTGTCCCAGCTGACCGTCGCGCTGCAGGGCACGGCGTTCGACGTGGACTTCAACCCCGCCGCGGACCGCCTCCGCATCATCAGCAACGCCGGTCAGAGCCTGCGCCACAACGTGGTCCCTGACGGTGTCACGGCCGTCGACGGCTCGACGGCCTACACGCCGGGCGTCATCACGACCGGCCTCCAGGCGTCCGCCTACACCAACAACGACGTCAACGGCGACACCGCGACGACGCTGTACAACATCGACGCCGCACTCGACCAGCTGGTCATGCAGGTCCCGGCCAACAGCGGCAGTCTCGTCGCCGTCGGCAAGCTGGGGATCGATCTGGTCTCGGCGACCGGGTTCGACATCGACACCGAGCTCGCCGGCACCAAGGCCGACGAGAACACGGCCTACCTGATCGGTACGCCGGTCGGCGGGGTGCCCACCCTGTACACCATCAACCTGCTGACCGGGTCGGTCGAGGAGGTCGGGGACTTCGGGACCGACATCATCGACCTCGCGGTCGTGCAGGGCTGATCGGTCCGCCTCGCTCGTGCCGTCCGGTTCCTGCGACGACCTGGTCGTCGCAGGGGCCGGACGGCGGGACGCTCAGGCGCCCTGCGCCTCCCACGCCTGCCGCACCCGGACCGGGGCGACGAGCAGCCAGGCCTCGGTGACCAGCTCGAGCAGCTCGCGGGGGTCCACGCGGTCGAGGTCCACCAGCACGTAGTCGTACCCGTCGTAGTGCGGGGTGGTGAAGAAGGCCGGGTCAGCCCCGCTGACGAGTGCCTCCTTGTCCGAGGAGCTGCACCGCAGGGCCAGTGCACCCGGGGCGTCGGCCTCGCGCCGGAGCCGCGCCACGAGCTTTCCCTTGACCTTGATCGAGGGGCTCGCGTAGGTGACGGACTCGGTGGTGTCGGGGAAGGTCGACGTCGCGAAGGCCACGACGGCGTCCCAGCTGCTGGCCATGGGCTCAGTCTGCCAGCGCCGACAGCCGCGCGAGGAATGCGCGTTGACCGACGACCAGGGCGGGCTCGGCCTCGTCGAGGGTGAACCACTGCACCCGGTCGAGCTCGGGGAACCGCTGGACGGTGCCGGACCCGGGCGGCCAGACCATCTCGAACTCGCCGGGCTCGACCGCCAGGGGATCCAGGTCGGCCTCGATCGTCCAGATCCGGACGGTCTTGCGGGACTGACGGACCTCTCCCAGATCGGTCCACGGGCCGGGTGGGACGGGCAGGCCCAGCTCCTCGGTGAACTCGCGCCGCGCGGTGTCGGCGAGCTCCTCGTCCGGCTCGACGACCCCCTTCGGGATCGTCCAGGCCGCCTCGTGCCGCCGGGCCCAGAACGGCCCGCCGAGGTGGCCGAGCAGCACCTCGACGCCGGCCGCGCCGCGCCGGTGCAGCAGCAGACCCGCGCTCTGCAGGACGGCCACGACTACTCGTCCCGCCGACGTCGGGACTGCTCGATGCGCGCGGCGATGTCCTCGTCGGCGGGGTAGCTGACCTCCTCCAGCACCAGCCCGTGCGGCTCCATCACCTTCACGCGGCCGTCACGGACCCGGCCGGAGAGGACCTCGGCGGCGAACTCCGGCGGGAACCGGCGTTCACCCACGGCCACCAGGCAGCCCATCAGCGAGCGCACCATGGCGTGGCAGAAGGCGTCGGCGCGCACCGTGGTGGCGATGGTCTCGCCACCACGGATGGTGCGCAGCGCCAGCAGGGTCCGGATCGTGGTGGCCCCGGCGCGCTTCTTGCAGAAGGCGGCGAAGTCGTGCTGGCCCAGCAGGTGCTCGGCCGCGGCGTTCATCAGGTCGACCGAGAGCGGACGCGGGTGGTGCACGATCATGCGGCGGGCCAACGGATCGGGGCCCGCGGGGTGGTCGGTCATGCGGTACACGTAGCGACGTTCGGTGGCGGCGAACCTGGCATCGAACCCCGGTGGCGCCTCCACGACGGACTTGATGCGGATGTCGTCCGGCAGGTAGCGGCGCAGACGCCGCTCCAGCACCCCCGGATGGGTGTCGAGGTCGACGTGCGCGACCTGTCCGCGGGCGTGCACGCCCGCGTCGGTGCGGCCGGCGCACGTCAGGGTGGGCGTGGGGTCGAGCCTCAGCATCGTGCCGAGCGCGGACTCGATCACGCCCTGCACCGTGCGCTGTCCCGGCTGGACGGCCCAGCCACGGAAGTCGGTGCCGTCGTAGGCCAGGTCGATGCGCAGTCTCACCCGGACACGGTAGTGGTCGGTCGCCGGCTCAACCTCGTCCGGCCCTGCGGAGCGGCACGTAGCCGTCGCCCTTGTCGGGATCGTGGAAGTCGCGGACCAGTCGGACCAGCAGGTCCGGCTTCTCGACGATCACCGCGTGGGTCGAGCGGGGGACGACGGCCAGCTCACCGTCGGGGAGAGCCTGGTACATCTCGACGGCGTGCTCCAGACGGACTTCGTCGTCGTCGCCGAGGACCACCAGCACCGGCAGGGTCAGCCGGTGCAGCTGCTCGGTGGTGACGACCGGGCTCTCGTGGTGCATCCGGTCCAGCTTGGCCACCACGACGGGCCAGTGGTCTCGGCCGTCCGGTGACACCTCGCCGTAGGAATCTGCCAGGAACGCCGGCGGATCACCGTCGAGCACACCGGCGTGCCAGCCCTCGTGGTGGAACGGCGCCGCGGCGAACACCAGGTCGCGCACCAGGTCGGGTCGGGCGAGAGCGACGTGCAGGGCGACGATCGCCCCGTCGCTGTACCCGAACAGGTGCACGGGCCCGCACCCCAGCCGGTCGATGAGTGCCGCCGTGTCGGCGGCCATGAGGTCGTGGCCCAGAGGACCGTCGACGTCCGGCGTCCGCCCGTGGCCCCGCTGGTCGGGCGTGATCAGGCGGTAGTGACCGGTCAGTCCGTCGAGCAGGGGGTCGAGGGCGCGGGAGTCCACCCCGCCGGGGTGCAGCAGGACGAACGGCTCGCCCTCACCGCGGTCGGCGAACCACAGGTCGACGGACGGCCCGGGCGGCACGGCTCAGGCCCAGCGCTCCGAGGCGGCGACGAAGTCGAGCTGCCGGCCACCGGTGTAGATCTGCTTGGGCCGGGCGATCTTCTGCTCCTTGTCGTCGACCAGCTCGAGCCACTGCGCCAGCCAGCCCGAGGTGCGGGGGATGGCGAACAGCACGGTGAACATCTCGGGCGGGAACTGCAGCGCCTCGTAGATGAGACCGGAGTAGAAGTCGACGTTGGGGTACAGCTTGCGGGACACGAAGTACTCGTCCTCGAGGGCGATCTTCTCCAGCTCCACCGCGATCTTCAGCAGCGGGTTGACGCCGGTGACCTCGAAGACGTCGTCGACGGCCTTCTTGATGATCGTGGCGCGCGGGTCGTAGTTCTTGTAGACCCGGTGCCCGAAGCCCATCAGCTTCTCGTCACCGTTCTTGACGCCCTCGATGAAATCCGGGACCTTCTCGACGGTGCCGATGCGCTTCAGCATCTTGAGCACGGCCTCGTTGGCGCCGCCGTGCAGCGGGCCGTAGAGGGCTGCGATGCCCGCACTGACCGCGGAGTACGGGTCGACCTGGCTGGATCCCACCGAACGGACGGCGTTGGTGGAGCAGTTCTGCTCGTGGTCGGCGTGCAGGATGAACAGCACCTCGAGCGCCTTGGCCAGCCGCGGGTCCGGGTCGTACTTCTGCTCGCTCATCTTGAACAGCATCGACAGGAAGTTCTCGGTGTAGGTCAGGTCGTTGTCGGGGTAGACGTAGGGCTTGCCCTGCGCGTGCCGGAAGGACCAGGCGCCGAGGGTCGGCATCTTGGCGATGAGCCGCACGATCTGCTCGTGCCGGATGTCGGGGTCCTTGATGTTGCGGGCCTCGGGGTAGAACGTCGACAGCGCACCGACGCTCGACAGCAGCATGCCCATCGGGTGTGCGTCGTAGCGGAAGCCCTGCAGCTGCGACTTCAGGTTCTCGTGGACGAAGGTGTGGAAGGTGATCTCGTGCACCCACTGGTCGTGCTGCTCCTTCGTGGGCAGCTCGCCGTGGATGAGCAGGTAGGCGACCTCGAGGTACGTGGACTTCTCTGCCAGCTGCTCGATGGGGTAGCCCCGGTACTCCAGGATCCCTCGGTCACCGTCGATGTAGGTGACGGCGCTGCGGGTCGACGCGGTGTTGGTGAATCCCGGGTCGTAGACGGCCAGTCCCGGCTCGTCGTCGGTGCGGCCGATCTGCCCGACGTCGCCGGCACGGATCGTGCCGTCGAGGATCGGGATCTCGTACTCTTCGCCGGTCCGGTTGTCACGGACGGTGAGGGTCTGGTTCTCGGTCACGATGGGTCTCCTGTGACGATCGACAGCGGCGTGTGACGGGTCTGACACGCACCTCCAACCTAGCCCGCCCGGGATCGCGGGGCAGGACAGGGTCGGCGGGCCGCCTCGTTTTGACCTGACCGGTCATCCGCGGTTAGTCTTGTACGTCGTTGTGTCCTGCGGTTTCCCGCCCGGACGACCAGCCGCCCACCGGTGGCGCAGTCGTCGGTGTGCGACCTCGCGGACACCGACCCCCGCCGGAGCCATCCAGCACCAGACATCCCTGCAACGAGAAGGTCACCGCCGTGCGCACGTACAGCCCCAAGCCTGCTGACATCACCCGTCAGTGGCACGTCATCGACGCCGAAGACATCGTCCTCGGCCGTCTCGCGGTCCAGGCTGCGACGCTGCTGCGCGGCAAGCACAAGGCGACCTTCGCCCCGCACGTCGACGGCGGCGACTTCGTGATCATCGTCAACGCCGAGAAGGTCGCCCTGTCGGGCAACAAGCGCACCGACAAGCTCGCCTACCGGCACAGCGGCTACCCGGGCGGCCTCAAGTCGATCGCCTACGGCGACCTGCTCGAGAAGGACGCCCGCAAGGCGATCGAGAAGTCGGTCCGGGGCATGCTGCCCAAGAACCGCCTGGGTGACCAGCTCATCGGCAAGCTCAAGGTCTACTCCGGCCCCGAGCACCCGCATGCCGCCCAGAAGCCCCAGCCCTTCGAGATCACGCAGATCTCCCAGTAAGCGACAGAGAGAAAACAGATCATCGTGGCCCAGACTGAGCAGGCAGCGTCCACCGCGGACGACACCGACTTCCAGACCGACGCCGACGGCGTCGCGTACACCTCCGAGAGCGCGCCGTCCGCCGACGCTCCCGAGAAGCCCGCGACGATCGTGCCCGGCGCGGCCACCGGTCGCCGCAAGGAGGCGATCGCCCGCGTGCGCATCGTCCCCGGCACCGGCGTCTGGACCGTCAACGGCAAGCCGTTGGAGGACTACCTGCCCAACAAGCTGCACCAGCAGATCGCCAAGGAGGCGTTCGCCGAGACCGGTCTCGACGGCCGCTTCGACGTGATCGCCCGGGTGACCGGTGGCGGCATGACCGGACAGGCCGGCGCGCTGCGCCTCGGCGTGGCCCGGGCCCTCAACGGCATCGACGAGGAGGCCAACCGCCCGGTGCTGAAGAAGGCCGGACTCCTCACGCGCGACTCGCGCATCAAGGAGCGCAAGAAGGCCGGTCTCAAGAAGGCCCGCAAGGCGCCGCAGTACAGCAAGCGCTGATCCCCACGTGGGTCGGATCTTCGGCACCGACGGTGTCCGCGGACTCGCCAACCGGGACCTGACCGCAGAGCTGGCCGTCGACCTGTCGGTGGCGGCGGCCCACGTGCTGGGCGAGCGCGGCGAGTTCGCCGACGCCCGGCCCACCGCTGTCGTCGCCCGCGACCCGCGGGCCTCGGGGGAGTTCCTCGAGGCCGCGGTGGTGGCCGGTCTGGCCTCGGCCGGCGTCGACGTGCACCGTCTGGGGGTCGTCCCCACTCCCGGCTGCGCGTTCCTCACCTCGTTCCTCGAGGCGGACATGGGGGTCATGATCTCGGCGAGCCACAACCCCATGCCCGACAACGGCATCAAGTTCCTCGCCCGCGGCGGGCACAAGCTCGACGACGCCATCGAGCTGCTCATCGAGCAGCGCCTGGAGGAGCCCTGGGACCGGCCCACGGGTCGGGACGTCGGCCGCGTGGGCGACAGCCACGCCGGGCTCGCCACCTACGTGCGGCACCTCGTCGACAGCGTCCCCGCGCGGCTCGACGGACTCCGCGTGGTGCTCGACTGCGCCAACGGCGCCGCCCACGAGTCCGGCCCCGGCGCCTTCGAGGCGCTCGGCGCCGAGGTGGTCGCGATCCACGACCAGCCCGACGGGCTCAACATCAACGAGGCCTGCGGCTCGACCCACCTGGACGACCTGCAGGCCGCGGTGGTCGCCCACGGTGCCCAGGCCGGTTTCGCCTTCGACGGCGACGCCGACCGGTGCCTGGCCGTCGACGCGGACGGCACGGTCGTCGACGGCGACCAGCTGCTCGCGATCCTCGCCACCGCGGCCCGCGACGCCGGCGGCCTGCGGGACGACACCGTCGTGGCGACCGTCATGAGCAACCTCGGCTTCGTGCAGGCGATGGAGCGCGAGCAGATCCGGGTGGTGCAGACCGCCGTGGGTGACCGGTACGTGCTCGAGGCGATGCGGGCCGGCGGCTACTCCGTCGGGGGCGAGCAGTCCGGTCACGTCATCATGAGCGAGTACGCGACCACCGGGGACGGCGTCCTGGCGGCGCTGCACGTGGCCGCCCGGATGGTGCAGACCGGCCGGACGTTGGCCGAGCTCGGAGCCCTCATGACCCGCCTGCCGCAGGTGCTGGTCAACGTGCCCGACGTCGACAAGACCCGTGCCGCGACCGACCCCGTCCTGCAGGGAGAGGTCACCGCCGCCTCGGCGCGGCTGGAGGGCCGCGGTCGGGTGCTGCTGCGGCAGTCGGGCACCGAGCCCCTCGTGCGGGTGATGGTCGAGGCCCCGACCCAGGACGAGGCCGCCGCCGTCGCGGACCATCTCGCCGGCGTGGTCCGCTCCCGCCTGGCCCTCTGACGCGACGGCGAGCGACAGCGCGTCGCGACGGCGGTACTCTCCCCGGGTGACCGGCATCACGGTGGTGGAACCGCACGACGACGCGATGATCACCCGCTGGCACGAGGCGTACGAGCGGGCCTTCGACCGACCCTTCGACCAGCCGTGGACGCTGGCCGAGAAGCGTGAGCACGTGCGGGACGACGCCTACGAGCACCTGACCCTGGTGCTGCTGGGCGACGATGCCGGTCGCACCGTCGCCGGCGGGTGGACCAAGCTCCCGCAGAAGGACAACACCGGGCTGGCGTACGTCGAGGTGTTCGTCGACCCGGGCCACCGGCGCCAGGGCTGGGGACGCCGCGTCGAGTCGGCGGTCGTCGACCTCGCCCGGGCCGCCGGACGGGCCAGGGTCGTGGGGGAGGCCGCCTGGGAGGTGGCGACGCCGACCGGCGACGCAGGCCGCTTCGCCGAGGCCTGCGGCTACCACCTCGACCTGATGTACGCGCAGCGCGAGCTGTTGCTCCCGGCCGCGGTACCGGCCCTCCGCCTGTCACCGGCGTACACCCTCGACTCCTGGAGAGGGTCGTGCCCGGACGCCTGGGTCGACCAGTACGCGGATCTGCGACGCCGCATGAACTCCGAGGCCCCGGCCGGTGAGGTCGAGCTGGAGGACGAGTTCTGGGACGCCGAGCGGGTCCGCGCGGACGAACGGAGCGTCGCGGCGCAGAACCGGCAGATGCAGATCACCGTGGCCCGCGACGGCGGGGGCCGGCTGGTCGGCCACACCCAGCTGGCGTTCCCCGGGGGCAGCGACGAGGTCTACCAGTGGGACACGTTGGTGCTGCCCGACCACCGCGGCCACGGACTCGGGCTCGCCCTCAAGGTCCGCACCATGCAGACCTCGGCCGACCTGCTCGCCGGTCGCCGGCGGATCCACACGTACAACGCGGCATCCAACGCCCCGATGATCGCGGTCAACGAGCAGCTCGGCTACGAGCAGGTGGCGTGGGTCGGGGAGTACGCGCGCGACGTCTGAGCGTCCGGTCAGAGCTTGCGGAGGCGGACCCAGGCGACCGAGTGGTCCTTGCCCTTGCGCAGCACGAGGTCGGCCCGGCTGCGGGTGGTGGTGATGTTCTCGCGCAGGTTCGGCCAGTTGATCGTGTCCCACAGCTCCTCGGCACGGGCCGCGGCCTCGGTGTCGGTGAGCTCGCTGTACCGGTGGAAGTAGGAGTCGGGGTCGGCGAAGGCCGTCTTGCGCAGGCTCAGGAACCGCTCGATGTACCAGCCGCGGATGTCGCGACCCGAGGCGTCGACGTAGATCGAGAAGTCGAAGAAGTCGCTGATCGCCAGACCGGGGCTGCCGTCCCCCCGACGCCGGGCCGGGGCCAGCACGTTGAGGCCCTCCACGATGACGACGTCGGGACGGTTGAGGGTCACCACGTCGTCGGTGACGTCGTACGTCAGGTGGGAGTAGACCGGAGCCTCCGCGGCCTCGGCCCCCGACTTGACGTCGATGACGAACCGCAGCAGCGCCTTGCGGTCGTAGGACTCCGGGAACCCTTTGCGTTCGAGCAGGCCGCGGCGTCGCAGCTCGTCGTTGGGCAGCAGGAAGCCGTCGGTGGTCACGAGCTCGACCTTGGGCCGCTCCGGGGCGTGGCTCAGCAGCTCGCGCAGCAGCCGGGCGGTCGTCGACTTGCCCACCGCGACCGAGCCCGCCACGCCGATGACGTACGGCGTGCGTTGCGGCTGGGGGTTGCCGAGGAACTTCTCGGTGGCCCGGTGCAACCCGGAGGCGGCCCGGATGCGCATGCTGATCAGCTGCGTCAACGGAAGGTAGACCTGCCGGACCTCCTCGAGGTCCAGCTCGTCGCCGAGCCCCCGGACGCGCTCGATCTCGGCGGCACTGAGCGGTTGAGGGGCGTCGCCGGCGAGCTCGGCCCAGGCGGCGCGCTCCAGCTCGACGTACGGCGACGTGTCGCGTGACATGGTCTCCATTCTCACGATGCCCGGTCCGGGCCGTGCACTCGGTACCCTGATGCGCATGTGCGGAATCGTCGGATACGTGGGGCAGCGCTCGGCACTCGACGTCGTGATGGGCGGTCTGCGGCGCCTGGAGTACCGCGGCTACGACTCCGGTGGTGTCGCCCTGGTCGCGGACGGCGAGATCGTGAGCGCCAAGAAGGCCGGCAAGCTCGCCAACCTCGACGCGGTGCTCGCCGAGACCGTGATGCCGCCGGCCACGACGGGCATCGGACACACCCGGTGGGCCACCCACGGTGCACCGAACGACCGCAACGCCCACCCGCACCTGGACGAGAGCGGCCGGGTCGCCGTGGTGCACAACGGCATCATCGAGAACTTCGCGGAGCTCCGCGCCGGCATCGAGGCATCGGGACGAGAGCTGTCGTCCGAGACCGACACCGAGGTGGTGGCCCACCTGCTGGCCGCGGAGATGGAGCGGACGCCGGACCTCACCGAGGCGGTGCGGCTGGTCTGCCGGCAGCTCGAGGGGGCGTTCACCCTGGTGATCTGTCATGCCGACCACCCCGGGACGGTGGTGGGCGCGCGCCGCAACTCCCCGTTGGTGGTCGGCCGCGGTGACGGCGAGAACTTCCTGGGGTCCGACGTGGCCGCGTTCATCGAGTTCACCCGGGACGCGATCGAGCTGGGGCAGGACCAGGTCGTCACCATCACCGCCGACGACGTCGTCGTGACGGGGTTCGACGGTCGCCCCGCCGAGACCCGCGAGTACCACGTCGACTGGGACCTGTCGGCCGCCGAGAAGGGCGGCTACGAGTGGTTCATGCTCAAGGAGATCGCCGAGCAGCCGCAGGCCGTGGCCGACACGCTGCTCGGCCGCCACGGTCGTGACGGACTGCTGCAGCTCGACGAGATGCGCCTGTCCGACGACGAGCTGCGCAACGTCGACAAGATCGTCGCCATCGCCTGCGGCACGTCCTACTACGCGGCCATGGTGGCCAAGTACGCGATCGAGCACTGGACCCGCATCCCCGTCGAGGTCGAGCTGGCCTCGGAGTTCCGCTACCGTGACCCGATCCTCGACAAGACCACGCTGGTCGTCACCATCAGCCAGTCGGGGGAGACCGCCGACACGATCGAGGCCATCCGCTACGCACGGCAGCAGCGGGCCCGCGTGCTGAGCATCTGCAACACCAACGGCTCGACCATCCCCCGGGAGTCCGACGCCGTCATCTACACCCACGCGGGCCCGGAGGTGGCCGTCGCCTCGACCAAGGGGTTCCTGTCCCAGCTGGTGGCCTGCTACCTGCTGGGGCTGTACCTGGCCCAGGTGAAGGGGGTCAAGTACGGCGACGAGATCGCCCGGATCATCGCCGATCTCGAGGGTGTGCCGGCAGGCATCCAACGGATGCTCGACGACGGTGACGAGATCCGCAAGGTCGCGCGCGACCTCGCCGGGTCACGCTCGATCCTGTTCCTCGGGCGGCACGTCGGCTACCCGGTCGCGCTGGAAGGGGCGCTGAAGCTCAAGGAGCTGGCCTACATCCACGCGGAGGGATTCAGCGCCGGCGAGCTCAAGCACGGTCCCATCGCAGTCATCGAGGAGGGTCTTCCGGTCTTCGTCGTGGTGCCGCCCAAGGGCCGTGACCTGCTGCAGAAGAAGATCGTGAGCAACATCCAGGAGGTCCGCGCCCGCGGGGCCCGCACGATCGTCCTGGTCGAGGACGGCGACGACGACGTCGTGCCGTACGCCGACCACCTGATCCGGCTCCCGCGGCTCCCCACGCTGCTGCAGCCGCTGGTCGCCACGGTGCCGCTGCAGATCTTCGCGTGCGAGTTCGCGGCGCAGCTGGGCCACGACGTCGACCAGCCCCGCAACCTCGCGAAGTCGGTCACGGTCGAGTGACCCGGCAGGTGCGGGGCATCGGGGTCGACGTGGTGGACCTGGCCCGGTTCGCCGAGACCCTCGAGCGCACCCCGGGCATCCGGGAGCGACTCTTCACCGGCGACGAGCGGGACCTGCCGCTGGAGTCGCTCGCCGGCCGGTTCGCGGCCAAGGAGGCGCTGGTCAAGGCGCTGCGGGGATCGCACGGCCTGTCGTGGACCGACGTCGAGGTCGTCGTCGACGACCGGGGCGCGCCGTCGTTCCGCCTGTTCGGTCCGGCGCGTGACCGGTGCGACCAGCTGGGCGTCACCGCCCTGCACCTCTCGATCTCCCACGACACCACCGTCGCCACCGCCTTCGTGGTCGCCGAGGAGGGCTGACGTGCTCGCCGCCCACACGGTCGCCGACGTGCGTCGGGCCGAGCAGGGCCTCGCGGACGACACCGGCTGGGACGTCCTCATGCAGCGGGCCGCCCGCGGACTCGCCGACATCCTGGACGACCGGCTGCCCCCCGGGGCCACTCCCGTGGTGCTGGTCGGTCCCGGTCACAACGGCGGGGACGCGCTGTTCGCCGCGGCGCACCTGGGCGAGCGCGGTCGCCGCGTCAACCTGTGCCTGCTCGACCCCGACCGGGTGCACGGGCCCGGGCTGGCCGCCGCGCTCGCGGCCGGCGCCAGCGTCGTGGACTCCCCGCGCGGGCACACCCACCTCGTCGACGCGGTGTTCGGGATCGGGGCCCGACCCGGATTGGAGGGTCCGGCCGCCGAGTGGGCCCGTTGGCAGCGCGAGGAGGATCCGTGGACCCTCGCCGTCGACGTGCCGTCGGGTGTCGACGTCGACGGCGGCACGTTGCCCGGTGAGCACCTGCTGGCCGACGTGACGGTGACGTTCGGGACGCTCAAGCCGGCGCTGCTGCTGGGTCCGGCCGCCGACGCCGCGGGCGACGTCGTGCTGGTCGACATCGGACTCGGGCCGCACCTGGCGACGCCCGCCGTCGAGACCTTCACCCCGGACGACGGGCCCCCTGCCGGTCACCGGATGACCGGAGACGGTCCGGAGCACAAGTACTCGCGCGGTGTGCTCGGCGTGGCCGCCGGGTCGGAGGCCTACGCGGGGGCCGCTCACCTGGTCGTCGCCGGTGCCCAGGCCGGGCCCGCCGGGATGATCCGGTTCGCCGGGTCCGCCGAGCTCGGCCGACGTGTCGTCGACCGGGCGCCGGAAGTGGTCGCCGGACCGGGACGGGTGCAGGCCTGGGTCGTGGGACCGGGCGGCGACGACGGGACCGCCGAGCTGGTCCGGGCCGCGCTCACCGAGCAGGTGCCGGTGCTGCTCGACGCCACGGCACTGCAGTCGCTGCCCGACCGGTTCGACGTCCCCGCCCTGCTGACTCCGCACGCGGGCGAGCTCGCCCGGATGCTCGGCGTCTCGCGGGACGACGTCGACGACGACCCGTGGGGTCACGCCCGGGCCGCGGCCTCGCGGTGGGGGGCGACGGTCCTGCTCAAGGGTCGGCGCACCCTGGTCGTGCCTCCCGAGGGCCCGACCCGCGCCAACCGCTCCGGCACGCGGTGGCTCGCCACGGCCGGCACGGGCGACGTGCTCGCCGGGCTCGCCGGCGCCTGGTTGGCCGCCGGGCTCACTCCGCTGGAGGCCGGCTCGGTGGCGGCACACCTGCACGGGGCCGCCGGGGTCCGGGCCAACCCCGGCGGCCCGGTCACGGCCTCGGGGGTCGCTGCCGCCGTGCCGGCCGTGACCGCTGACTTCCTGGCGGGGGACCTGCACCGGGTGCGTGACTGGTGAGCGCCCACGGCGGCCCTCCCCAGGCCGAGGCCCACGTGGACCTCGACGCCTACCGGGAGAACCTGCGGCTCCTCGGGGACCTGGCCCCGGCCTCGGCCCTCATGGCGGTGGTGAAGGCCGACGCGTACGGCCACGGCATGACCGAGATCGGCCGGGCCGCGCGGCAGGCCGGAGCCGACTGGCTGGGTGTCGCCACGGTCGAGGAGGCGCTCGCCCTCCGGTCGGGCGGCGACGACGGCCCGGTGCTGTGCTGGTTGGCCTCGCCCGGAGCCTCGTACGCCGCCGCGGTCGCTGCCGACGTGGAGGTGACGGCGTCGTCGGTCGGCCAGCTCGAGGAGATCGTGGCAGCGGGCGGACGGCCGCGGGTCCAGCTGAAGGTCGACACGGGACTGTCGCGCAACGGAGCCGCCCCCGAGGAGTGGCCGGACCTCGTGGAGGCCGCCGCCCGTGCCCGCGACGCCGGCCGGATCGAGATCACCGGCACCTGGTCGCACCTGGCCTGCGCAGACGATCCGGAGCACCCGGCCAACGAGCTCCAGGAGCGGGCCTTCCGCGCGGCCCTGGACGTCGTCACCGCGGCGGGGGTCGACCCCGGGCTGCGCCACCTGGCCAACTCGGCGGCCACCCTCACGCGTCCGAGCACGCACCTCGATCTCGTGCGGGTCGGCATCGCCGCGTACGGGATCCCGCCGGACCCCCGTCTGTCGATCGACCTGCCGCTCCGGCCGGCGTTGACGCTCCGGGCCCGGCTCGCGGCGGTCCGCCGGGTGCCGGCCGGCACGGGCGTCAGCTACGGTCACCGGTACGTCACCGAGCGGCCGACCACCCTCGGGCTCGTGCCCGTCGGCTACGGCGAGGGTGTGCACCGGGCCGCGACCGGTCGCGCCGAGGCAGGGTTCGCGGGTCGGCGGGTGCCCGTGGTCGGGACGATCTGCATGGACCAGCTGGTCGTCGACCTGGGCGACCTCCCGGCGGACCGCGGTGATGTCGTGACCCTGTTCGGCGACGGCAGCGACGGCGAACCGAGCGCCACGGACTGGGCCGAGGCCGCCGGGACCATCGGCTACGAGGTCGTGACAGGGTTGGGGGGCCGGATCCGGCACACCTACGGAGGACGACGATGAAGCGCCTGACCACCGCCGCGGTCACCGCAGGGGCGTTCGCGGCAGCCGGGGCCACCGCGACCGTCCTCAACCAGCGCCGCGCGCACCACCGCCGCCTGCGCCGTGGGGAGGCGGTCGAGTTCGGCAGCGTGCGCGGCGACCGGCACACCGTCGTGGCGAGCGACGGCATCGCGATCAACCTCGAGATCGACGAGGTGGACCCCGGCACGCAGGACCCGGTCACCCTCGTGCTCGTCCACGGCTGGATGTGCGACCTCGACACCTGGCACTACCAGCGGCTCGCACTGCGGGGCCGGGTCAGGATCATCGCCGTCGACCAACGGGGGCACGGCCGGTCGGGCCGGACCTCAGGACGCAGCTCGACCTTCCCCCTGCTGGCGGACGACCTCGCGCGCGTGATCGAGGCCCACGCGCCGACCGGGCCGGTCGTGCTGGTCGGCCACTCGATGGGCGGCATGGCCGTCATGCAGCTGGCCGCCGACCGGCCGGACCTGTTCGGCGGACCGGTCGCCGGGGTCATGCTGATCGGCACCAGCGCGGGGCGCCTCGTCCGCGGGAACGCCGCCCTCCAGCGGGTCGGCGCGCTCATCGGTGTGTCGAGCCCCCTGCTGGACTGGGGTCGCGGATTCAACAGCTACTCGGTGATCCGGCGTTGGGCCGTGGGGCCCGATGCCGCCGAACGTCACGCCGACATGTCCAACGAGATGATCCTGCGCGCCCCGACCCGGGTCATCACCGACTTCTACCCGAACTTCCCGAGCCTCGACCTGTTCCACGCGTTGCCCACCCTCGCGACGGTCCGCACCGTCGTGCTGTGCGGCACCGCCGACCTGCTGACCCCGCCGAAGCACAGCCGCCGGCTCGCCGACGAGATCGACAGCGCGACGCTGACGCTGGTCGACGGGGCCGGACACATGGTGATGTTCGAGGAGCACGAACGGGTCACCGAGGCGCTCGAGCACCTGGTCGCCGAGGTCGCATGAGCTCCTACCACGCCCTCGACGTCATCGATGCCGAGCCGGAGCACGCCGAGGTGGTCGCCGACATAATCCGGCGTTCGTTCGGTGCCCGGCCTGCGCTGGACCCGCCCGCGACCGCAGTGCACGAGACGGCCGAGGCGGTCGCCCGCGTGCTGGCGTCCTCCGGCGGCATCCTCGTGGAGCGGCGGGGCCGTCCGATGGGCGCCTTGCTGTTCGACGAGTCCCGTGCCGGTCTGCTGGGACTGCGGCGGGTGGCCGTCGACCCCGAGATCCAGTCGCGCGGGGTCGCCTCGGCGATGGTCGGCGTGGCGGAGGACACCGCCGAGGAGCGGGGGAAGGACGGCATCTGGCTGCACGTCCGGGAGGAGCTGCCGGACACGATCCGGTTCTGGGCCCGGCGCAGGTACGAGCAGGTCGGCGCCCGCGGGCCCCTGCTGGAGTTCGGCAAGACGCTCTGGCTGGCCCGGGAGGCACCGACGCCCCAGCACCTGCACGGGATCGCCGCCCGGTTGGCGACCCTGCTGCGGCCGGGTGACCTGCTGGTGCTGTCCGGCGACCTGGGGGCCGGCAAGACCACGTTCACCCAGGGGCTCGGCGCTGCGCTCGACGTGCGGGGTCCGATCACCTCGCCGACGTTCGTCCTCGCGCGGACCCACCCGTCGTTGGCCGAGGGCCCCCCGCTGGTCCACGTGGACGCCTACCGGCTCGGTGACGTGGCCGAGCTCGACGACCTCGACCTCGATGCCACGACCGAGGAGGCGGTGACGGTCGTGGAGTGGGGAGAGGGTCTGGCCGAGCAGCTGGCCGAGTCGCGTCTGGATATCCGCATCGAGCGTCGACGCGCGCGTCCGGGCGACCCCATCGGCACGGCCGTCACGGACGACGGACCCGGCGAGGAGGTCCGGGTCGTCTCGATCAGGCCCCGCGGCCCACGATGGGTCGGCGTCCCGCTGAGGTCGACGGTGGTGGGCCGCCCCTAGGCTGGCCCCGTGCTGCTGCTCGCCTTCGACACCGCCACCCCGGTCGTGACCGTGGCCGTCCACGACGGTCGATCGGTGCTCGCGGACGCGCACGCCGAGGGATCGATGGTCCACGGGGAGCGACTCGCCCCGGCCGTCCAGGAGGCGATGGCGGCGGCCGGAGCGGCGATGGGTGACCTCACCGACGTCGCCGTGGGCGTGGGACCGGGGCCCTTCACCGGACTCCGCGTCGGCGTGGTGACCGCCCTGACGCTCGCCCACACCCTGGGACTGCGGTCGCACGGCGTGTGCACCCTCGACACGGTCGCCGCCCAGGTGGAGCCGGCCGGCCCGTACCTCGTGGCGACCGACGCGCGTCGCAAGGAGGTCTACTGGGCGCGGTACGACGCCGACGGGGGTCGCGTCGAGGGCCCCGACGTGGCCACCCCTGCGACGCTGGCCGCGAGGTTCCCCGGACTGCCCGTCCACGGGCCGGGGGCCCGGCTCTACGCCGACCTGCTCACCGGCGGGGGAGACGCGGCGGAGCCGTCGGCGAGGGTGTTGGCCGAGCTGGTCGTGCAGGGCCGGGTCGCCGAGCTGCCCCTGCAACCGCTGTACCTGCGCCGCCCCGACGCGGTCCCACGCGTCGTCCGACCGTGATCCGTCGTGCCGTCGCCGCGGACGCCGGGGCGATCGTGGCGATCGAGCAGACCTCGTTCGACGACCCGTGGTCAGCGGCGGCCGTCGAGCAGGAGCTGTCGGAGCGCTCGCGTCTGGTCGTGGTCGACGGCCGGTTGCGGGGCTGGGCCACGGTCATGGTCGTGGGCAGCACGGCCGACCTCCTGCGGATCGCGGTGCGACCGGAGCACCGCCGTGTCGGACTCGGGGCTGCCCTGCTCGACGCCGCGGTGGCGGCCGCGGTCACGGCCGCGGCGACCGAGATGCTGCTCGAGGTGCAGCACGACAACCGGCCCGCCACGGCCCTCTACGCCACCGCGGGGTTCGAGGAGATCGCCCGACGCGCCGACTACTACGGCCCCCGGCGGCACGCCGTGGTGATGCGCCGACCACTCGGACAGGACCCGCCTCCCGACGGAGCTCGGCTGCTCCCGTGACGCCCGACCTGCACTGACGTGGCAGGCAGGGCGGCGTGATCGCGGTGGTAGGTTGGGCCCGCCCAGAGACCCATCCCACCGGACCGCGCGAGGCGTCATCATCTCCACCCTCACCACCATCCTCGGACAGGCCTGTCTCTTCACGGTGACCGACGGGGGCCAGCGCCTCGAGGAGCTCTCCGCCCGCGAATGGGCCATCCTCGCGGGTGCCTGCAACGCCCACGCGCTGATGGCTCCCGGACGAGAGCTGACCGTCCACGTGTACCACCCGGACGGCCAGCACTTCCCCCGCACGACCGACGACCGCAGCTTCGACGGCCGCAGCCGCCTGTACCGTCGGCGCCGGCTCACGCTCAGGATCCGCAACGACCTGCAGGTGTCGCCGGCCCCCGTGCCCGACAGCCGGCAGCGGGTGCTGCTGGAGGGCGACACCCGGCACGTCCTGCTGTCCGACGACGCCACCGCGGTCGAGAAGCCCCTGCTGGTGCAGCCCGGTGACCTTCGCGGGCGGATCCTGCGATCAGCGCGGGGACGAGCACCGCTGTGGTACGACGAGCTGCGCGACCTCGAGGCGCTGCGCCACCGGTGGTCGATCACGCGGCCGCGTCGGCGCCGGGTCTACACCGACGACTTCGCGCCGGGCGGCGACCACGAGGAGGACACCGTCGTGCCGGCCGGCCCGGTGGCCCCCGGCGCTCCCCGGGCGGTGCTGGTCGGCATGCACTGGTTCGAGATCGGCGGCGCCGAGCGGTGGGCGTTCGAGACGGTGCGGCTCGTGCGCGAGGCGGGCCTCCTGCCCGTCGTGCTCACCAGCCGCGACTCGCACCACGAGTGGATCACCCGCCCGGAGCTGGAGGGTGCGGTCCTGCTCCCGTTGTCCGAGCCGACGGCGCTCACCCAGACGCCCGGCGGTGAGCAGCTGTTGCGCGCCGTGCTCGAGACCTTCGACGTACGCGGCGTGGTCGTGCACCACAGCCAGTGGCTGTACGACCGGCTGCCCTTCGTCAAGCTGAGCCGGCCGGACGTCCCGACGGTCGACTCCACCCACATCGTGGAGTACCGGGGCGGGGGGTTCCCGGTCAGCGCCGTGCTGGCGGACCACTCCATCGACCTGCACCACGTCATCTCGCCGTCGTTGGCCGCCTGGATGGTCGACACGCAGCGGGTCCCGGCCGAGAAGGTCGTGATGGCGCCGCTCGGTGGTCTCACGGTCGAGGCCGCGGACCAGGCCTTCCGGCCCCGTCCGGACGGGCGACCGTTCACCGTGGCGTTCGTGGGCCGCCTGGCGCGCCAGAAGGCCCCCGAGGTGTTCGTGGCCGCGGCCGCGCGGGCCCGGTCCCGGGGGTCCGACGTCCGGTTCATCCTGCACGGCCACGGCGAGCTGGCCCCCTGGGTCGACGACCTCGTCGACCGCGCCGGACTGCAGGACGTCCTCGAACGACGCTCCGGCGACGTCCCCGTGGTGCGGACGCTGGAGGACTCGGACCTGCTCGCCGTGACCTCCCACAACGAGGGACTCACCCTCACGACCCTCGAGGCGGTGGCCCACGGTGTCCCCGTCATCTCGACCGACGTGGGTGCGCAGTCCGACCTCGTCCCGCGCGAGGCGCTGGTCCCGCGGAACGTCCACCGGGCGGTGCCGGCCCTGGCCCGACTGATCGGCGAGCTCGCCGACGACGAGGCCGCGCGCCGACTGCTCTGGGAGACCGAACGCACCGCCGAGCGCAGGCTGCTCACCCACACGTCCGCCAACGACTGGTTCCGAGAGGTGGTCTCGACATGGTGATGGTTGCTGCCGTCGTCGTCACGTTCAACAGGCTCGACAAGCTCCGCACGGTCCTGACGTCGCTCCAGGCGCAGACGCTGCCGCCGGCCTGGATCGTCGTCGTCGACAACGCCTCGACCGACGGGACCGGTGACTACCTGGCCACGCTGGAGACCAGCGTCCCGCTGAAGGTGGTCTCGATGCCGGAGAACCTCGGCGGTGCCGGTGGCTTCTCGCGCGGGATGGCCGAGGGCTACACGCTGGGCGCGGACCACGTGTGGATCATGGACGACGACTGCTACCCCAGGCCCGAGGCGCTGGAGCGTCTCGTGGACGGTCTGGACTCCGCCGTCGACGAGCTCGGCCCCGACGTGCCCTTCGCGTGCTCGGTGGTGACCTTCACCGACGGCACCATCTGCGAGATGAACAACCCGGTGCCGACCTGGGACTGGGGACGGCTGCTGGTGCGTGGCCAGCGCAACGTCATGGTCACGGCCTGCTCGTTCGTGTCGGTCCTCGTGCCCCGCTGGGTCCTGGCCGAGCACGGGTTGCCGTACGCGGAGTACTTCATCTGGTTCGACGACCGGGAGTACACCCTGCGTCTGACCCGACAGTGCCCCGGGGTCCAGGTGCTCGACAGCGAGGTCGTCCACGACATGGGCGACAACAAGGGGGTGAACTTCTCGATGGTGTCGACCGACAACGCCTGGAAGTTCGCCTACGGCATCCGCAACGAGGCCTCCTGGCTGCTGCACCACGGCGGACTGCTGAAGTTCCTCGAGTTCGGGGCCCGCCTGGCCGTCAACTTCCGGGGCGGCCGGGTCCCGTGGCGGCTGCGGCTGCAGATGTTCCGCCAGTACGCCAAGGGGATCAGGTTCAACCCGCCGATCCGCTACCCCGAGCCCACCCCGGCCGAGCTGACGGATCGTCGACGCACCTGACGGGTCGCCGGACCGCGAGCCCTCCTACCACCCTGAGATCGATTTCGGGTGACACGACACGCCTCGATGCCTCAGGATGTCCTCATGCCCCATGAGCCTCAGCCGTCACACGCGTCACAGCGACGCCGAGCCTCGGCCGCGCGTCGGCGGTGGGGGTGGCTGGTGGCGGCCGCGACCGCGGTGGCCACGATGTCGCCGGCCGTGCTGGTCACGTCGCCGGCGTCGGCCGCTCCGGTGGTGGGGTTCCAGCCGGGGAACATCATCAGCGACCAGGTGTTCTTCAACTCCTCGACGATGTCGGCCGCGGCCGTGCAGAGCTTCCTCGACGGCAAGGTGTCCCGGTGCGTCACGGGCTACACGTGCCTTAAGGCCTACGCCCAGGCGACGACGCAACGGCCCGCCGATGCCTACTGCAACGGGTACGCCGCCTCGGCCCGGGAGACCGCGGCGCAGATCATCGTCAAGTCGGCCCAGTCCTGCGGCATCAACCCCCAGGTGCTGCTGGTCATGCTCCAGAAGGAGCAGGGGCTCGTGACGGCCACGTCACCCACCCAGGTGCGCTACGACAAGGCGATGGGATTCGCCTGCCCCGACACGGCCGCGTGCAACTCGGCCTACTTCGGACTCCAGAACCAGATCTACTCCGCGGCGCTGCAGTTCCGACGCTACGAGCGCAGCGGTCTGTACACCGCCTACGCCCCGGGCCGCACGGTCACCGTGCGGTACCACCCCAACGCCTCCTGCGGTGGAGCCCCGGTCTTCATCGAGAACCGGGCGACCTCCAACCTGTACACCTACACGCCCTACCAGCCCAACGCCGCCGCTCTGGCGGCCGGTCGCGGCACCGGGGACGCCTGCTCGGCGTACGGCAACCGGAACTTCTACACCTTCTTCAGCGAGTGGTTCGGGTCCCCGTCCGGCATCGCCGTCACCGGGTCGCTGCGGGACTACTGGGTCGCCAACGGTGGGGCGTCGGGTGTCGTCGGCGTGCCCACCTCGCCCATGACCGGCACCGCCGACGGCTGGTTCCAGCGGTTCACGGGCGCCGACCTGTTCCTCAGGGCGGGCCGCACCGTGGCACCGGTCCGCGGCAGCATCCGCACCGAGTACCGCGGCGTCGGCGAGATCGCCAGCGGTCTCGGCTGGCCGGTCGGGCCCGAGTACTCCATCGTCGGGGGCGCCTACCAGGACTTCGAGTTCGGGCGGATCTTCGCCAAGTCGGGCATCGGGACGGCCGCCGTCGCGCCGCCGATGGTGGTGCCGCACGAGCAGCTGGGCAACGTCGGCGGTGTGCTGGGCTGGCCCAAGGGCCGGGCCGTTCCCGTCGGTGAGGGGTCGCGCCAGGAGTTCGACGGCGGCACCATCTACGCGCGCGACGACGAGTCGGTGCACGTCCTGACCGCCGACCTGGCCGACCTGTACCGGGCGCAGGGTGGTCCGGCCGGACTCCTCGGGTGGCCGGGCAGCGGGGTGACCCCGGACCGCGTCGGCACCCACGTGGTCTTCGACGGCGGCTGGATCCAGAAGGCCGGCCCGTCGACGTGGCTGGTGAAGGGCCTGATCGGCGCCTACTACGTCAGCTCCGGCGGCATCGACGGCGAGCTGGGGGCCGTGCGCGGCCCGGAGGTCTGGCACCCCACCGGCGGCTGGAGCCAGGAGTTCGAGAACGGCACCGTCTACGCCTCCGAGGCCGGGACCTTCGCCGTGACCGATGCGCGGACGGCGATGTCGGCGGCCGGTGGCGTCGCGGCCACGGGGTTCCCGGTGGAGGAGGTGCGCCGCACGGGTTCGTCGTGGTCGCAGCGCTTCGGCACGGTGACCTTCACCGGCTCGTCGTCCGGCGAGGTCGCCGGCGTGCGCGGTGCGATCCGCCGGCACTACGACGCCCTCGGAGGGGCGTCCAGCTTCCTGGGTCGCGCGACGAGCGGCGAGCGACCGGTCGGACCGGGGTTCGTCCAGGACTTCGAGGGCGGCCAGATCTGGTGCGGCACCTCGGCACTCGTGGCGATGGACTCGCGGACCGCCCAGCACTACGCGCGGGTGGGCGGCCCCACCGGCCGGCTGGGCTGGCCGGTGTCCTCACCGACGGCCGAGCCGGGCGG
Organism: Aeromicrobium marinum DSM 15272; assembly: GCF_000160775.2. Taxonomy (NCBI): domain Bacteria; kingdom Bacillati; phylum Actinomycetota; class Actinomycetes; order Propionibacteriales; family Nocardioidaceae; genus Aeromicrobium; species Aeromicrobium marinum. The sequence goes on along the minus strand of NZ_CM001024.1, from coordinate 2,009,269 downwards.
CGCCCGACAGGAGTTCCAGGGCGGCACGGTCTTCACGTCCTCGACCCCGGGTGGCGCGGTCGGTCACGTGTGGGGCGGACTGCGCACGGTGTACGTGGGGCTCGGCGGACCCCGCGCGGTGGGGTTCCCGACCGGTGACGAGCAGCTGGTGGCCGGCGCGTGGAAGCAGAACTTCGAGCGCGGTGCCGCCTACCTCCCCCTCGACGGATCACCCGGGTCGCTGGTCTCCGGCCGGATCTGGGAGGCCTACGTGGCCGCGGGCGCCGAGGGGGACCCCCGCATCGGCGTGCCGATCGCCCCGTCGACCACCACGGCGTCGGGGGCGACCAAGCAGGTGTTCCGGTCGGCGACGTTCTTCACCACCCCCACCGGGACGCATGTCGTCCGGGGCTACCTGCGCACGATGTTCAGCCAGTTCGGCGGTGAGGCGGGACGGCTCGGTCTGCCGCTGGAGTCCGAGCGGTCCGTCGGCGTCGGCCACGTCCAGCGTTTCGAGGGGGCCCGCCTCTACGTGTCCCCGTTCGGGGCCGCGGCCGTCTGGGGCGCGATCGGGGCGGAGCACGAGCGTCGCGGCGGGGTGCAGGGATCCCTGGGCTGGCCGGTCGGACCCGAGGTCGCGGGTCCCGGCCGCTGGTCCCAGAAGTTCCAGCACGGGACCCTCGTCCTGCTGGCCGACGGCAGGTACCTGGTCGAGTGAGGGGCCGCGTCCCCGGTGTTACCCTCGGTCCATCATGACGGGCGACGCGGAGCGGTTCCTGGTGATCGTGCCGGCGTGGAACGAGGAACAGAACGTTGGTTCGACCGTGGCCGAGATCCACGCCCAGGGCTTCGCCTGCGACGTGCTGGTGGTCGACGACGGCTCACGGGACGCCACCGCCGAGGTGGCGGCCGCAGCGGGTGCGACGGTCCTGACCCTGCCCTTCAACCTGGGGGTCGGCGGGGCGATGCGAGCGGGCTTCACCTACGCCCAGCGGCACGGGTACCCCGCAGCGATCCAGGTCGACGCCGACGGTCAGCACAACCCGGCCGACATCATGACCGTCCTGGCGGGACTCGAGCAGGCTGACATCAGCATCGGCGCCCGGTTCGCCGACACCGGCGACTACGAGGTCAGCGGACCTCGACGGTGGGCGATGGTGATGCTCGCCGGCATCCTGTCCCGCGTCGCCGGCGTCCGCCTGACCGACGTGACCTCGGGCTTCCGAGCCGCCAACCGACGAGCGATCGACCAGTACGTGCAGTACTACCCGGCGGAGTACCTCGGTGACACCGTCGACTCCCTGGTGGCCGCCCTGCACGAGCAGCTGACGGTCGTCCAGGTCCCGGTGGCCATGCGTCCGCGACTGCACGGGACCCCGAGCCAGGGGTTCGTCGGGTCGGCCGTCTACCTGCTGCGCTCGATGTTCGCCCTGACCCTGGCCCTGATGCGCCGCCCACGCCGCGGCGCGGTCGCGGAGGTGACCGCATGATCATCGTGTTCGCCATCGGCTTCTCGGTCGTGATCCTCGGCATCATCGTGAGCCTGCTGCTGCGGCGTCAGCTGCGGGAGAAGTACGCCGTCATGTGGCTGCTGATCGGCCTCACGGTCCTGGTGCTGAGCATCTGGCCCGGACTGCTGGTCATCATGGCGGAGCTGGTGGGTGTCCAGGTGCCGGCGAACCTGTTGTTCACCCTCGCGCTGGGTCTGCTGCTCGCGGTGGCCCTGCACCTGTCCTGGGAGCTCTCCCGGGCCGAGGAGGAGATCCGCCGGGTCGCCGAGGAGGTCGCGATCAACCGCGCCGCCCTCGACCGGCTGCTCGCGGCCGAGGCCGCCCGTCGGCGCCCCCCGAACGACTGATGGCGCGGACCGTCCGATGACCTCCGAACCGGGGTCCGGCCGCACGGTGCCCGGTGTCGGGTGGGTGCTGTTCGCGACGGCGGGCGCCGGAGTGGCGGGGTACGGCATCCAGGTCGTCGCCTCGGCCACGCTCGACGACCCCGGGCTCTACATCGCGTTCGGCACGTTCTGGTCGGCCATGTACGTCATGGTGACCCTGCTGTCCGGCATCCAGAACGCCGTCACGCGCGCCGTGCGACCGGCGGGCACCGCCCGCGAGGACGGTGTGGCCGGAGCGGCGGACCTGGCCGTCCTGGCCGCTGTCGTCGTCGGAGCGCTCGCGGTGCTGGCCGGTTCGGTCGTCGTCATCGACGGCACCGACGGTCCCGTGGGCGGGGCGGCCGGGTGGATGCTGCTGGCGGGCACCGGCTACGTCGGAGTCACCCTCGTGGGCGGCGTGCTGCAGGGCCTCCAACGCTGGCGTGCGGTGGCCGGCCTGACCCTGACGGACAGTGCGGTCCGGACCCTGCTGGTCGTGTCGGCCCTGCTGATGACGGCGGCGAGGCCCCAGCTGTTCGCCGCGATGGCCCTGCCGTTCCTCGTCGCGGCGGTCGCCGTGGGCCTCGCGACCTGGAGCCGTGGTCGGGGCCGGTTCACGCTCGACGTGGGACGTGGCGAGCTGGTGCGTCAGGTCCTCGGCGCCGTGGTGGCCAGCTCCGCGCTCGGGGTGATGGTCAGTGGGATGCCGGCCGTGATGGCGGCCGTCTCCCGTGACACCACCCCTCAACGGCTCGCCGAGCTGGTCATGGTCACGAGCCTGGCCAGGGCGCCACTGATCGTGCCGATCCTGGCCCTGCAGGGATTCCTGCTCGTGAGGTTCCGTGACGGGCACGACCGGGCCGTCCAGGTGCTCCGCCGAGGAGGGTCGTTGATCCTCGTCGTGACGGTGGTGGCCGCCGGCGCCGCCGCCGCAGTGGGGCCGGCGGTCCTCGACACCGTGACGGGCGGCTCCTACGCGATCGAGCCGTGGTTCGTGGCAGGAGTCGTCGTCGGAGCAGGTCTGCTCGGAGTGCAGGTCCTGGTGGGTTCGGCGCTGCTGGGACGGTCGCACCATCGCGACTACGTCACGATGTGGACCGTCTCGGCCGTCGCGACCGTGCTGCTGGTGCTCGTGCCCGGAAGCCTGGGGGCCCGATCGCTCCTCTCGATGATCGGGGGCCCGCTCGCCGGCATGGCGATCGCCGCCGTGCTGCGGCGCGTCGCCGCCGCCGATCGAGGCTCGTCACCGGCCGGGCGTTAGAGTCGTCGGGCCGACGAAGAGAGGACGGGTGTGGGCATGTGGTCCGAGGTCGTGCTCCCGCTGGCGGCGACGCTGGCCCTCCTCGGCGTGCCCGGACTCGTCCTGGGTGCCGCAGCAGGTCTGCGGGGGGCCTGGCTCGCGGCGGCGACGGCGCCGCTGTCGGTGACGACGGTCGCGACCGCCTCGGTCGTGGCCGAGTGGGGCGGTGTCACGTGGTCGGTCGTGCCGGTCGTGGTGATGACGGCGGCAGCGGCCGTCGTGCTGGCGGCCGGCCGTCGTGTCCTCGTCGGGCGATGGGGGAGCGACGAGCCGAGAGGCGCAGCGGGCCCGTGGCCCGTGCTGCTGGCGGTGGGGCTCGCCGCCGGGCTGATCGGCCGTCGTCTGTGGCTGATCCTCCAACGGCCCGACGCCGTCTCGCAGTCGTACGACAACATCTTCCACCTCAACGCCGTGCAGTACGTGCTGCAGACCGGGAGCGCGTCCCCGTTCACCGTCGGGGGGATGACGTCCCCCGAGGGCAACCTGGGCTTCTACCCGTCGGCCTGGCACGCCGTGGTCAGCCTCGTCGCGGACCTCACGGGCGCCGGCGTCCCGGTCGCCGTCACGGCGGTGACGCTGGTCGTGGCCTGCGTCGTGTGGCCCCTGTCCGTCGTCGTCCTCGCCCGCACCTGGTTCGGCACGTCGGCAGCGTTGACCGTCGCAGCGGGGGTCCTGGCGGCCGCGACGGCCGCCTTCCCGTTCCTGCTGCTCACCTACGGGATCCTGTATCCGCTGTTCCTGTCCGGTGCCGTGCTCCCGCTGGCGGTGGCGGCCCTCGCCCGAGCAGCGGGGGTGGGCGTCACCGGCCCGCCACGAGGGGTCTGCGCCCTGCTGCTGGTGGGAGTCGTCCCCGGCATGGCCGTGGCTCACCCGAGCGCACTGGTGGCCCTCCTGGCGTTCTCGGTGCCGGTGGCGGCCGTCGTCGCCGTCCGGCATCTCCGGCACCCGTCGCGTCGGGTTCCGGTCGTGGCCGCGGTGGCGGCCTACCTGGTGCTGGGTCTCGTGGCCGTCCGGGTCATCCGTCCGCCCGCCGACCAGATCTACTGGCCCACCATCGTGACGACGGGACAGGCGGTCGGTGAGGTCCTCACCGCGTCGGTGTACGGCATGCCGGTCGCGATCGCCCTGGCCCTGCTGACCCTCCTGGGCATCGTGGTGTCGCTGAGGGGCGGTCGCGGAGCGGGCGCGGCGGCGAGCGGTGCGTTCGTGATCGCCGGACTCCTCTACGTCCTGGCGGCCGGCTCCCAGCAGGACTGGCTCCGCACGCTGCTCGTCGGCCCCTGGTACAACAACCCGCCGCGGCTGGCCGCCCTCGTGCCCCTGGCGATGATTCCGTTGGCGGCACGCGGGGCCGAGGCGGTCCACGACCGCGGCCGGGCATGGCTGCGGGACCGCGACCAGAGGATCGACCGCCCCCGTGCTCGCGCCGTCGTGGCCGTCGTGGGGGTCGTGGCCCTGGTCGTGGCGACCCACGTCGGCGGCCCGCTGCGACAGATCACCACGGAGTCGCAGCGGTCGTTCGCCCTGGTCGACGACGCGTGGCTGCTGACCCCCGACGAGTCCCGTCTGCTGGAACGGGTCCCCGACCTGGTGCCGCCGGACTCGGTGATCGCCGGCAGCCCGTACACCGGCGCGGGCCTGGCGCTGGCGCTGGCCGACCGGCGGGTGCTGATGCCGCACCTGCTCATGGACATCGGTGCCGACACCGCACGCGTCAACCGGTCGTTGCGGTTCGCCACCCCCGGGTCGGAGACGTGTGCCGCGATCGACCGCCTGGGCGTCGACTTCGTCCTGGACTTCGGCGAGCAGCAGATCAACAACTACGAGGTCACCTATCCGGGGCTGGAGAACCTGGAGCGCTCCGACGCGGTCGAGGAGATCGACCGCGAGGGGGAGGCCGTGCTGTACCGGGTCGTCGGCTGCTGAGATCAGCGGCCTGACGCGGTCAGGACCTCGTCGAACACCGCGAGGGTTCGTCGCGCCGTGTCCTCCCACGAGTACCGCGACGCCTGGTCCAGGCCCTTGCGCGCGTGCTCGGCCAGGAGCGCCGGGTCGGAGACCACCCGGGCGATCGTGGCCGCCATGGCTGCCGGATCGGACGGATCGACGTAGACGGCCGCATCGCCGGCCACCTCGCGGTGGACGGCGATGTCGCTGATCAGCACCGGGATCCCGGACAGCATCCCCTCGACGGGCGTCAACGAGAACCCCTCGCAGAACGACGGGGTCGCGAGCAGGGTCGCCCGGGAGTACAGGTCGGCCAGCTCGGACTCCTCGATCCAGCCGTGCAGCTCCACCCACGGCTGGAGCTCGAGCTCGGCCACGAGCGCGATCATCGGATCGTCGGGACCGCTGCCGGTCAGGGCCAGGCGGGGGCGCTGGGGCGGGTCGATCAGGGCCAGTGCGCGGACGAGCGTCTCCCAGTTCTTGTGCGGTCGCCGGTTGCCCGTGCCGAGCAGCAGCGGCTGGTCGGGGCGGTGGCGGTCACGGTCCACCCCGGCGATCGCCCGTCCGGCCAGGTGGATCACCGAGATGCGGGAGCGCGGCACGGACAGGTACCGGCCGATGGCCTCCGCCGAGGCCTCGCTGATCGTGACGACCCGGTCGGCCCGGCGGGAGACGATCCGCTCCATGAGCTTGACCGGCGCGGTGTACAGGGGCGTCGACATGAACTCGGGGTGCGACCAGTAGAGCATGTCGTGCATCGTCACGACGGTCGGGATGTCGCGGCGGTGCGGTCCGAGCGTCGCAGGGGAGTGGATGAGGTCGGCTCCCGCGCGGCGCGCCGCCGGGTTCACGGCCAGCAGCTCACCCCGGGCCCACTGCAGCCGGTTCTCCCCGCTGATCCCGGAGTCGACGATCCTGCCGGGGAACCAGGTGAGGTCCATCGCGGCGGCCTCGGTGCTGGCGAACCCGACGAACTCGTGCTGAGGCGCCTGGACGGCGAACTGCTGGTACAGCTCGCGCGTGTAGACCTCCATCCCGCCCTTCGAACCGGTCAGCGACAGCAGGTCGACGAGGATGGTGGCCATGGCGGCAGGGTATCGAGACGCTGCCGCCCCGCCGCGCGGCGCCCGGGGTCAGGCCCGAGCGGGTCGGGTCGCTCGCAGCCGGGTGTGGGCCGCCCGCATGACGGGCCGCTCGACGGCGAACCAGCTGAGTGCAGCCAGGGCCGCGGTGCCGACCGCGGTGAGCAGCAGGTAGGCGACGAAGCCGAGCGAGGAGACACCGACGAGCACGCCGAGCTGCTGCACGGGCCAGGCGTAGATGTAGAAGCCGTACGAGATGTCGTTCGTGGCGACCCAGCGAGGCTGCGGCACCACGGTGGAGAGCCACAGCAGACCCCACGCCAGCAACGGCGCGGCGAGCTGGCCACCGACCCGGGGCACCAGCACGATGCTCGCCACGGCGAGGACCAGGGCGGTGGCCCCGGCCACGTGCGGCACGCCGAACCGGGCGACCACGAAGTAGGCGACGGCGCCGCCGAGGAAGTACGGCAACAGCTTGGCGAGCAGGAAGAAGCGCTCGTCGAGCTGCAGGGCGGCCCACTGCGTCTCGGTCGCGTACACCGCCACGCTGAGGGCGAACATCGCGGCGAGCGGCCACGGCGACCGTCGGACGACCCCGACGACGGCGATCACGCCGACCAGCAGGTAGCACGCGAACTCGTAGTACAGCGTCCACAGCGAGCCGTTCCACACCCGCGGGTACGGCACCGACTCGAGCGACCGGCCGATCTCGTACTGGTTGATCAGCAGGCCGGCGTTGGACCACACGTAGGACGCCGGGGTGGGGCCGGTCGTGAGGTAGCCGTCGAGCGAGCGGAACTCCCACCACATGGCGAACGGGGCGAGGACCGTGGCGGTGAGGACGAGACAGACGATGAAGGCGGGGAAGATCCGGGCGACCCGCAGCACGATGTAGTCGCCGACCGCGTTGCGGAACCGGCTGGTGGTGATGAGGAAGCCGCTGAGGACGAAGAACCCCCCGACGGCGAGACCGCCGAGGTTCTCACCCTGGATGTGCGGTCCGATGCCCCGGCCGTCGAGGTAGAAGGCGTGCGCGAACAGCACCATCGCCGCCAGCACGAGGCGGAACAGGTTGAGGCTGTTGGTGCGCGGGTCGAACGTGCGGGGCAGCCCCTCGGCAGCGGTCGCGGCGGTCATTTCAACAGCCGGCGTGACGCCATCTCCTGCAGCGACTTCTCGTACCCGCCCTCCTCGACGGGCTCGGTCAGGACCCACTCCACGAAGCGACCGACCCCGGTGGCGAAGTCGACGGCGGGGGTGAACCCCAGCACCTCGGCCAGGCGGGTGGTGTCGGCCACGTTGTGGCGGATGTCGCCCAGCCGGTAGTTGCCGGACACGCGCACCGGAACGTCGGACCCGAAGGCGGCCTGCAGTGCGGCCGTGACCTCCAGCACGGAGGTCGCGACGCCGCTGCCGACGTTCATCACCTGGTGGGCGGCGCCCGGCACCGTGGAGGCGAGGTACGTGGCCTCGACGACGTCGTCGATGTAGACGAAGTCCCGGCTCTCGTGACCGTCCTCGAAGATGTTGATCTCACGGCCCTGTCGGATCAGGGTGGAGAAGATCGACAGGATGCCCGTGTAGGGGTTCTTCAGCGACTGGCCCGGTCCGTAGACGTTCTGGTACCGCAGCGCCACCCCCTCGATGCCGATCGTCGGCGCGACGGTCATGATGAGCGACTCCTGGACCTGCTTGGAGATCCCGTAGACCGAGGACGGGTGCAGGCGCGCCGACTCGTCGGTCGGCACGAGGGTCAGCGGGTCGTGTCCGGGCGCGTGCACGTCGAAGTCGCCCGCCGCCATGGCGGCGTCGTCGCGGTGCGAGGGGTAGACGATCTCGCCGGCGCTGCTGCGGTAGGCGCCCTCGCCGTAGATCGACCGGGACGACGCGATGACCACGCGCCCGACGTGGTGGGGCTCGTTGGCGAGCAGGTCCAGCAGCTTCGCCGTGCCGCCGATGTTCGCCTCGACGTAGCGGTCGATCTCGTACATCGACTGTCCCGTGCCGGTCTCGGCGGCCAGGTGGACCACGACGTGCTGGTCGGGGAGCACACGGCGCAACGCGTCGACGTCGGTGACCGACCCCTGCACCACCTCGGCGACCTCCGCGGCCGCCTTCAGCAGGGGGGAGTCCTGGGCCGGGTCCGCGCCGTGGACCTGGGGGGACAACGTGTCCAGGATCGTGACGCGGTGGCCGTCGTCGGCGAACCGGCGGGCCAGGCGGGAGCCGATGAACCCGGCGCCACCGGTGATCAGGACGTTCGACGGCATGGAGCTCCTCGGGTGGGTCGTCACGGCGCCAGGATGTGGGCCACGGTCGATGATATCCCGGCGCGGCTGCGCGACCGGAGCACGCCGGGCAGCTCGGCCAGTCCGTGCAGGCGCGACAGCAGGCGCCAGCGGGCGGCCCGTGCGGTGCGCCTCCAGCCCAGCCGCCGGGCGAGCTCGCGGGCCGTCCGGTAGTAGGTGCGTTCGTCCCGGAACCGCTGGCCGCTGACGATGGTCTTCTGCGAGGCGCTGCCGGAGTGACGCCGGTAGGAGAAGGCGGTGACCGGCGAGTACACCAGGGCGCCCCCCTCGAACGCGATGTCCATGAGCAGGGCCAGGTCCTGGATGATCGGCAGGCCGTCCCGGAAGTCGATGCGCTGCAACGTCTCGGTCCGGAAGGTCAGGGACGGCCAGTAGAGCCAGTTGCCCCGGATCAGGCTCGTGGCCATGTCGGGGCCGCGCAGCTCGACCTCCCGGCGCGGCGTCAGGAGCCGCTGCTTGACCCGGTCGACCAACGGCAGGACCGGGGTCCCGTCCGCGTCGATGACCTGCACCCCGGGCTGGAACACGTCGGCGTCGGGGTGCCGCTCGACCAGTGACCGCATCAGTCCGACGTACCCCGGGTGGAGCAGGTCGTCGCAGCCGAGCAGGGTCAGGTGCGACTGCGTCGCCCGACCGACCGCGGCCCGGTAGTTGTCGGTGATGCCGAGGTTGCGCTCGTTCACGTGGTACGTGATGCGCTCGTCCCCGAGGGACTCCACCCACGTGCGGACCTCGTCCCCGGGGTACTGGTCGTCGAGGATCGTCAGGCGCCACCGGGGGTCGTCCTGGGCGACGACCGACGCCGTGGTGGCGATCATCAGGTCCGGGTCGCCCCAGTAGGGGATGAGGATGTCGAGCGTCATGACGGGTCCTTCCCGAGCGCCTCGACGGCAGCGGTGAGCCGTGCGGCGATCGTGGGCTGGGCGGTGCGGGCGAAGGTCGTGGTGAGGTGGTTGTCGTCGGTGTAGACGACGATGCCGCCGATCTGGGTGAAGCACCGTGCGTCGTCGCACACCAGGTCGTCGAGGTCGACGACGGGCGACCCGGTCATCTCGCCGGCGGTCCGCAGCGGGTCGTCGAACGCGATCTCCGCCCGTGGCACCGAGCAGTCGGTGGCGTCGTCGGTCTGCAGCAGGCAGTCCACGGCGCCGACGCCGCCCTCGACCGGGACGCCGCGCATCTCGGGGGTGTCGCGCAGGACGACCACGGCCTTGCCGGCCTGCTGCAACCGGGTCAGCACATCGGCGACCTGGGCGGCCGTGAGCGGCCAGAGGTCGGGGTCCTCGGAGAGGTACAGCCGCGTGCGGTTGGTGACGACGACCACGTCGATCGTCGGGTCGGCGGCGACCTCGTCGAGGGCCCGCACGGCCGTGGTGCGGCAGATCTCGGAGTAGGTGGCGTCCGCCCCCCAGGTCGAGCCGACCCACTCGCGCGCGAGCATCGGGCATCCCGACACCAGGAAGGTGGAGAGTCGCCAGGACTCGGACTCGGCGGTGGTCCTGACCGCGTCCGCGATGCGGGTGGCGTGGGAGTCGCCGACGAGCGCGACCCCGAGCGCGGCCGGGTCGGTCGAGCCGAAGGAGCACCGGCGGTAGGTCCGGGAGTTGGCGGACGTCTCGCAGGCACTGATGTCGGCCGGGGCGAGATCGGTCGCGAAGGCCGCGGCCTCCGTGACCAGCGCGTCGTCGATCCGCCCGTCGCACCCCGGGTCGAGCAGGGCCTTCGCGCCCAGGCACGGGGTGGCGGCGACCTCGCGGGCGTCGGGCAGGGCCGCCGGTGTCCAGGTGACCAGGGCCAGGCAGGAGACGACCAGGACGGCCGAGGCGGCGCCGACGGTCGCGAACGTGCGGCTCGGACCCGTCCACCCGCCGGTCGGCGGACCCGGTGAGCGGAACCGGTCCTCGACCAGCGTCTTGGACAGCCAGCCCAGCAGGACCGATCCCAGCAGGATCCCCAGCTTGTCGGTCGTCCCGAGGTCGGCACCGGTGACGTACGGCAGCAGCACGATCAGGGGCCAGTGCCACAGGTAGACGCCGTAGGAGACGTCCCCGAGCAGCTGGACGGGTCGCCGGTCCATCAGGGGTGCGGGGGAGAGGCGCGACGACGGCGCACCCGCGAGGATCACGGCGACCGTGCCGAGCACGGGGAGTCCGGCGGCGTACCCGGGGAACGGCGTGCTGCCGTCGATCACGAGCAGGGAGACGCCGATGGCCGCGAAGCCGCCCCAGGAGACAGCCGAGCGGAGGCCGGCCCCGCCGACACGTTCGAGCGCCACCCGGCGGCCCAGCCATGCCAGCAGGCCACCCGCCGCGAACTCCCAGGCGCGGGTCAAGGTCGAGAAGTAGGCCCGGCCGGGATCGCTCGGGGTGAGGTCGACCGAGTGGGCCAGACTGGCAGCGAAGACGAGCAGGAGCGCGGCCGCGACCACGACGTCGGGGCGTCGCCGCAGGCGGACGGCGAGCAGGGTCGCGGCGCCGATGAGGACGGGCCAGACGAGGTAGAACTGTTCCTCGACCCCCAGGGACCAGAAGTGCTGGCTGGGTGACACGACGTTGGACTGCGCCAGGTAGTCGACCGCCTGTCGCGACAGCTCCCAGTTCTCGACGTAGAACGCCGAGGCCAGCAGCTCGCGACCGAACTGTGGCCAGCGGTTCTCGGGAACCCACAGGTACACGGCGGCAGCCGTCGCCGCGATGGTGACGAAGGAGGCGGGGAGCAGACGCCTGGCCCGCCGGGCCCAGAACGTCGGCAGGTGCACCCGGTTCCGCGTCGCCACCTCACGGAGCAGGTGGTCGGTGATGAGGAAGCCGGAGACGACGAAGAACACGTCGACGCCGACGAACCCGCCCGGCAGCCGGTTGGGCCACAGGTGGTACCCGACGACCGCCAGCACCGCGACCGCCCGCAGCGCCTGGATCTCGGTGCGCACCCCTCCGGCGGGGGCTGACGGACGGGGAACGGCTGCTGGCACAGACAAGGAGGCTACCCCGGTCCGGGTCGTGGCCGGCGCGACGCGACCGGTCCGGGGCCCGAGGTCCGGCCGGGTACCGCCGAACCCGGCTCGGTGCACGCGTGTGCACTAGGCTCGGGCCATGCGCGACATCACCTACCCGCCGGTCATCGTCACCGCCAAGACGCTCTTCAAGGTGCTGGGCATGAAGTTCCAGACGTCAGGCACCGAGCACATCCCGCGCACGGGCGGCGCCATCCTGGCCGCCAACCACATCGGGTACGTGGACTTCGTCTTCGACGGACTCGCGGCCCAGCCCAGCGGGCGGCTCGTGCGGTTCATGGCCAAGAAGGAGGCGTTCGAGGGAAAGACCGGGGCCCTCATGCGCTCGTTCCACCACATCGAGGTCGACCGGGCCAACGGCGAGGCGTCGTACCGCACGGCCGTCGAGTACGCGCGGTCCGGCGAGATCGTCGGCATCTTCCCGGAGGCGACGATCAGTCGCTCGATGGAGATCAAGGAGCTCAAGACCGGTGCCGTGCGCATGGCCGCCGAGGCCGGGGTGCCCCTGATCCCGATGGTCACGTGGGGCACCCAGCTGCTGAAGACCAAGGACCAGGAGTCCGACATCTTCGGCCGTGGGCGCACGATCGCCCTGCACGTGGGGGCGCCGCTGGAGGTCACGGGCGAGGACCCGGTCGCCGAGACGGCGAAGCTGCGAGAGGCCATGTCGGCCCTGTTGGACAAGGCCATCCACGAGTACCCGATCCGGCCCGAGGGCCAGTGGTGGGCGCCCGCCCGGTACGGCGGAACCGCCCCCACGCCGGAGGAGGCCGCCCGTCTGGACGCCGAGGAGAAGGCGGCCAAGGAGGCGCGTCGGGCCGCCCGTGAGGCCGGCGACTGATCCGGGCTGCACCGCTTGCCGCTCGGGTGCAGACTGAGGTCGACCCAGGAGGTTGACATGAAGGCCGTACTCGGCAGCACCGTCCTTGCAGAGGCACCCACCGACGAGCTCGTGCAGATCGAGGGCAACTGGTACTTCCCGCCCTCCAGCCTGACCGAGGGCGCGTTCGAGAAGAGCCCGACCGCGTACCGCTGCCCGTGGAAGGGTGACGCGCAGTACTGGAACGTCGGTCTGGGCGAGGACACCCTGCCCGACGGCGCGTGGTCGTACCCGGACCCGATCAAGGCTTCGTTCGACCGCGTCGGGTCCGACTACAGCGGCTACGTCGCCTTCGACCGCAAGGTCAAGATCAGCGAGTAGGCCCGCCCCGGCAGCACCTCAGGTGCCGGTGGACCCGTCGATCATCTCGCGCAGCAGGTCGAGGTGTCCGTTGTGGCGCGCGGTCTCCTCCACGAGGTGCTGCACGACCCAGCGGACGTTGGGGTGGAAGTCCCGCAGGGGCTCGGCGGACTCGGTGTCGAGGTCGAGCTCGGCGAGCAGCGCCCGGGAGAGCTGCACCTGCTCCCCGTAGCCGGCGACGATCTCGTCGACCGGCAGCACCAGACCCTCCTCCAGCTCCCCGTCGGGATGCTCGTCGGACCATGGAGCTCGGTCGTCGCGACCCAGCAGCACGACCTCGACCCAGTAGTGCTCGTTCCACCTCAGGTGGTGCAGCAGCGACGCGGGGGTGGTGAGGGGTGACGTGGCCACCGGGGCTCGCCTGGCCTGTTCGTCGTCGAGTCCTCGCACCTTCGACAGGGCCGTCTGCTGGACGTACTCGAGCATCTGGAACAGGACGGAGCGTTCGTCGCCGGCGGGCGGGGTGTCGGTGCGGGCCATCGGGCCACCGTCCCACATCGGACCGTCGGGACCCCGGGACCCGGCGCGGTGGGGTGCAGTGCCCTGAGACACTGGGGCCGTGACTGAACCCCTGGTGCTCGGCATCGAGTCCTCGTGCGACGAGACCGGCGTCGGGATCGTCCGGGGCACCGAGCTGCTGGCGCACGTGGTGGCGTCCAGCGTCGACGAGCACGTGCGGTTCGGCGGCGTGGTGCCCGAGGTGGCCAGCCGCGCCCACCTGGAGGCGATGGTGCCGGCCCTCGAGCAGGCCTATGCGGACTCCGGGGTCCGGATCCAGGACGTCGACGCCGTGGCCGTCACCTGCGGCCCGGGTCTCACCGGAGCCCTCCTGGTCGGCGTGGCGGCGGCCAAGGCGCTGGCGCTGGCGCACGACAAGCCCCTCTACGGGCTCAACCACCTCGCCGCCCACGTGGCGGTCGACCAGCTCGAGCACGGCCGCATCGAGGGCCGGGTGGCGGCCCTGCTGGTCAGCGGTGGGCACTCCGAGATCCTGCTGGTCGATGACATCACCTGCGACATCACCCTGCTGGGGCAGACCATCGACGACGCCGCGGGCGAGGCGTTCGACAAGGTCGCCCGGCTGCTCGGCCTGCCCTACCCCGGCGGGCCGCACATCGACCGGATCGCGGCCGACGGTGATCCCACCGCCATCGCGTTCCCGCGGGCGCTGACGGCGGCCCGCGACCAGGCCCGGCACCGCTGGGACTTCTCGTTCTCGGGCCTGAAGAGCGCGGTCTCCCGGCACGTCCAGCGCGAGGCGCTCGCCGGACGTGAGCTGCCCGTCGCCGACGTGGCGGCCTCGTTCCAGGACGCGGTCTGCGACGTGCTCACCCGCAAGGCCGTCGAGGCCTGCCTCGAGCACGACGTGTCGACCCTCGTGATCGGAGGCGGCGTCGCGGCCAACTCGCGCCTGCGGCACTACGCCGAGCAGCGGGCCGCCGAGGCCGGCATCGAGATCCGGGTGCCGCGCATGGGCCTGTGCACCGACAACGGTGCGATGGTCGCGGCGCTCGGGGCCGAGGTCGTGCGCCGGGGGCACCGCCCGTCGTCGCTCGATCTGCCGGCGGACTCCGGCCTCCCGGTCACCCAGGTGGTCGCCGGCTGACCCTGCCCCGGGGCGGTAGGTCACCAACCTCTCGCCGGGGGAGGCGGTAGGTGAGCAACCCTTCGACCGTGCCATGAGGTTGCTCAGCCACCGACCCGTCGTGGGTTCGGTTGCTCACCTACCGCCCAGGGTGCAGGACAGGGGTCCAGAGGTCAGGGGCCGAGCAGGGCGTCGAGCGCGTCGTCGAGCACCTGAGTGGGGCTCGTTCCGCGCCGGTGGGCCGCCTCGACGAGCCGCGCCCGGGCCGCCGGGCTGAGCAGGTCCGGCTCGCCTGCAACGGGTCGTGCTCGGCGCCCGGAGGCCCCGGTCGCCGCCAGCACCACGGTGCCCAGCACGTCGAGGATCGCGACCACTCCGAACAGGCGCCAGTACCAGTCGCCGAGGTCCTCACCGGCGACGATCGCGAGGCAGATCATGGCGGCCACCACGGTGATGGCGACCAGGGTGCCGGTCAACCCGGCCCCGAAGCGGTGTCGGCCGGCCAGCGCGATCAGCAGGCAGGCCTGGGCGAGGGACGCGGCGATCGTGACGGAGACGCCGAACACCTCGAAGAGAGCAGCGGTGTCCGACCCGCCCCACGTCAGCCACAGGGCCAGGCCGGTCGGGACCAGCGAGACCACACCCCCGAGGGCGCCCACGAAAGCAGCGGGTCGTCCCGCGACCGCGAGGTAGCAGAGCACGGCCACGGACTCCACCCCGACGACGACCGTGGTCAGCAGCACCCGACCCTGGGTCTCGCCGAAACCGTCACCACCGGTGAGCAGGGCCAGGATGCCGAGCGCGGCCGCGACGGAGAAGGAGCCGATGACGAGGGTGACGACGAGGCGCCGGACGTCTCTCATCGCCTCATCATGCACCCGCACCGGGGCGCCGGCGGTGAAGCCGCACCACCTGACCGGGTCGGGCCTGGGCCAGCAGGTCGGTGTCGGCGTCGTCGACCACCGCGATCACCGGGTAGCCCCCCGTGACGGGATGGTCCGGACCCAGCACGACGGGCAGGCCGGCGGCGGTCACCTGGATGCTCCCGCGCACCACCGGTTCGCTCGGGAGCTCGGCGGTGCGGGACCGGACGAGCGGCGGTCCCAAGAGGCGGACGCCGATGCGGTCCGACTGCGGCGACACGGCCCACCCGGTCGTCAGGAGCTGCTCGAGGGCCCCCTCGACGAACCAGTCGTCCCGCGGACCGGGCGTCACCGAGAGGTCGATGCAGCCCGACCGAACGGTGGGCACGATGTCGTCGACGAGAGGGGTGGGGTGAGCGGGTCCGACCGACAGGACCGCCCCGTCGGCGAGCCGGTCGGGCCCGAGGTCGGCCAGGACGTCTCGCGAGCGCGACCCGAGCACCACCGGGGTGCGGATGCCGCCGGCGACGCCGACCGTCAGCCGCAGGCCGGGTGAGGCCGGGCCCACCCTCAGCAGCGATCCCCGCGGCAGGGTGAGTGCACGGCCCTGGGGGACCGGCCGTCCGTCGAGCAGGACCGGTGCGGGTGCTCCCGTCACGGCCACCACGTGGCGGCGGGCCGCCCGGAGGGCCAGGTCGCCGTAGGTCTCGAGCACGGCGGCGCCCGCGGGGTTGCCCAGGACGTGGTGGGACTGGCGCATCGCCGGACGGTCGAAGGCGCCGGACGCCGACACGCCCCACCCGGTGTGGCCGGGCCGGCCCGCGTCCTGCACGAGGGTCAGGGGACCGGCCGACTCCACGACGAGACTCATGGTGACGCCGGTCCGTCCGCGGCCTCGAAGCGGACGACGGTGCCCGGGGTGAGCAGGGCCGGCGGGTCACGGTCCAGGTCCCACATCGCGGTGTCGGTCCGACCCAGCAGCTGCCAGCCGCCGGGCGACGAGCGCGGATAGATGCCGGAGAACTCGCCGGCGAGCCCGACCGCGCCGGCCGGCACCGACGGTCTGGGCGTCGCGCGGCGCGGCACGTGGAGCCGCCGGTCACCGCCGGCCAGGTAGGCGAACCCGGGGGCGAAGCCGCTGAAGGCGACCGTCCACGGGGCGCCGGTGTGTGCGGAGACGACCTCGTCGGGGGTCAGTCCGGTCAGCGTGGCCACCTCGTCGAGGTCGGCGCCGTCGTAGCTCACCGGCACCACCACGGTGGTCGGCGCGACCTGGTGCGCAGGCGCGGGTGCGGACGCAGCGACGAGGCGGCGCAGCTGGTCCGGCTGCCCCCGCAGCAGGACGGTCCGCGCCCCGACCACCGCCTCCGCCCGGTCCTGCAGCGCCGTGAACCAGCCCAGTGCCTCCTCCAGGTCGGCGCAGTCGAGCAGCACCGCCCGGTCGCCGCACGGCAGGACCCTCACGCGAACGGTCCGATCGTCGCGCCCGCCCGCTCCAGTGCCGCCCGGACGGCCCCGGCCAGATCCACGGCGCCGGGGGAGTCGCTGTGCAGGCAGATCGAGTCCACCGTGCCGAGCAGTCGCACCGCCTGGGCGGCGACGGCGGCCCGGTCGTGCAGCACCGCGCCCGGGTCGGAGCGGGGCACGAGGTCGCCCGAGGGCGTGTAGGCGCGGTCCGCGAACCCCTCGACGACGACGGGCAGGCCCTCGGCGCGGGCGCGGGAGAGTGCCAGCGCATGGGGCAGCCCCAGGAGCGGGAGCCCGTAGGGGGCGACGGCCTCCACGACGGCCGCCGACTGTGCCTCGTCGGACGTGACGGCGTGGTAGAGCGCGCCGTGCGGTTTGACGTAGGCCACGGTCGCGCCGGTCTCGTCGGCGATCTCGGCGAGCAGGTCGACCTGCTCGCGCACCTGCCGCACGAGCTCGTCGTGGTCGGGGTCCTGCGGCCGCCGGCCGAACCCCTCGCGATCGGGGTAGCCGACCTGGGCGCCGATCGCCACGCCGCGCTCCGCCGCTGCCAGACAGGTCGCGAACATCAGACCCTCGTCGCCGGCGTAGGCACCGCAGCAGACGTTGGCGCTGGTGACGACGTCGAGCAGCGCAAGGTCCTCACCGGACTCCCAGCGTTCGACGGACTCGCCGAGATCGGCGTTGAGGTCGACACGCGGCGGCTCGAGCGGGTCCATGGGCCGACCCTAGCCGCGTGGACCGGGTCAGAGTCGTTCGACGAGGAACGCGCGGCCGGCGCCGTCCACCCGGGTGAGGATGACGGTCGCCGGGTGGGGGCCGTCGAGCTTGAGCCGCTTCACCAGGACCTCCGGGACGACGTCCACGCCGCGCTTCTTGACCGTCAACGTGCCGATGCGCCGGACCTGCAGGGCGGCCCGCAGCTGCTTCTCGCGGAACGGCAGCTCGTCGACGACCCGGAAGCCGCGGCCGAAGGGCGTGCTCACGGCCCGGTCGGTGCTGACGAACGCCACGTGGGGGTCGGGCAGCCAGCCGCCGATCGAGCTGGCGAACTCGGCCACGAGCCCGGCGCGGATGACGGCGTCGTCGGGCTCGTAGAGGTGCGTCCCGACGGGGGCCACCGCCGCCTCGTCGCCCGCGTGCGCCAAGGAGGAACCGGACGGCAGCAGGGTGGCGCGACGGCGGTCGCGGGCGAACGCGCGACCCCACAGGCACGCCTCGACCAGGTCGCCACCGTCGCTGACCCACTCAGCCTCGACGCCGGCCGGGACGTCGCGGTGGGCGATACCGGGCATCACCTTGGCGACGGCGCGACCGTCCAGCAGGGGTGCGACCCATTCCCACGGCGGCTGGAGTCCGTCGGTGCCGAAGACCCGTCCACGTCCGTCGCGGCGGGCCGGGTCGACGAAGGCGACCTCGTCGTCGGCGAGGTCGACGGACGTGGCGTCGCCGACCTCGACGGTGCCGGGGAGTCCGAGAGCTGCGAGGTTGGCGCGGGCCACGGCGGTGCGGACGGGGTCGCGTTCGACCCCGCGGACCGCGATGCCGGTGCGGGCGACGGCGATCAGGTCGGCACCGATCCCGCACCCCAGGTCGACGACCCGTCCGACCCCAGCGGCCCGCAGCCGGGCCGCCCGATGGTCGGCGACCCGCCGCCGGGTCGACTGCTCGAGGGCGTCGTGGGTGAAGTACAGGTGCGCGGCGTCGGGACCGAACTTCGATGCCGCCCTCCCGCGCAGGTGGTTCTGCGTGACGGCGGCGGCGACCAGACCGGCGTCGTGGTGGCGCCGCAGCCGGGTGCCGAGGCCGAGGTCGGACTCGACGCCGGCCCGCTGGGCGATCTCGGCCAGCAGGGCCTGCCCGGCGGGCGTCAGCAGCTGCTCGAACGTCGCCAGGTCCA
>NZ_CM001024.1:1904118-1990608 GCF_000160775.2 Aeromicrobium marinum DSM 15272 | reverse complement strand
CCCCCTCGCGACGCTCCCGACGAGGTGACCAGCAACGAGGAGCGCAGCGACGAGAAGCGCCCGGGCACGGAGCTCTGCGGAGTGCACGGAGGCAGTGCGAGCGCCAGCGAGCACGAGCGCTTAGCACTCCCTTGGGTCGAGTGCCAATGACGTGCTAGATTCCGAACTGGCACTCGGCACCGTCGATTGCCAATCGTGCACGACCCCCGCGACGGCGTGCACACACCATTTACCGTTCACCCGCCGAAAGGGGAGGTCGACACGTGTCGGTCACCATCAAGCCGCTCGAGGATCGCCTGGTCATCCAGGCGGTCGAGGCCGAGCAGACCACCGCATCCGGACTCGTCATCCCGGACACCGCCAAGGAGAAGCCCCAGGAGGGCAACGTCGTCGCCGTCGGACCCGGTCGGGTCGACGACAACGGCAACCGCGTCCCGCTGGACGTCGCCGTCGGCGACAAGGTCATCTTCAGCAAGTACGGCGGCACCGAGGTGAAGTACGCCGGCGAGGAGTACCTCATCCTCTCCGCGCGCGACGTCCTCGCGGTCGTCTCCTGACCTGACGCCCCGGCCCGCACCTCGTGCGGGCCGGGGCCTCTCGCATCCCACGGGCCTCCCGGGGGGATGCACCCCACCCCGCACGTCACCCCATCTGCAAAGGGACCCACCACCATGCCCAAGATCCTGGAGTTCGACGAGAACGCCCGTCGCGCCCTCGAGCGCGGCGTCGACAAGCTCGCTGACACCGTCAAGGTCACGCTCGGCCCCAAGGGCCGCTACGTCGTCCTCGACAAGAAGTGGGGCGCGCCGACCATCACGAACGACGGTGTGACCGTCGCCCGTGAGATCGAGCTCGACGACCCCTTCGAGAACCTCGGCGCCCAGCTCGCCAAGGAGGTCGCCACCAAGACCAACGACGTCGCCGGTGACGGCACCACCACCGCCACCGTGCTGGCCCAGGCGATGGTCCACGAAGGCCTGCGCGCCGTCGCTGCCGGAGCCAACCCGGTCGGCCTCAAGCGTGGCATCGAGGCGGCCGTCGAGGCCGTCTCGGCCAAGCTGCTCGAGACCGCCCGCGACGTCGACGACATCTCCGACATGACCTCGGTCGCCACCGTCTCGTCCCGCGACGCCCACATCGGCGAGCTCATCGCCGAGGCGTTCGACAAGGTCGGCAAGGACGGTGTCATCACGGTCGAGGAGTCCAACACCCTGGGCACGCAGCTCGACTTCACCGAGGGCATGCAGTTCGACAAGGGCTACCTGAGCCCCTACATGGTGACCGACACCGAGCGCATGGAAGCTGTGCTCGACGACCCGTACATCCTGGTCAACCAGGGCAAGATCAGCTCGGTCAGCGACCTGCTGCCGCTGCTGGAGAAGGTCGTCGCCGCCGGCAAGCCGCTGTTCATCATCGCCGAGGACATCGAGGGCGAGGCGCTCTCGACCATCGTGGTCAACAAGATCCGCGGCACGTTCACCTCCGTCGCCGTCAAGGCGCCGGCGTTCGGTGACCGTCGCAAGGCCATGCTGCAGGACATCGCGACCCTCACCGGCGCGACCGTCGTCACCCCCGACGTCGGCCTGAAGCTCGACGCCGTGGGCCTGGAGGTGCTGGGCACCGCCCGGCGCGTCGTGGTCAGCAAGGACGACACCACGATCATCGACGGCGGCGGCGAGTCCGCCGAGGTCGAGGGCCGGGTCAGCCAGATCAAGGCCGAGATCGAGAACACCGACTCCGACTGGGACCGCGAGAAGCTGCAGGAGCGGCTGGCCAAGCTGGCCGGTGGCGTCTGCGTCATCCAGGTCGGCGCGGCCACCGAGGTCGAGCTCAAGGAGAAGAAGCACCGCATCGAGGACGCCGTCTCGGCGACCCGCGCGGCGATCGAGGAGGGCATCGTCCCCGGTGGCGGTTCCGCCCTCGTGCACGCCGTCGCCGTCCTGGACGACGACCTGGGCCTGACCGGCGACGAGGCCACCGGGGTGCGCATCGTCCGCCGCGGTGCCGACGCCCCGCTGGAGTGGATCGCCCGCAACGGCGGCGTCTCCGGTGAGGTCGTCGTCAACAAGGTCCGTGAGACCGGGCAGGGCTACAACGCCGCCACCGACGAGTACGGGGACCTGCTGGCGCAGGGCATCCTCGACCCGGTCAAGGTCACGCGGTCCGCGCTGGCCAACGCCGCGTCGATCACGGCGATGCTGCTCACCACCGAGACCATCGTGGTCGAGAAGCCGGCCGAGGAGCTGGACGACTCGCACGCCGGTCACGCGCACTGACGCAGTCCGTCACCCACGACGCCCGCCCCCACCTCGGTGGGGGCGGGCGTCGGCCGTCCGGGGGGACCCCTCGCACCTCTCGGACTTAGGTGAGGGTAACCTCACTGACATGAAGACTCGTCTGCTGACCGCCGCCGCGGCCCTCACCCTGTTCTCCGTCGCCGCCTGCGGCTCCTCCACCGACGACGCCGGTGCCGGCGACGCCGCCTGGACGTTCACCGATGACCTCGGCACGACCCTGGAGCTCGACGCCGAGCCGGAGCGCATCGTCGCCCAGGTCTCGATGGCCGCCGCCCTCGCGGACCTCGGGATCGAGTCGGTGGCCACCTTCGGCCCGCTGGTCGGCGCCGACGGCGAGGTCGACCCGCAGGCCGCCGGACTCGACCCCGAGGCGGTCACCGACGTGACCGGGGGCGGTGAGTACGGCGACATCGACGTCGAGACCCTCGTGGGTCTGCGCCCCGACCTCGTCATCACCAGCACCTACATCGAGCCGACCCTCTGGTACGTCAACGAGGCCACGGCCGAGCGCATGGCCGACCTGCCGCTGCTCGTGCAGAGCTTCGAGGACCGGTCGCTGACCGAGATCCTCGACGGCACCGAGGAGATCGCCGAGGCCCTGGGCGCCGACCTCGACACCGACGTCGTGCAGCAGGCGCACGCCGACTTCGACGCGGCCGCCGACCGCCTGCGGGCCATCGGCGAGGAGCTCGGGGACCGACAGATCATCGCTGCCTCGCCGGCCACCGACGTGCTCTACATCTCCAACCCCGAGGTCAGTCAGGACCTGAAGTACTACCGCGACGAGCTCGGTCTGCCCATCGTGACGCCCACGAACCCGGACCCGCAGGGTTACTTCGAGACCCTCAGCTGGGAGAACGCCGACACCTACGACGCCGACATCGTCCTGTGGGACGCGCGCGTCGGCGAGGCGGGCCTCGCGATCTTCGACACGCAGCCGGTCTGGGCGGCGACCACCGCCGGCTCCACCGGCGCCTACGTGCCGTGGGTCTCGGTCGTCCCGTCCAGCTACGAGGCGCAGGCCGCCGTGATGAACCAGCTGGCCGACGACCTCGAGCAGTACCTCTGAGGCGTGGTCCCGGCGCTCGGATCGGCCCGGTGCCGCGCGTAGCATGGGCCCATGGAGCAGACGGGTATCCCTGACAAGTTCGCCGCCCTCGGGTTGACCTACGACGACGTGCTGCTGCTGCCCGGGTTCTCCGACCTCAACCCCAGCGAGATCGACACGACCTCCCGGCTGACCCGCGAGATCAGCCTCAAGGTCCCGCTGGTGAGTGCCGCGATGGACACCGTCACCGAGTCGCGCATGGCGATCGCGATGGCCCGTCAGGGTGGCATCGGGGTGCTGCACCGCAACCTGTCGCTCGAGGACCAGGCGTACCAGGTCGACCTGGTCAAGCGCACGCAGACCGGCATCATCTCCAACCCCGTCACGATCGGCCCCGACGCCACCCTGGAGGACCTCGACCGCATCTGCGGCGAGTACCGGGTATCGGGTCTGCCGGTCGTCGACCCCGACAACTGCCTGCTCGGCATCATCACCAACCGCGACCTGCGGTTCACGCCG
This sequence comes from Aeromicrobium marinum DSM 15272, assembly GCF_000160775.2. NCBI lineage: Bacteria > Bacillati > Actinomycetota > Actinomycetes > Propionibacteriales > Nocardioidaceae > Aeromicrobium > Aeromicrobium marinum. The sequence continues at coordinate 1,986,744 of NZ_CM001024.1, read as the reverse complement.
CTGGCCGAGTGGGCCACCACCAAGGTCGACGAGATGATGACGCCGATGCCGCTGATCACCGGCGACGTCGGCATCAGCCGCGAGGACGCGACCCTGCTGCTGCGCAAGCACAAGCGCGAGCGCCTGCCGCTGGTGGACGACCAGGGCCGGCTGGCCGGCCTGATCACGGTCAAGGACTTCGTCAAGAGCGAGCAGTTCCCCGATGCCTCCCACGACGCCGACGGCCGGCTCATGGTCGGCGCCGCGATCGGCTACTTCGGCGACGCCTGGGAGCGGGCCACGACCCTCATCGAGGCGGGCGTCGACGTGCTGGTCGCCGACACCGCCCACGGCCACGTCCGGATGCTGCTGGAGATCGTGCAGCGGCTGAAGACCGATCCGGCCACCCGTCACGTGCAGGTCATCGGCGGCAACGTGGCCACCCGCGACGGCGCCCAGGCGTTCGTCGACGCCGGGGCCGACGCCGTCAAGGTCGGGTTCGGACCGGGATCGATCTGCACCACCCGCGTCGTCACCGGCTGCGGGGTCCCGCAGATCACCGCCGTCCACGAGGCCTCCCTCGCGTGCGCCCCGGCGGGCGTCCCGGTCATCGCCGACGGGGGCCTGCAGCAGTCCGGCGACATCGCCAAGGCGCTGGTCGCCGGGGCCGAGACCGTCATGATCGGTTCGATGCTCGCCGGGGTCGAGGAGTCGCCGGGCGAGGTGGTCTTCGTCAACGGCAAGCAGTTCAAGGCGTACCGCGGCATGGGGTCGCTGGGCGCCATGAGCAGCCGTGGCAAGAAGTCGTACAGCAAGGACCGGTACTTCCAGGCCGAGGTCGCGAGCGACGACAAGATCGTGCCCGAGGGGGTCGAGGGCCAGGTCGCCTACCGCGGTCCGCTGTCGGCCGTCGCCCACCAGCTGATCGGCGGCCTGAACCAGTCGATGTTCTACGTCGGTGCCCGCACGATCCCCGAGCTGCAGGAGAAGGGCCGGTTCGTCCGGATCACCTCGGCGTCGCTCAAGGAGAGCCACCCGCACGACATCCAGATGGTTGCGGAGGCGCCGAACTACACCTCGCGATAGCTCCCGTTCCCCCTGGGAGTGACGTTCCGGCCCCGAATTGATCCGTTTCGGGGCGCAAACGTCACTGTCAGGGGGAAGGGGACCGCGCACTAGGGTGGTCGCATGAGCACCGAGATCGAGATCGGCACGGCCAAGCGGGGTCGCCGCGCCTATTCCTTCGACGACATCGCGATCGTGCCGAGCCGGCGCACCCGCGATCCCGAGGAGGTGTCCACCGCCTGGCAGATCGACGCCTACCGCTTCGAGCTGCCCGTGCTGGCCGCCCCCATGGACTCGGTCATGAGCCCCGCCACCGCCATCGCCCTCGGCCAGCACGGCGGACTCGGCGTCCTCGACCTCGAGGGACTGTGGACCCGGTACGAGGATCCCGAACCGCTGCTGGCCGAGATCGCCTCGCTCGACCCGGTGGCCGCCACCGCCCGGATGCAGCAGATCTACGCCGAGCCGATCCGACCCGAGCTGATCACGCAGCGCCTGCACGAGGTGCGCGCGGCCGGGGTCACGGTCGCCGGAGCGCTCTCGCCGCAGCGCACCAAGCAGTTCGCCGACGTGGTGGTCGAGGCCGGCGTCGACCTGTTCGTCATCCGCGGCACCACGGTGTCGGCCGAGCACGTCTCCGGCCACACCGAGCCGCTGAACCTCAAGGAGTTCATCTACGAGCTCGACGTGCCCGTCGTCGTGGGTGGGTGCGCCACCTACCAGGCGGCCCTGCACCTCATGCGGACCGGCGCCGCCGGCGTGCTGGTGGGCTTCGGCGGCGGTGCGGCGCACACCACCCGCACGGTGCTCGGCGTCGCGGTCCCGATGGCCTCGGCCGTCGCGGACGTCGCCGCCGCCCGCCGCGACTACCTCGACGAGTCCGGCGGACGCTACGTGCACGTGATCGCCGACGGCTCGATCGGTCGCAGCGGCGACCTCGCCAAGGCGGTCGCCTGTGGCGCCGATGCCGTCATGATCGGGTCGCCCTTCGCCCGGGCGCACGAGGCTCCGGGCCGGGGCTTCCACTGGGGCGCCGAGGCCTGGCACTCGGACCTCCCGCGCGGCCAGCGGGTCGAGTTCGGCACCATCGGCTCGTTGGAGGCCGTGCTGTTCGGCCCGTCCACCGTGCCGGACGGCACCATGAACCTCATCGGAGCGCTGCGCCGGGCCATGGCCACCACCGGCTACACCGAGCTGAAGGAGTTCCAGCGGGTCGAGGTCGTCGTGGCGTGAGCCCGTCGCCCGGTGCCGTGCAGCTGAGCGCGGTCGCGTTCGACCATCCGGCCGCGGTCGCGCTGCGGGCGGACCACATGGCCGCCGGCGACCGGTTGTACGCCTCCGACCCGGCGGCGCTGCACCGGTCGGGGTCGGAGGACCTCGATCCGCGATCGGTGGTCACCACGGTGGTCGCCCACCGGGCGGACCGGCCGGTCGGGCACGCCTGCCTGCGGCGGCTCGACGACGTCGTGTCCCCGGGCATGGCCGGTGAGCTGGAGATCAAGCGCATGTACGTCGTGCCCGACGAACGGGGCCGGGGGGTCGCCGACCTGCTGCTCGACGCGATGCACGCGGCGGCGCGCGACGCCGGGGCGGCACGGGTCGTCATCCACACGGGTGACCGGCAGGTACCGGCCCTGCGGTTCTACGCACGCCACGGGTACGTGCCGATCGAGGTGTTCGAGCCGTACCGCGCCGTCACCTACTCGTTGTGCTTCGAGAAGCTGCTCGACCGACCAGGGCCACCGGCGGACGTCCGCAGCGATGTGACCCGCGGGTAACTCAACTGTCACTTCTCTGGCATCCCCGGCATACCGGCGGTACGATGGCCCCCATGCCTGCCGCCGTCCCGATCTCGTCCGACCGCATCACCCAGCTGACGCGGCAGATCCGCTCGACCAGCGCCGAGACCCGCACCACGACGTCGCCGCTCACCGGCCGGCCGCTCGCGGAGGTCCCCGTCTCGAGCCTCGAGGACGTCGACGACGCGTTCGACGCGGCCAGGGCCGCGCAGGTGGCCTGGGCCGCGACGCCGATCGCCCGCCGCCAGCGTGCCTTCCTGCGGCTGCACGACCTCGTGCTGCGGCACCAGGACGAGCTGCTCGACCTGATCCAGCTGGAGTCGGGCAAGAGCCGCGCCCACGCGTTCGACGAGGTCGCCCACCTCGCCCTCACCGCCCGCTACTACGCGCGCCGGATGAAGCGGCAGCTGGCGCCGTCGCGCCGCAACGGCGCCATCCCGGGTCTCACCAGCGTGCACGTGAACCAGGTGCCCAAGGGTGTCGTCGGCATCATCGCCCCCTGGAACTACCCCCTCACGATGGCGCTGTCGGACGGTCTGCCCGCCATCGCCGCCGGCAACGCGGTCGTCCTCAAGCCCGACAGCCAGAGCCCGTTGATCGCCCTGGCCGGCGTCGAGCTGCTGCGCAAGGCCGGCATCCCCACCGACGTCTGGCAGGTCGTCAGCGGCGCCGGCTCGGTCGTGGGCACCGCGATCATCGAGCAGGCCGACTACATCTGCTTCACCGGGTCCACCGCCACGGGCACCCTCGTCGCCAAGCAGGCCGCGGAGCGACTCGTGAGCTGCTCGCTGGAGCTGGGCGGCAAGAACCCCATGATCGTGCTGCCGGGCGCCGACGTCGACCGGGCCGCGGCGGGCGCGGTCACGGCCTGCTTCTCCTCGGCGGGCCAGCTCTGCGTCTCCATCGAGCGTCTGTACGTGCACGACTCGCTGTACGACGCGTTCCGTGAGGCGTTCGTCGAGCGGGTGCGCTCGCTCAGCATCGGGCCGTCGCTCGACTGGGACGCCGACATCGGCTCGCTCGTCTCGGCCGCGCAGCTCGAGACCACGGCCAAGCACGTCGACGACGCGATCGCCAACGGCGCCAGTGTCCTCGTCGGTGGCCGGGCCCGGCCCGACCTCGGTCCGTTCTTCTACGAGCCCACGGTGCTCGAGGGGGTCACCGCGGCCGCCGAGTGCTTCGCCGACGAGACCTTCGGTCCGCTGGTGTCGCTGTACCGCTTCGGCGACGTCGAGGAGGCCGTGGCACTGGCCAACGCCGGTGAGTACGGGCTCAACGCGAGCATCTGGGGCCCGGTGCCCGACGCACGCGAGATCGCCCCCCGCATCAAGGCCGGCACCGTCAACATCAACGAGGGGTTCTCGGCCACGTTCGGCAGCGTCGACGCCCCCATGGGCGGCATGCGCTCCTCGGGCACGGGTCGTCGGCAGGGCCCCGAGGGCCTGCTGCGCTACACCGAGCCGCAGTCGGTGGGGGTGCAGCGCCTCGTCCCCGTCGGTGGACCGGACTTCCTGTCGGCCAAGATCTTCGCCCGGGTGATGACCGTGGCGCTCGCCCTACTCAGGAGGACTCGCCGCGCATGAGCCACGACTACGACGTCATCGTCATCGGATCGGGATTCGGCGGGAGCGTCTCGGCGCTGCGGCTGGTCGAGAAGGGGTACAAGGTCGCCGTGCTGGAGGCCGGCAAGCGCTACGAGGACGCCGACTTCGCGAAGACCTCGTGGCGGTTGCGCAAGTTCCTGTGGGCACCGTTCCTGGGCTGCTACGGCATCCAGCGCATCGACAAGCTCAAGGACGTGCTGATCCTGTCGGGCGCGGGGGTCGGCGGCGGCTCCCTGGTCTACGCCAACACGCTGTACGAGCCGCTCGACCCGTTCTACCGCGACCCGGCCTGGGGGCACATCACCGACTGGAAGTCCGAGCTCGCGCCCTACTACGACCAGGCGAAGCGCATGCTCGGCGTCACGACCTACCCGTTCGAGACGCCGGCCGACCGGGTCATGCGACAGGTCGCGGCCGAGATGGGCGTGGAGGGCACGTTCCACAGCACCCCGGTGGGCGTGCTGTTCGGCGAGCGCGGTGGCGAGCCGATGGGGGACCCGTACTTCGGCGGCGCCGGACCCGACCGCAACGCCTGCACGAACTGTGGCGAGTGCATGACCGGGTGCCGGCACAACGCCAAGAACACCCTGGTGAAGAACTACCTGCACCTGGCCGAGGGCGCCGGCGCCGAGGTCAAGCCGCTCACCACCGTCACCGCCGTCCGGCCCCTGCCCGGTGGCGGCTACGAGGTCGAGACGCGGCGCACGAACAAGCGTGGCCGCCGACGCACGACGCTGACCGCCGACCAGGTGATCTTCGCCGCCAGCACCATGGGCACCCAGAAGCTGCTGCACCGCATGCGTGACCGCGGCGTGCTGCCGAACGTGTCGCAGCGGCTCGGCCTGCTGACGCGCACGAACTCCGAGGCGCTGCTCGGGGCGATCGCCGACGGCAAGGACGTCGACTACAGCGAGGGCATCGCGATCACCTCGTCGTTCCACCCCAACGAGCACACGCACATCGAGCCGTGCCGCTACGGGCGGGGTTCCAACGCGATGTCGCTGATGCAGACCGTGCTCACCGACGGCAGCACCGACACCCCGCGCTGGCGGGTGTGGCTGAAGCAGATGTGGGTGCAGAAGCGCAACCTGTTCAAGCTGTACGACCTGCGGCACTGGTCGGAGCGCACGCTGATCGCGCTGGTCATGCAGACCCACGACAACTCCATCACCACCTACACCAAGCGCGGCCTGTTCGGCCGGCGTCTGTCGTCGCGACAGGGACACGGCGCCCCGAACCCCGCCTTCATCCCCGAGGGCCACGAGGCCGTGCAGCGGATGGCCGACCACATGGGCGGCACCGCCGGCGGCACCATCGGCGAGCCGTTCAACGTGCCGCTCACTGCCCACTTCATGGGAGGTGCCTGCATCGGCGACAGCCCCGAGACCGGCGTGATCGACCCGTACCACCGGCTCTACGGCCACGACGGCCTGCACGTGATCGACGGATCGGCGATCTCGGCCAACCTGGGCGTCAACCCGTCGTTGACCATCACGGCGCAGGCCGAGCGGGCCCTGTCGTACTGGCCGAACCGCGGCGAGACCGACGTGCGCCCGCAGGTCGGGCGGGGTTTCGTGCAGATGGAGCCGGTCGCGCCGAAGAACCCGGTCGTGCCGGACGACGCTCCCGGCGCCCTCCGCCTGCCCATCGTCGGCATCAGCTGACCCGCGAGATTACGGAGCCGGCACGGAGTCCTGTCACTGGGCACGGGAGATCTGCCGTGCCCAGTGACAACGAGCCGTGCCGGCTCCGTAACTTCTCCACCCGGGCGGGAGGGGCGTTCGGCGCCGAAAAGCGTCCGGAATGCACAGAACCCGGTCGGGAGGGAGCCACGGACCGGGTTCTGTTGTGCCACGAGGAGCGGGCACAGATCTAACGGGAGGGAGTGTAGTTAGATCCACCCGTATCAACGACGCCCCGATACCGGGGTTACGGGGACCGGAAAGAAAGTTGCCACCGGTACGATCGACGCGTGACGAACCCCCGGACGACCACGCCCGAAGCCCTCGCCGAGGCCCAGCACGACACCGTCCTGGTGGTCGATTTCGGCGCCCAGTACGCCCAGCTGATCGCGCGCCGGGTCCGTGAGGCGCGGGTGTTCTCCGAGATCGTCCCCAGCACCATGCCGGCCGCCGAGATGCTGGCGAAGAAGCCGGCCGCCATCATCCTGTCGGGCGGGCCCTCGTCGGTCTACGAGCCGGGCGCTCCGCAGCTGGACCCGGGCGTGCTCGACGGCTCGGTGCCGGTGTTCGGCATCTGCTACGGGTTCCAGGCGATGGCGGCCGCCCTCGGCGGCACCGTCGCGCGCACCGGCCTGTCGGAGTTCGGCCGGACCGAGATGCAGGTCGACACGGCCGGCACCCTGCTGGCCGACCTCCCGCTCCGGCACCGTGTGTGGATGAGCCACGGCGACGCGGTCTCGGCGGCACCCGGCGGGTTCACGGCCCTCGCGAGCACCTCCGGCGCCCCGGTGGCGGCGTTCGAGCACACCGGCCGCGGATTCGCCGGCGTGCAGTGGCACCCCGAGGTGCTCCACTCCGAGCACGGACAGGCGATCCTGGAGCGCTTCCTGGTCGACATCGCCGGTTGCCGGCAGACCTGGACGAGCGCCAACATCGTCGAGGAGCAGATCGCGCTGATCCGCGAACAGGTGGGCGACTCCCGCGTCATCTCGGCGCTCTCGGGCGGTGTCGACTCGGCGGTCTCCACCGCCCTGGTGCAGCGCGCCATCGGTGACCGGCTCACCGCGGTGTTCGTCGACCACGGCCTGCTCCGGGAGGGCGAGGCCGAGCAGGTCGAGCTCGACTACGTGGCGGCCACCGGCGTCGACCTCAAGGTCGTCGACGCCCGGGAGCAGTTCCTCGGCCACCTGGCGGGGGTCACCGACCCCGAGACCAAGCGCAAGATCATCGGTCGCGAGTTCATCCGGGTGTTCGAGGCGGCCGAGGCCGAGGTCCTGGCGACGCCCGGACCACCGGTCAAGTTCCTCGTGCAGGGCACCCTGTACCCCGACGTGGTCGAGTCCGGCGGGGGAGAGGGCGCGGCGACCATCAAGAGCCACCACAACGTGGGCGGGCTCCCCGAGGACCTGGAGTTCTCCCTCATCGAGCCGCTGCGTGCCCTGTTCAAGGACGAGGTGCGCGAGGTCGGGCGGCAGCTCGGCATCCCCGAGGCCATCGTCGGGCGGCACCCCTTCCCCGGCCCGGGCCTGGCGATCCGGATCGTCGGCGCCGTCGACGCCGACCGGTTGCGGATCCTGCGTGCGGCCGACGCGATCGTGCGTCAGGAGACCACGGCGGCGGGCCTCGACTCGTCGATCTGGCAGTTCCCCGTGGTCCTGCTGGCCGACGTGCACTCCGTCGGCGTGCAGGGCGACGGTCGCACCTACGGGCACCCGGTCGTGCTGCGTCCGGTGTCCAGCGAGGACGCCATGACCGCCGACTGGACCCGGTTGCCGTACGAGCTGCTGGAGCGGATCTCGACGCGGATCACCAACGAGGTCCGTGAGGTGAACCGCGTCGTCCTCGACGTCACCAGCAAGCCGCCGGGCACCATCGAGTGGGAGTGAACCGCCCCACGCCCCTCGACGTCGCGATCTCCGCGCCCAACGAGGCGGCGGCCGACGCCGGCGAGCAGGTGGCCCGCGCCGGGGGCAACGCCGTGGACGCGGCGATCGCGGCCGGTCTCGTGACGATGGTGAACGAGGTCGGCATCGTCTCGCTGAGCTCGGGGGGCTTCCTGACCGTCCAACCGGCCGCCGGCGGGCCACCGCAGACCGTGGACGGCTGGATGGACATGCCCGGCCGGGGTCGGCCGCTGGGCGGCGGCACGTGGGACGTCGACACCGCCTACGGCGGCGGGGTCACGGTCACCGTGGGACCCGGTTCGGTCGCAGCCCACGGCTCGGTCGCAGCGATGCAGGAGGCGCACGACCGGTGGGGGAGGGTGCCGTGGCCCGAGCTCGTCGCGCCGGCGGCCGCCGTGGCGCGGCGCGGGTTCCGGCTGAGCTCGGCCTCGCGCTACTACCTCGAGCACGTGCACGACTCGATCTTCGGGTGGGACCCGGTCAGCCACGCGGCCATCCACGACGCCGACGGTGAGATCACCACCGACCCGATCGTGCTGCCGGACCTCGCCGAGGCGTTGGACCTGGTCGCCGCCGAGGGCGCGGCTGCCCTGCACACCGGGGAGCTGGCCCGCCGGATCAGCGGCGACGTGCTGGCCCGCGGAGGGATCCTGGCCAGCGAGGACCTCGCGGCGTACCGGCCTGTCGTGCGGCCGTCACTGGTCGCCGAGGTCGGTGACTGGACCTTCGGCACCAACCCGCCGCCCGCGGTCGGAGGGGTCTGCGTCGCCGCGATGATGAGACTGATGGACGGCCGGCCCGCGGCACCGCTGCCCGACGGCCGCTGGTCCGAGGCCGACGTCGCGCACCTGGTGGCCGTGCAGCGCGCCGTCCTCGGCCACCGCCTCGCCGTGCTGGACCACACCGACGACCTCGCGGCCGACGCCGCAGCCCTGCTCGACCTCGTCGACGCCGGCGGGCTGGGCGCCCTCGAGTCCGGGTCCACCGCCCACGTGTCGGCCACCGACAGTGACGGCGGCGCCTGCTCGCTGACCGTGTCGTCGGGGTACAGCTCGGGCATGGTCGCCGACGGCACCGGCATCTGGCTCAACAACTGTCTGGGCGAGCAGGAGCTGAACGCTCGAGGGCTGCACGGACTGCCGCCCGGGACCCGGTTGCTGTCGAACATGGCGCCGACCGTGGGACGACGACGGGACGGGGCGACCCTTGCCGTCGGCTCGCCGGGCGCCGACCGCATCACCACGGCGATCGTGCAGGCCGTCGCCGGGTTCGTGAACGGCGACCTGGGGCTGGCCGCCGCGGTGAACCACCCGCGGGTGCACGTGCACCGGGCCGGCCGGACCGACGAGGTGGTCAAGGTCGAGACCGAACCGTCGATGTACTTCGGCGGGGTGGGAGCGACCCTCCGCCGGCCCGACGGCCACCTGGTCGCCGCGGCCGACCCGCGGCGCGACGGTGCCGTGCGCCTCGTCCACCCCTGACCGGCGGCGGATGCTCCACTGTTCGGTGGGTCACCTACCGCCGGATCTTCGGTGGCGGGCCCTCCCGCGGTGGTTGACTGGTCCTCGTGACCGGTCCGATCGTCATCGCGCACCGGGGCATGCCCGGTGAACGGCTCGAGCACACCAGGGCCTCGTACGAGCTGGCCGTCGCTGCGGGCTGCGACTACATCGAGCCCGACGTGGTGGCCACCGGTGACGGTCACCTCGTCGTGCGGCACGAGAACGAGATCGGTCACACCACCGACGTGGCCGACCACCCGGAGTTCGCCGAGCGACGCACGACCAAGTTCGTCAACGGGGTGCCGCGCACCGGCTGGTTCACCGAGGACTTCACCCTGGCCGAGATCAAGACCCTCACCACGAGTGAGCGGCTGCCGCAGCTGCGTCCCCAGAACATCGGCCTCGCCGGGGTCGAGCCGGTCCTGACCCTCGACGAGGTCATCGCGATCGCCCGGGCCGGCGGCGTGGGGGTGTACGTCGAGACCAAGCTCCCCAGCTACTTCCGGAGGCTCGGGCTCGACCTCGACGACCTGCTGCTCGAGACCCTGCAGCGGCACGACCTGAACCGCGTCGACGCCGACGTGCCGGTCATCGTCCAGTCGTTCGAGACCTCGAACCTGCAGGGGCTGCGGGACCGGACGCCCCTGCCCCTGGTGCAGCTGATCGACCGGCAGGGTGCGCCGTGGGACTTCGTGGTGCGCCGCGACCGCCGCACGTACGCCAGCCTCACGAGCAAGCGCGAGCTGTCCAGGATCGCCGAGTACGCCGACGGGATCGGTCCGAACAAGAGTCTGGTCATCCGGCGGGACCGTGACTACCGGCTGACCCACGAGACGAAGCTCGTCCGCCGCGCCCACCAGCGCGGCCTCATGGTGCACATCTGGACCATGAGGGACGAGAACAACTTCCTGCCCACGAACCTGCGCCTCGGCCCGGACGTCGCCGCTCACGGTGACGCCCGGGCCGAGTACCTCGCCTTCTACGCCGCCGGGGTCGACGGCACGTTCTCGGACTTCACGCGGACGGCGCTGGCGGCGCGGGAGGAGTGGCTCCGGTCGCCGACACCCACGGGTCGGTCCGGGGCGCCTTCGGCATGAGGAACCACGCCACCACGTAGGCGATGAACACCGATCCGAAGCCGACCACGAGGGCGACGACGGCGACGATCCGTACGACGTTCGCGTCCCAGCCGAAGTGGTCGGCCAGGCCGCCGCACACCCCGGCGATCATCTTGCGCTCGCTGCGACGGGTGAGGGGGCGGTTGTTGGTCATGCGCTTCTCCTGAGGGTGAGGGCCAGGCCACCGACGCCGAGGACGATCAGGATGATCGGCGCCGTGACGGCGAGCTGGCCGGCGGTGACGAGGTTCTCGTCGTGGGCGAGGAACCCGGCACCGGTGGCGAGGAACACCAGGCCGGCGACGAGGCTCCACGGGTTGAAGGGGTGCGTGGTCATGAGCGGTCCACCGTGATCTGTCCGAAGGTCTGGTCGATGAGGATGCGCACGGACGGACGTCCGTCCGCCGGGGAGACGACGCGCGCCGATCGTCCGTCGTCCCGGATGCCGAGGACGTCGATCGCGCCGCCGTCGACGGTGGCGACCACCGTGACGGCGAGGTCGTCGGGCAGGAGAACGCGCGTCTCGCCGAAGCCGGCGTCGAGGCGGATCGTCCGGCCCCGCAGGTCCTCGGGGTCGTCGACCTCGCGCAGGTCGAGCTCCAGCAGGCCGATGCCGAGCTGGTAGTCGGACTCGACGCCGGCGGCGCTGGTCGGCGCGACCCGGATCTCGCCGATCCGCCCGTCCGGCAGGAGCGACCCGATCGCCAGGACACCGCTCAGCACGACACCCAGGAGCACCAGGGCGACGCTGCGGCCCCACCAGGCGCCGACCACGAGTGCGGCACCCGTCACGAGCAGCGCGGCCACGACGTACGCGGTCCAGGTGAGGTCCCGGTCGGCCGCGACGTCCCACAGTGCGAGGGAGCCCAGGACCGCGGCCATCGCCGAGAGGGTGGCGAGCAGGAGCAGCGGGGGCCTCATCCGGCGCGGTGCGGCCGGCTGGGCCGTCCACGTCGGAGGAGCCGGCGGGGCCTCACCACCGGCCGGCACCGTGGTCCCCTCGGTGTCCCCGGCCGGGCCGGCGGGTGACGTCGCGGCCGGAGAGCCGGCAGGTGACGCGGCGCCCGGCCAGCTCGGACCGGCGGGCGGGGGATCGGTCGGGGTCCGCCCGTCGCGACGACGACGCGGCAGCACCACGAACAGCCAGTACAGGCCCAGCGCCGGGAGTCCGATGACGAACAGCGGCCAGGGCCCGCCCCACCAGAACCACCCGCTGTCGCCGATGACCGCACCGACGGCGGCGATGCCGCCGAGGATCAGGCCGACGGTGCGGACCTGCGGTTCGTTGCGGTCGAGCCGGAACCACTCGGCGGCGATGCTCCGGCGACCGTCGTCGGTGGGCAGGAGGAACCAGGCCGTCACGTACAGCACCACGCCGGCCAGGCCGAGGAAGGTCAGGGCGACGAAGACGACCCGGACGATGATCGGGTCGATGCCCAGGTGCCGGCCGAGACCCGCGGCCACCCCGGTGAGCATGCGGCCGTCGGTGGACCGGGTGGCGTCGGCGACCGAGCGCAGGCGCTCGCGGTCGGGTCCGCCGCCTGCCGACTCCTCACCGCCGGGCGGCGGAGGGGGTGGGGGCGGCGTCGTGGGGATGTCGGTCGTGTCGTTCATGTCTCCATCGTGTCGATCGGGGTGGGCCCGCACCATCGGGATCGACCCTGGTCCGTCCCCGGGTCGCCTCAGGGTCGGGCGGGTCCCGTCCCTCGTGGCGCGGGGGCGTCCCCGCGTGTGACGATCATGGGGTGACACCGCCCCCACCCGTGCGCCGCGCGTACCGGCCCGCCGACCGCCGGATCATCTCCGGCGTCAGCGCCGGCGTCGCGGACCACCTGGGCGTGGACCCCCTGTGGGTCCGGCTCGGCTTCACGATCGCGGCAGTCTTCAACGGTGCAGGGATCGTGGCGTACCTCCTGTTGTGGCGGTTCCTGCCGATCAGTGCCGCGCCCGGCGTGCCCGGGCTGGACGCCGCGACCCGGCGAGGCCTCCGGACCTCCGGCGGCACGTCGACGGTCGACGTCGCCCGCGCGGCGGCGGTGCTGGCGATCGGTGCCGGTGTCGCCCTGCTGGTGCAGGTGTCGGGCCGCGGCATCGGCTGGAGCCTGCTGCTGCCGATGCTGATCGCCGCCGTCGGTCTGGCCGTCGTGTGGCGGGGGCTCGACGACACCCGCACCGGCTGGCTGCGCAACGACGGCACCTGGCCGTCCGTCCTGCGGGTCGTGGCCGGCTCGGCGCTGATCGGAGCCGCGGGCATCTACCTCGTCACGGCGGAACGAGGGTGGGCCGCGATCGCCGACGTGGCCACCGTGCTGGCCGTCGCCGTCCTCGGCATCACCTTGATCGTCGGCCCGTGGGTGGCGTCGCTCATCGGCGACCTGGGCTCCGAGCGGCGGGAGCGGATCCGCTCCCAGGAGCGCGCCGACGTCGCGGCCCACCTGCACGACTCGGTGCTGCAGACCCTGGCCCTGCTGCAGAAGAACGCGGCGGACCCCGCGGTCGTGGCGACCCTGGCGCGCCGGCAGGAGCGGGACCTGCGGGCCTGGCTGTACGGCGACGAACGCCGCGACGGCGACTCCGTCGCGGCGGCCCTGCGGGCCGTGGTGGGCGAGGTCGAGGTCGACCACCGGGTGCCCGTCGAGATCGTGGTGGTGGGGGACGCGCCGCTCGACGACGACCTGGCGGCCCTCGTGCGGGCTGCCCGTGAGGCCGTGGTGAACGCCGCCAAGCACGCGCACGCCGACCGGGTCGACGTGTACGCCGAGGTGCTCGAGGGATCGGTCGAGATCTTCGTCCGGGACCGGGGCATCGGGTTCGACCCCGACGCCGTGCCGGAGGACCGGATGGGGATCCGCGGATCGGTGGTCGGTCGCGTCGAGCGGCACGGCGGCACGGTCGTGGTCCGCAGCGCGCCCGGCGAGGGCACCGAGGTGCGGCTCCGTCTGCCGCGATCCGCCGTTCGAGAGGACTCCACCCCATGACCACCCCCACGACACCGCCGCCGGCCGCGCGCCTGCGGATCGCCGTCGTCGACGACCACGCCATGTTCCGGACGGGGGTGCGGGCCGAGATCTCCGGCACCCTCGACCTGGTCGCTGAGGCCGAGGACGTCGAGTCCGCCGTCGCGGCGCTGACCGCCACGACCCCCGACGTCGTCCTGCTCGACGTGCACATGCCCGGCGGAGGTGGCGGTGAGGTGCTGCGCCGCATGCTCCCGCGGCACCCCGACATGCGGTTCCTGGCGCTGTCGGTCAGCGATGCCGCCGAGGACGTCATCGGCGTCATCCGGGCGGGCGCCCGCGGCTACGTCACCAAGAACATCTCCGGACCGGAGCTGCTCGACGCGATCGCCCGGGTGGCGGCCGGCGACGCGGTGTTCTCGCCCCGGCTGGCCGGATTCGTGCTGGACGCCTTCGCCGGCACCATCGAGGTCGCGCAGATCGACACCGACCTGGACCGGCTGACCGAACGCGAGCGGGAGGTCATGCGGCTGATCGCCCGCGGCTACGCCTACAAGGAGGTGGCCAAGGAGCTGTTCATCTCGATCAAGACCGTCGAGACGCACGTGTCGAGCGTGCTGCGCAAGCTGCAGCTCTCCAGCCGCCACGAGCTGACCCGCTGGGCCAACGACCGTCGCCTGATCTGAGTGCGAGGAGGTGGGGAGAGGACGTAGGTTCGGGCGCATGGCGATGACGGCGCGTGACCTCCTCGCGCGGGGACGGCTCGAGGCCCGGTACGCCGCGACGATGGCTCGCGCGGTCGGACCCCAGGCGGTGCGCGGCAACCCGCTGCGGTACCTGGGGGTCGCGACCGCCGCGTGGCAGCACGGGGTGGCCGGTGCCGGTACCGCGGCCGCGGCCGCCATGAACCCGCACGGCGTCGCGATCGTCGATGACCGGGGATCGTTGACGTCGGCCGAGCTGCACCGCCGCTCCACGGCCCTGGCAGCGGCGCTGTACGCCACGGGGGTCGACGCCGGCAGCAGCATCGGGATCCTGTGCCGCAACCACCGGGAGTTCTTCGAGGTCTTCTTCGCCGCGAGCAAGCTCGGCGCCCGGACACTGCTGCTCAACACCGACTTCTCCGCCCCGCAGCTGACCGAGGTGTGCGGGCGCGAAGGTGTCGACGTGCTCGTCCACGACGGCGAGTTCGCGGACCGGACGACCCTGCTCGACCCGTCGGTCAGGCGTCTGGTGGCCCACCGCGAGGCGGGTGACCCCGACGACGCGGCCGCGACCGACACCCTGATCCGCCACGCCGACCCCCGGGTGCTGCCGCGGCCCCGACGGGCCCAGCGCGTCGTGCTGCTGACCAGCGGGACGACCGGGACCCCCAAGGGCGCCCCGCGCGACATCGACGCGACCCTGGCCGCGCCGGGTGGCGTGCTGTCGAGGATCCCGCTCCGTCCGGGCCGGACGGTGGTGGTCGCGGCGCCGCTGTTCCACGCCTGGGGGCTGTCGATGGCGATGCTGTCGTTCGGTCTGGGCAGCACGGTGGTGGTGAGCCGCCGGTTCGACGCCGCTGCCACCCTCGCCGCGATGGCCGAGCGCCGTGCGGACACCCTGATCACCCTCCCGGTGCTCCTGGGCCGGCTGGTTGCGGCCGTCGAGGCGTCGGACCGACCGCCGCGGCTGCAGCACCTGCGCGTCATCGCCCTCTCCGGCTCCGCGCTGCGGCCGGAGCTCGCGGAGCGGGCCACCCGGGCCTTCGGCCCCGTCGTGCACAACCTCTACGGGTCGACCGAGGTCGCCGCCGTCGCGATCGCGACCCCGCAGGACCTCGCCGCGGCTCCCGGCACCGTGGGTCGCCCCCCGTTCGGCACGGTCGTGCGCATCCTGGACGACCGTGACCGACCCGTCCGGCACGGCGCGGTCGGCCGGATCTTCGTCCGCAGCTCGATGCAGTTCGGCGGGTACACCGGGGGAGGGTCCAAACGCGTCGTCGACGGGTTCATGTCGACCGGCGACCTGGGGCACCTGGACCGCGACGGTCGCCTGCACGTCGAGGGCCGCGACGACGACATGATCGTGTCCGGCGGCGAGAACGTGTTCCCGCTGGAGGTCGAGAACCTGCTCGCCACCCACCCGTCGGTCCGCGAGGCCGCGGTGGTCGGGGTGCCGGACGAGGAGTTCGGCGCACGACTCGCGGCGTTCGTGGTGGTCGACGGCCCGATCACGGCCGACGCGGTGCGGGACCTCGTCCGGCAGAACCTGGCCCGCTACAAGGTCCCGCGCGACGTCATCTTCGTCGACGAGCTGCCGCGCAACCCTGCCGGCAAGGTGGTCAAGCGGCTGCTGGACACCTGAGCAGGGCGCGGCCCGTCCGTCGCGGCCGACTCGGTAGGATGACGTCCGGTGCGTCGGGAAGTCTGGTCGACAACGTCGTCAGCGATCCCGAAAGGACCCTCGTGGAGCCCCTCGCCGCTGACGTCCTCCCTGCCCACGCCCCGTCCTCCAGCCAGGTGGTTCCGTGTCCCTGATCGCCGTGCTCGCGCTGGTCGCGGCCCTGGTCGCGGTCGCGCCCGTCGCCGTCCGACTGCTGGGCCGGGCCGCGGGCTGGCCCCTGGCCGGCGGTCTGCTGGTCGCGGCGGGTGCGCTGGTGCAGCAGTACCCGGGCGGAGGCAGGGTCACCGACAGCGCGGCCTGGATCCCGAGCATCGACGTCGCGCTGAGGCTGCGGCTGGACGGCCTGTCGTTCCTGTTCGCCCTCGTGGTGCTCGTGATCGGGGCCGCGGTGCTGGTGTACTCCACGGCCTACCTCACCGAGACTCGTCCGGCCACCTTCTACACCCTGATGACCGCGTTCGCGGCCGCCATGCTGCTGCTGGTCCTGGCGGACGACCTCGTCGTGCTGTTCGTGGCGTGGGAGCTGACCACCCTGTGCTCGTACCTGCTGATCCTGACCTCCGGCCCCCGCGCCGGCCCGCCGGCGACCCGCACCCTGCTGGTCACGGCGGCCGGTGGCCTCTGCCTGCTCGGCGCGGTGGGCCTGGTCGTGGTCCGCACCGGCACCACCGAGCTCACCGCGGCGCTCGCCAGCCCGGTGTGGGGCCAGGACCCGACCTTCGCCGGCGCGGTGGCCGTGCTGGTGGCACTGGCCGCGATGACCAAGTCGGCACAGTTCCCGTTCCACGCGTGGCTCCCCGACGCGATGGTCGCGCCGGCCCCGGTCAGCGCCTACCTGCACGCGGCCGCGATGGTGAAGGCCGGCATCTTCCTGCTGATGCTGTTCGCCGACGCCGCCTCCAGCTCGCCCCTGTGGTCACCGCTGCTGATCACCGTCGGACTGCTGACCTCCGTGATGGGAGCGGCGTTCGCCCTGCAGCGCACCGACCTCAAGGAGCTGCTCGCCTACTCGACGGTCAGCCAGCTGGGCCTGGTCGTGGCGGTCATCGGGGTGGGCAGCACCGGCGCGATGCTGGCGGCGAGCGTGCACGTCGTCGCCCACGCCCTGTTCAAGTCGGCGGCGTTCATGCACGTGGGCCTGCTCGAACGGAGGGTCGGCACCCGGGACATCCGTGAGCTGAGCGGCATGGCGCGCACGATGCCGTGGGACGCGGCGATGATCACCCTGGCCGCCGTGAGCATGGCCGGCGTGCCGATCACCCTGGGCTTCGTCAGCAAGGAGCTGATCCTCGACTACATGCTGCAGGCGCCCGCGGGGCCCGGGGTCGGGTGGCTCGTCGCCGGCGTCGCGGCCGGCGGGGCCCTGCTGACCTTCGCCTACAGCGCCCGTCTGCTCGTCACGACCCTGCCCGGCCCGGCCGTGGAGGTCCGACCCTGGCGGGAGACGGCCCCCATGTCGCTGGGCATCGGGGTCGGTGCGCTCGGAGGCCTGGTGGCCGGTCTGCTGGTCTGGCTGCTGGACGACCTGGTGGCACCCGCCGCCGCCGTCGCCTCGGGCAGCCGGCTGTCCGAGGTCAGTGAGCTGAGCCTGTGGCACGGCGTCAACGCCCCGCTGCTGCTGTCGGCGACCGTGATCGCCGGAGGAGCCGTGCTGGTGCTGCGCCGCGACGCGGTCGACCGCCTGCTCGACCGGTCGCTGTTCCCCGGCACGGGCGTGGGCGCGGTGGAGGCGGTGCAGAGCGGCATCGTCGCCGGCGGCCGGCGGGTCGCCGACCTGACGCGCACGGACGCTCCCGCGTTCCACCTGGCGATCCCGATCACCCTGATCGGCGCCGGCGGGGTGGGGGTGGCGTTCCTCTGGCCCGGCCTGCCCGACACGACCGGGGTGCGCCTGCTCGACCTCGGGCTGCTCGCCGTGCTGCTGCTGGGGGTGGCGACGGTGGTGCGGGCCCGCACGCGGCTGACGGGCATGATCGCCGCCGGGGTGGCCGGCTTCGCGGTGGCCCTCTGGTACTTCGAGCTGGGGGCGGCCGACGTCGCGCTCACCCAGCTGCTGGTCGAGATCCTGACCGTGGTGATCATGGTGCTGGTGCTGCGCCGGATGCCGTCCGGCTTCGCGCGGGTGCCGCGACGCCGCACCGTCCTGGCGTCACTCGCAGCGATCGCCGCCGGCATCACCGCCACGGTGACGACCCTGGCGTTCACGGGCCAGCGAGACCTCTCACGGGCCGGCCGGTACTTCCTCGACGAGGCCGAGAACGAGACCGGTGGCACCAACGTCGTCAACACGATCCTCGTCGACTTCCGTGCGCTCGACACCCTCGGTGAGCTGGTCGTCCTGGGCATCGGGGCCGTCGCGGTGGCGGCTCTGCTGACCGCGCGGCGGCCCGTGGAGGGACCCGAGGAGTCCGTTCCCGAGACGGCGCTCTCGGAGCCGCGACGCAACGCGGTGTTCCTCTCCGTGCTCGACCGGTACCTCGTCCCGCTCATGCTGGTCGGCTCCGTCTACGCGCTCCTGCGGGGCCACAACGCCCCCGGCGGTGGCTTCATCGGCGCGCTGATCGGCGTCTCCGCCCTCGGGCTGGCCTATCTGGCCGCGCCGTCCGACGACACCGAACGGCTGGCCAAGCCGTACCTCGCGATCGCCGGCAGCGGCATCGTGGTGGCGGTCGGGAGCGGGCTCGTGGGGCTCCTCGAGGGGTCGTACCTGCGACCGGTCAAGCTCGACCTCGGCCTCACCGAGATCAGCACCTCCCTGGTGTTCGACATCGGCGTCTACCTGGCGGTGTTCGGGGTCATCCTCGCCGCCCTCAACCTGCTGGGCACGTCGCGTCACCAGGCGCCGGTCGAGTCGGGCGTGCGGGGCGCCCGGTCGGCCCGACGTGCGGCGGAGAGGGCCGGCCGATGATCCTCGCCCTGTCCGTCGGTGTGCTCGTGGCCGGCGCCGTGTTCATGGTCCTGCAGCGCGACTTCCTGCGCGTGATCCTGGGATTCGTGCTGCTCAGCCACGCCGTCAACCTGCTGATCTTCAGCTCGGGCGGAACCGACCGTCGGGGTGAGCCGCTCGGGACCGACCTCGACCCGGCCACCACGGCCGACGCGCTGCCGCAGGCCTTCGTCCTCACCGCCATCGTCATCGCGTTCGCGATCACGATCTACCTGCTGGTGCTCGCGGTGACCGGCGAGGACGACGAGCACGACGTCGAGCCGGGACCGACCGACGATCGGGGGGCGGAGCGATGAACGACGCCCTCATGCCCCTGCTCGTCGCGGTGCCGCTCGCCGGTGCCGGTCTCAGCGCGTTCGGGCGACCCGGTTCACGGTGGCCGCTCGCACTCCTCGGGGTGGTCCTGCTCGCCAACCTCGTCGGCGGCGCCGTGCTCCTGACGGCCACGGCCGACGGCACGGTGCTGGCGCACAGCGTCGGGGCGTGGCCGGCAGGCATCGCGATCCCGTTCGTCGGTGACGCGCTGTCGGCCCTGATGATCACGGTCACGGCCCTGCTGACCGGGGTGTGCGCGTGGTTCGCCGTCGCCGCGGGAACCGGACGCCTGCCGCTCTTCGCCCCGCTGGTGATGGCGTTGACCGCCGGCGTCAACGGTGCGCTGCTCACCGCCGACCTGTTCAACCTGTTCGTCTTCGTCGAGGTCATGCTGCTGCCGTCGTACGGCCTGCTGATCCTCTCCCGGCGTCGCGAGGGCACGGCCGAGGCCGTCACCGGGTCGCGCCTGTACGTGACGTTCAACCTGTTCGTCTCCACCGTCCTGCTGGCGGGCATCGCGCTGGTCTACGGGACGGCCGGCACGGTCAACCTCGCCGAGCTCGCCGGCGCGGCCGCCGAGTCGTCCCTCGTCGCGGCCGCCACGGCCGTGTGCCTGTTCGCGTTCGCGATGAAGGCGGCCGTCGCCCCGAGCCACGGCTGGCTCGCGCGCACCTACCCGTCGACCTCCCCGGCCGTCACCGCGCTGTTCTCGGGTCTGCACACCAAGGTCGCCATCTACGCGATCTACCGCATCTACGCCGTCGTGTTCGACGGTGACGACCGGTACCTGTGGATCGGGATCGTGATGTTCAGCGCCACGATGCTCGTCGGTGTCCTCGGCGCGGTCGGCGAGGACACGATGCGGTCGATCCTCAGCTTCAACATGATCAGCGGGATCGGCTACGTGCTCGTCGGGGTCGCCCTGTTCACCCCGGCCGGGCTCGCCGCCGGCCTGTTCTACCTGGTGCACCACATGATCGCCAAGGCGTCCCTGCTGCTGTCGGCCGGCGCGGTCGAGACGCACCACGGCACGGGCCGGCTCGACGACCTCCGTGGCCTGGTGCGGCGCCAGCCGCTGCTCGCGGCCGCGTTCGGAATGGCTGCGCTCTCGCTGGCCGGGCTTCCGCCGTTCTCCGGTTTCGTCGCCAAGCTCAGCCTCGTGCTCGCCGCGGTCGACGCCGACCGGTTCGTGGTCGTCGCGATCGTCATCGGTGCCAGCCTCCTCAGCCTGTTGTCCCTGCTGCGGATCTGGAACGCGGTGTTCGCCGGTCCGAGGCCCGACGAGGCCGCGGAGGCGTCGCACCCCGCCTCGCGCACCCCGGTCCGCACCAGCCTCGTCGTCCCCTCGGTCGTCCTCGCCGTCGTGACGCTCGGGCTCGGCCTGGGGGCCGAGGTGCTGCTCGACCTGACCTCGACGGCCGCGGCCGGCCTGCTCGACACCACGCCCTACGTGACGGCGGTGGTCCGATGAGCACGCTGCTGACCTTCCCCGCCCGGGCGGTGGCGTTCTGGACCTGGTTCGTCGGTCAGATCGTGACGTCGTCGTGGGCGATCATCGTCGACATCCTCACCACCGGCCACACGTCCACCCCCCGGGTGGTGCGCCTGCGCCTCACCTCGACCGACGACCACCAGGTCGCGCTGATCGGGATCCTGATCACCCTCACGCCGGGCACGCTCACGCTCGGGGTCACCGAGGACGACGGCGGCGCGCGGACCCTGCTGGTGCACTCGTTGTACCACGGGAGCACCGAGGCGGCCCTGGCCGACCTGCAGGAGATGGAGCGCAGGATGCTGCGCGGCACCACGATCGGAGGCACCGGATGATCGCCCTGGACGTCGCCATCGCCGGGTGCGGCATCGCGGTCGCCCTGGCCGTGTGGCGCATTGCGGTCGGGCCCACTCCGGCCGACCGTGCCGTGGGCACGGACCTGCTGACCTTCGCCGTCGTCGCGCTGATCGCGCTCATCGGCACCCGGACCGCGAGCGCCGGCACCTTCGACCTCGTGCTCGTGGCGACGCTCGTCGCGTTCCTCGCCGCCGTGTCCCTGGCCCGGCTGCTGACCAGGGGGCACCGATGACGTGGTGGGAGGTCCTGGGGCAGGTCTGGGTCGTGCTCGGCGCGACGATCTTCGTCGCCGCCGGCATCGGCGTCGTCCGGCTGCCCGACGCCTACACCCGCGCGTCCTCGGTGGCCACCGCCGCCGGGCTGGGCGTCGCGTTCGTGGTGGCCGGGTCGGCGCTGCTCGACCCGTCGCCGTCGACGGCGGTGAAGGTGGTCATCGCCATCGGCCTGCAGCTGGCCACGTCGGCCGTCGGCGGCATCGCGATCGCTCGCGCCGCCGTGCTGTCGGGCCACCGCTTCGGCGCCGGCACCGACGCCGGTGAGCTCGGGGAGCATCCGGGGACGGACTGACGCGGGTCCGCCCGAGACGTGACATCGGCGAATGTCCCATGGCCTGTACCTCGACGATCCGTCGCGGGTAGGGTGGCACCTCTCGACCAAGGGAACCGCCTCATGGCCTACTTCGTCACCGGCGCCACCGGATTCATCGGACGCCGACTCGTCGCCGAGCTCGTGTCACGGCGTGAGGGCGACATCCACGTCCTCGTGCGCCCCGGCTCGGTGGCGCGGCTGGAGCGTCACGCCCACGGGTGGGGGCGGTCGCCGCGTGTCGTCCCGGTCAGCGGCGAGCTGACCCGGCCGGGGCTGGGCGTCGACCCGGGGTGGATCGCCGAGCACGCCGGGAGCATCGACCACGTCTTCCACCTGGCGGCGTCCTACGACATGACGGCCGGCGCCGCCGAGAACGACCTGCTGAACCTCGACGGCACCCGGCACGCGCTCGAGCTCGCGGAGGCCGTCGGGGCGGGGACCTTCCACCACGTGTCATCGATCGCCGTCGCCGGCGACTTCTCCGGTGTCTTCACCGAGGAGATGTTCGACGAGGGGCAGGGCTTCCCGTCGGACTACCACCGGACCAAGCACGGCTCGGAGGCGTTGGTCCGCGCCTCCACCGCCGTCCCGTGGCGGGTCTACCGACCGGCCGTGGTGGTCGGCGACTCGCGGACCGGCGAGATCGACAAGGTCGACGGGCCGTACTACTTCTTCCCGCTGGTCAAGGCGCTGCGGTCGGCCCTGCCGACCTGGTGGCCGCTCGCCGCTCCCGGCCTCGGACGGACCAACGTGGTGCCCGTCGACTACGTGGCACGGGCGATGGACGAGCTCGCGCACCGGCCGGGCCTCGACGGCCGGGCCTTCCACCTGGTCAACCCGGAGCCGCACTCCAACCTCGAGCTGATCGACACCATCGCCCAGGCGGCCGGCGCGCCCCACGTGGCCGCATCGCTGGACAACCGGGTCACCGACGCACTCGCCGAGAAGCTCGTCGGGCCGCTGGCCGCCCGCACCGTCGGCACCGACCTCGGAGCGACGCTCAGCCGGCCGCTGCTGCGACGGCTCGGGATCCCGCCCGAGGTGCTGCCCCACCTGCACCTGGCACCGGTCTTCGACGCCACGGCGACCCTGGCCGCGCTGGAGGGCTCGGGCATCGCGCCGCCGCCCCTGTCGACCTACGCGGGGGCGCTCTGGGACCACTGGGAGCAGCGGCTCGACCCGGCCATCGGCGCCGACCGGGCGACCCGGCGGGCCGTACAGGGGCGCACCATCATGATCACCGGCGCCACCTCCGGCATCGGGCGGGCCACGGCGTTCCGGCTGGCCACCCTCGGCGCCACCGTGGTGCTCGTGGCCCGCAGCGCCGAGGACCTGGAGCACATGGTCGACGAGATCAGGTCCGACGGCGGCACCGCGGTCGCCTACCCGTGCGACCTCACCGACCTCGAGGCGGTCGACGAGATGGTCAAGGAGGTGGAGCGCGATCTGGACGGTGTCGACGTGCTGGTCAACAACGCCGGTCGATCCATCCGTCGGTCGCTGCGTCTGTCCTACGACCGGTTCCACGACTTCGAGCGCACGATGCAGCTGAACTACTTCGGGGCGATCCGGCTGGTCATGGGTCTGGCGCCGGGGATGGCCCACCGCAAGCGCGGGCACGTCGTCAACATCTCGTCGATCGGCGTGCAGACCAACCCGCCGCGCTTCAGCGCCTACATCGCCTCGAAGGCCGCGCTCGACGGCTGGACGCGTGTCGTCAGCTCCGAGCTGGTCCACCGTGGCGTCACGTTCACCACCATCCACATGCCGCTGGTGCGCACCCCGATGATCGCCCCCACCCGCCTGTACGACGCGTTCCCGGCGATCAGCTCGGCGCAGGCGGCGGACCTGGTCCTGCGCGCGATCCGGGACCAGCCGCACGAGATCAACACCCTGGGCGGGACCGCCGGCGAGCTGGGACACGCGTTGGCCCCGCGCATCGCCTTCCAGGTGCTGAACCGCGCCTACCACCTGTTTCCCGACTCGGCCGCCGCGCGTGGCGCCGACGCGGGCCGGTCCGCCTCGCGGCGGCAACGCACCCTGGCGTCGGTGCTGCGCGGCGTGCACTGGTAGCGGCGGCCGTCCTCACCGGCTCCGCGGCCGTAGCACCAGGTGGACCGCGATGCCCACGACCAGCGCCCAGAACGCCGACCCGACCCCGGCGAACGCGATGCCGGAGCCGGCCACCACGAAGGTCGTGGCGGCGACCGTGCGCGTCTGCGGGTCTGCCAGGGCCGCGCCGAGTGCTCCGACGAAGGCACCGAGCAGGGCGACCGCCGCCACCGCCTGGACCACTCCGGCCGGAGCGAGCGCGACGAGCGTCGCCAGGGCCGCCGACGCCAGCCCGAGCACCAGGAAGGTCACGCCGTCGGACACCGCTGCGATCCAGCGGCGGGACGGGTCCGGGCCGGCGTCAGGACCCGCGGCGAGCGCGGCGCTGATCGCCGACAGGTTCACCGCGTGGCCGCCGGACCCGGCGCCCAGGACCGTGCCCAGTCCGGTGACGGCCATCGTCTCGCGCCACGGGACGCGGTAGCCGAACGACTGCATGACCGCCACCCCGGCGATGTTCTGCGAGGCCATCGTGACCACGAACAACGGGATCGCCAGACCCACGAGGGCCTGGGTCGTCCATGCCGGGGTGGTCCAGGTGAGCTGCGGGGCGAGATCGCCGACCGGCACGGTGGCGCCGCTCGACACGAGGTCCACCGCGATCACCACGGCGGCGGCGACGAAGGCCGCAGGGACCGCCCAGCGCGGGGTGAACCGGACGAGGGCGAGCCAGGTGAGCAGGACCGGGGCCACGGCCCACGGCTCCTCCCGCAGGGCCGGGACCGGGGCGGTGCAGAGCGGGAGCAGGATCCCGGCCAGCATCGCCTGCGCGACGACCGGGGGGATGCGCCGCACGAGGTCCGCCAGCTGGGTCCACACGCCGGACGCCGCGATGAGCAGACCGGTCACCGCGAACGCCCCGACGGCGGCGGGCCAGCCGCCGTCGACCTCGCCGGTCGTGATCAGCAGTGCGGCTCCCGGCGTCGACCAGGCCAGCGTGATCGGCACGCGGTGGCGCAGGGCCAGCCACAGGATGCCGGCGCCCGACAGCAGGGACACCACGAGCAGTCCCGACGCGGACTGGTCGCGGTCGGCGCCGACCGACTGCAGCCCGGCCAGCACGATCGCGAACGAGCTGGTGAAGCCGACCAGCGCGCAGACGATGCCGGCCGTGACGGGCACGGCACGGCTGTCGTCGGTCGACGCCGGGTCGGCGGTGCTGGTCACCGCTGCACGATAGCGCCGGGAGGGCCGGTCAGACGGCAGCGGCCGTCAGCACCGGGAGCAGCGCGGCCGCGACGTCCGCAGGCTTCTCCTCGTGGGCGAACAGACGGGCGCCCGGCACCACGTGCAGGGTGGCGTCCGGGAAGGTGTCGACCATCGCGCGGGCCCGGGAGGCGGGAAAGAACGGATCGTCCTCGCCCCACACGAGCGCGACGGGCACCGTGGTGTCGCGGTGCAGACGGTCGAGGTCGCGCACCATCTGGGTGTCGAAGCTGCGCAGCACGGCGACGGCCGCGGCGAGTCGGGCCGGGTCGTCCCGGATCGGCGCGAGGAAGAACTCGTCGAACTCGCCGTCGAGGAGCGCGGGATCGGTGAACGCCCCGCCGAGCACCAGGGGGCTGCGGCGCAGTCGGTGCGCGCCGAACAGCCGCCGCAGCACTCCGCCGACGCCGGGCAGTCGGCCCGATGCGAGGAAGGCCCGGAACAGGGGCGACAGCGGGCCCGTCTGCTCGGTGTCGACGAGCCCGAGGGCCCGCAGTCGGGGATCGCCGGTGGTGGCGTGCCGGGCGATCAGTCCGCCGCTGTCGTGGCCGACCGCGGCGTAGCTGGTGAACCCGAGCTGGTCGACGACCTCGCGGACCGCTGTGACATGTCCGCCGATGGAGAGATCGGCTGCTGCCGGGAACCGGCTCGACCCGGCGCCGGGCAGGTCGACGAGGTGGCAGGTCACGTGGTCGGCCAGGTGCGGCAGCAGCTGCCGGAAGGTCGCGCTGCTCACGGGCCAGCCGTGCACGAACAGCACGTCGGGGCCGTGGCCGATCCGTCGGTAGGCGGCCTCACCGCCGGACACCGGCAGGTGACGCAGCGGAGCGTCGCGGAACAGCTGGGACGCCTCGGCGGGCGTGGGTGCGGTCATGGTCGAGCCTCCTGGGTGCGCCCGAGACAGTTTGTAGTGGTCACTACAAACCTAGCGTCAGGGTCCTCTACGATCAACCCCGTGGGCCACAAGTACTCGCGGGACGAGATCCTCACCGCCGCCGTCACCTCGGTGCTCACCGACGGGCTCCACCGCCTCACCTACGGCCGGGTGGCCCGGGAGATCGGCACCAGCGACCGGGTGGTCGCCTACTACTTCCCGACCACGGCGGACCTGGCGGGCGCGGTCCTGGGGGCGATGGGCGCCGACCTGCAGGCCGCGCTGGACGCGGCCGTCGGTGCACCCGTACCCGACCACCGGATGCTGCTGTCGGCGGCCTGGCCGTCCTTGGCGCAGACCGACCACGACGCGCTGTTCGCGGTGTACTTCGAGGCGGCCGGCCTCGCCGCGGCCGGGCGGGAGCCCTACGCCACCCACGTGCCCGCCCTCGTCGAGGCCTGGGTGCAGTGGGCGGCCGACCACCTGCAGGGGTCCGCCGACCGGCGCCGGAGCGAGGCCGAGGCGACGATCGCGTCGATCGACGGACTCCTGCTCGTGCGGCAGCTGCTCGGTGTCGAGGCGGCAGCACGGGCCGCCGAGGTGCTGGTGGGTCCGACCTGATCGACGTCACGTGCCGGCAACCTGGGCGGTCTAGCCTGACCGCATGAAGCAGCCTCATCTCATCGTGCTGTTCGGGGCCACCGGCGACCTGGCCCGCCGCAAGCTGCTGCCGGGGATCATGCACCTGGTGCAGTCCGGTCTCGTGGGCGACTCACGGATCATCGGTGTCTCGCTCGACGACTTCGACGACGACGCCTTCCGGGAGTTCACCCGCAGCGCGTGCCGCGAGTTCGGGACGCGGGCCGTCCGCAGCGAGTCGTGGGACGACTTCGCCGGCAAGCTCAGCTACGTCAACGTCGCCGCCGGGCCGGAGGTGCTGGCGGCACGGGCGGCCGAGCTCGAACGCGATCTCGGCGGATCCCCGGGCCGGCTGCACTACCTCAGCGTCCCGCCGAGGTCCGCGCTCGACGTCGTGCACACCCTCGCGGCCGCCGGGCTGGTCGAGCGGTCCCGGATCATCATGGAGAAGCCGTTCGGCGTCGACCTGGCCAGCGCCCGGGCGCTCAACGCCCAGCTGCACCAGGTCTTCGACGAGCAGCAGATCTTCCGCATCGACCACTTCCTCGGCAAGGAGGCGGCGCTCAACATCCTGGCGTTCCGGTTCGCCAACGGTCTGTTCGAGCCGATCTGGAACCGCAACTTCATCGACCACGTGCAGATCGACGTCCCCGAGCGGCTCTCGGTCGCGGGTCGGTCGGGCTTCTACGAGGGCACCGGGGCCTACAAGGACATGGTGGTGACGCACCTGTTCCAGATCCTGGCCTTCATGGCCATGGAGCCCCCGACGGCGCTGGACTCCGACGCGATCAGTGAGGAGAAGAACAAGGTCTTCCGCTCGATGCTGCCCCTCACGCCGGCCGACGTGGTCCGTGGGCAGTACCAGGGCTACCGGGAGGAGGACGGCGTCTCCCCGGAGTCGGAGACCGAGACCTTCATCGCCCTCAAGGCCGAGATCGACAACTGGCGCTGGGCGGGCGTCCCGTTCTACCTGCGCACCGGCAAGCAGATGGCCGAGGGCGCCCGGATCATCTCGATCGCCTTCCGCGAACCGCCCAAGAGCATGTTCCCGACCGGGTCGGGGGTGGGGCTGTCGGGACCGGACCACCTCACCTTCGACCTCGCCGACTCCTCCCGCATGTCGCTGTCGTTCTACGGCAAGCGTCCCGGGCCCGGCATGCGGCTGGACAAGCTGTCGATGCAGTTCGCGATGCAGGAGACCGACCGGGCCGGGGACGTGCTCGAGGCGTACGAGCGGCTGATCCACGACGCCATGCAGGGCGAGCGCACCCTGTTCACCACGGCCGAGGGCATCGAGCGGCTGTGGGAGGTGTCGCAGCCGCTGCTGGACGACCCGTCGCCCGTGCGCCCGTACGCGCCCGGGACCTGGGGCCCCAACTCGGTGCACCAGCTGATCGCTCCGCGGGCCTGGCGGCTGCCGTTCGAGCGGGGGTGGCGCGACCCCAACGAGCTGGGTCAGTAGGCGGCGTCAGGACTGCAGGTAGGCCGTGACCATGGCGTCGACCTCGGCCACCAGCTCGTCGCGGCTCATCGGCGGTCGGTCCAGCACGTACCGCACCGTGAGCTGCTCGATGGCGCGGACCACGATCCAGGCCGCCCGCGACGGGGGCACGTCTCGCACGTCGCCCCGCCGGGCGGCGAGGTAGGCGGCCATGAGGTCCGAGACCCGCTGTTCGACGCCGGCCAGGCGCTCGTGGTTGCGGGTGCGCGGCAGCTCGTCGACGAAGACGCGCAGGAACGCCTCGTTCTCCTCCAGGGCGTCGAGCAGCGCGTGCAGGGTGGCGTGGATGAGGGAGTCGTCGGGGCCCCCGAGCTGGTCGGTCAGTGAGGCCGCGACCCGGTCGGACAGCTCGTCGGCGTACTTCGCCACCACCGCGTCGACGACCGCGTCCTTGTCGGCGAAGTACTGGTAGAGCGAGCCGGGGCTGATCCCCGCCTGCTTGGCGACCTTGTTGGTGGAGGCGGCGTCGTAGCCGTCGCGCAGCAGCACCTCGCGGCCGGCCGTCAGGATCTTCTCGACCATGAGGCGCGAGCGTTCCTGCTGCGGAGCCTTGCGGACGGGCGGAGTGGGAGCGACCATGACGCGAATTGTATGCGAGTGATCGCTCGTGTGAGGCTGGGGGCGATCGATCCCCGACGGACCCGGAGGTCCCCATGAGCGTCACCACCCCGTCCGAGGCTCCTGTCGTGCTGCCCACGCGGTTCCGGGCCGCCGAGGCGCGGGGCGCCCGCATGGGGCGCTTGCTGCGGCCGCTCGGTCGGGTCCGGCAGGTCGACGAGGACCTGATGACCCGGCTCGGCCGTGGCCTGATGGAGGTCGACGAGACCGGGGCGGCGCTGGCCCGGGCGATGCGGCGGCCGGCCGGCGACCCCGCGCGGGTGTCGATGGCACAGCTGAAGCAGGCGACCGACCACGGCATCGACACCGTCGAGGACGCACCGGCGGCGCTGGTCGAGTTCTTCACGCGCGTCGAGGCCACCCCCGCGTGGGTCGACCTCGACCTCGTCGACGAGGGCGCGCGCGTGTTCCGGCGGCTCGGTCAGAACGCGGCCGACGTGCTGCTGCAGCTGTCCCTGATCGGCGGCTACCGCTTCGGCGGCCCGACGGACCTGCTGGTGGCCACCGGCGGGCTGGTGGGCGACACCACGATGCGGCGGCTGGGGGAGACGCAGAAGTGGGCGGTGGCCGTCGGTCAGCCGGGTGCGATGCGTCGTGGCGGGGAGGGATGGGCACTGACCGTGCACGTCCGGGCCATGCACGCGCTGGTCAACGAGGGGTTCGCCCACCGGTGGGACGCCGCCCGGTGGGGCCGGCCGATCAACCAGACCGACCAGGCGGCGACGCTGGGGCTCTTCAGCGGCGTGGTGCTGGTGGGGTGCCGATCGCTGGGCGCGCGGATCACCCGTGACGAGTCACTGGCCGTGATGCACCTGTGGAAGTACGTCGGCTGGCTGATGGGGGTCGACGGGCAGTGGTTGGTCGACACCGAACGCGAGCAGCACCACCTCAACTACCACGTGCTGCTCGCGCAGGACGACCTGACCGAGGCCGGGCCGGCGTTGACGCAGGCCATCGTCGAGGCGCAGGGGTCACTGCACATCACGGCCTTCACCCGGCTGCGACGGCACTATGCGAGGGAGCGCCTGCTGAGCATGCTGACGGTCTTCCTCGGTCCGCGGAGCATGCGGGAGCTGGGCCTGCCGCTGCGGCCGCCGTGGGCGTTCGCGCTGGCCCACCTGCTCAACGTCGTGCGCTACCGCATCGTGGGTCGCAGCGCGTGGGGTGAGCAGGCGCTGCAGGC
Source organism: Aeromicrobium marinum DSM 15272 (assembly GCF_000160775.2). NCBI lineage: Bacteria > Bacillati > Actinomycetota > Actinomycetes > Propionibacteriales > Nocardioidaceae > Aeromicrobium > Aeromicrobium marinum. Next base: position 1,956,918 of record NZ_CM001024.1, on the reverse strand, counting down.
GTGGGGCGCACGGGTGCGGGCGCGCACGATGAGTCGCTACTTCGGGACGTCCACCCCGGAGATCGGGAGGCTCACGGTGTGACGGAGCGACGGGCGAGGTGGGCGATCGGGAACGGCCGGCCCAGGACGTCGGTGGGGTCGCGGCGGGTCTCCGTGAACCCGTGGGACCGGTAGAAGCCCATCCCGGTGACGTTGTCCGCGTAGACCTCGACGGTGGTCGCGGCGGTCCACCTCAGCAGCCGGCTGCCGAGTCCGCGGCCGTGGTGGCGGGGCTCGACGTACAACAGCTCCACGTGGTGGTCGCGCACCCCGGCGAACGCCGCCGCCTCGGCGTCGACGTCGACGACCCAGACGTCCATCGACGGCAGCAGCAGGTCGCGCACGGAGGGCCGCATCTCGCTGACGTCCTCGTCGGCGAGGAACCCGTGCGTGCTGCGTGCCGACCGCTCCCACAGGTCGGTCAGCTCGTCGAAGTCGGCCTCACCGGCGCGGCGGGGGTTCAGGGGCTCCGTCACACCCGGGGCCACTGCTGCTCCACGAGCCGGACCGCCTCGTCGCGTCCCAGCCCCCGCCGACGGGCGACGTCGACGAACGTCGCTGCCGCCGCGGTCGCGTCCGGGTCGGCGGTGCGGGTGCTGGCGATGAACGTGCCTCGGCGGCCGTGGGTCTCGATGACGCCGTCGGCCTCGAGCTCGCGGTAGGCCCGGGCGACGGTGTTGACGGCCAGACCCAGGTCCGCGGCGAGCTGGCGCACGGTGGGCAGCTTGTGACCCGGGCCGAGGGTCCCGGACGTCGCGGCCGCGGCGACCTGGCGACGGACCTGCTCGAACGGCGCCTCACCGGAGCCGGGGTCGACCGAGACGGTGATCACGACGTGACCCGCCGACGGGCCCTGGTGCGCTCGTCCATGCGGTCCTCCCGGGCAGCTCGAGACCCGCCGATCGTAGCGCTGTCTCCCCCCGCGCGGTGTCAGGCGGACCGAAAGAAGCCTCATGCGGTCGCGGAAGCACCTCCGGGGTCCATTCGGTCGCGAATCCACCGCCCAGGCGGGGTGGCGGGTGGGCGGGGCCGTCGGCGGGGCGCCGTAGGCTGGAGCCGCCATGACCCTGCCTTTCCCCGTGCCCCCGGCCGCCGCACCCGAGCGCGCCCCCGCCCGCCGTGCTCCCCGGTCCGAGACCCTCCTCGAGGACCTCAACGACGCGCAGCGCGAGGCCGTCAGCCACCCCGGTGGGCCCCTGCTCGTCGTGGCCGGCGCCGGCTCGGGCAAGACCCGGGTGCTCACCCGGCGCATCGCCTGGCTCATGGCCGCGCGCGGCGCCCACCCCGGCTCCATCCTGGCCATCACCTTCACCAACAAGGCGGCCGCCGAGATGCGTGAGCGGGTCGCCGAGATGGTCGGCGGCGCCTCCCGCGCCATGTGGGTCTCGACCTTCCACTCCGCCTGCGTCCGCATCCTGCGCCGCGAGGCCGCCACCCTGGGGTACACGTCGTCCTTCACCGTCTACGACGCTGCCGACTCCCGCCGGCTCATGACCCTGGTGTGCCGCGACATGCAGCTGGACCCCAAGCGCGTCAACCCCCGGGCCGTGCTGGCCCACGTGTCGAACCTCAAGAACGAGCTGGTCGACCACGAGTCGGCCGCCGGCCGGGCCGAGAACCCCACCGAGGAGCTGTACGCCGAGGCCTACGGCACCTACCAGCGCCGTCTCATCGCCGCCAACGCGATGGACTTCGACGACCTCATCATGAACACCGTCCACCTGTTCCAGGCCTTTCCCGCCGTGGCCGAGTCCTACCGACGCCGGTTCCGGCACGTCCTGGTCGACGAGTACCAGGACACCAACCATGCGCAGTACTCGCTCATCCGCGAGCTGTGCGACCCGGAGTCCGACCTCCTGGTCGTCGGTGACTCCGACCAGTCCATCTACGCCTTCCGCGGGGCCAGCATCCGCAACATCCTGGAGTTCGAGGACGACTTCCCCGACGCCCGCACGATCCTGCTCGAGCAGAACTACCGCTCGACCCAGACGATCCTGTCGGCGGCCAACGCGGTCATCAGCCGCAACGAGGGCCGGCCCGAGAAGAACCTGTGGTCGGCCGAGGGCGAGGGCGAGAAGATCGTCGGCTACGTCGCCGACGACGAACGCGACGAGGCCCAGTTCATCGCCGACGAGATCGACACGCTCACCGACGACGGCGCAGCGACCCCCGCCGGCGTCGCGGTGTTCTACCGGACCAACGCCCAGAGCCGGATCTTCGAGGAGGTCTTCATCCGCGTGGGCCTGCCGTACCGCGTGGTCGGCGGGGTCAGGTTCTACGAGCGCAAGGAGGTGCGCGACGCGCTGGCCTACCTCCGGGCGCTGGTCAACCCCCGCGACACCGTCTCGATGCGCCGCATCGTCAACGAGCCCAAGCGGGGCATCGGCGACCGCGCCGAGGCCAGCCTGGAGGTGTTCGCGGCCCGCGAGGGCGTCAGCTTCTGGGAGGCGATGCGTCGCTGCGACGAGGTCGCCGACCTCGCGACCCGGTCGCGCACCGCGGTGGCGGGGTTCGCCGGCACCATGGCCGAGCTGATGGAGCTCGCCGAGTCCGGCGCCCCGGCCGACCAGGTGCTCGAGGCGGCCCTGACCCGCAGCGGCTACCTGGCCGCGCTGGAGAAGAGCGACGACCCGCAGGACGAGTCCCGGGTCGAGAACCTCGCCGAGCTCGTCGCGGTCGCCCGGGAGTTCGTGACGGCTGCCGCCACGGTCGACGACGACGCCCCGGCCGACCCCGACGACGTCGACCTCACCCCGGGCTCCCTCGCGGCGTTCCTCGAACGGGTCTCCCTGGTGGCCGATGCCGACTCGATCCCCGACTCCGGCGACGGGGTCGTCACGCTCATGACCCTGCACACCGCCAAGGGTCTGGAGTTCCCCGTGGTCTTCCTCACCGGGCTCGAGGACGGCATCTTCCCCCACATGCGGTCCATGGGGGACCCCGCCGAGCTCGCCGAGGAGCGGCGACTCGCCTACGTGGGCATCACCCGCGCCCGCGAGCGGCTGTACCTGACCCGGGCCACGAGCCGGTCGGCGTGGGGCGCACCGTCGTACAACCCGGCCTCCCGCTTCGTCGAGGAGGTGCCCGACCACCTGGTCGACTGGCGACGCGAGGCCAGCCCGCCGACCCAGTGGATGCCGTCCACCCCGTCGGTCACCGCCCGGGCGCAGGGCTCGTTCCGCTCCGGCAACGTGTCGGCCCGGTCGACCGACATGAGCGGCATCCCCTCGCTCGATCCGGGCGACCGGGTCTCGCACGACACCTTCGGTCTCGGCACGGTCGTCGCGCTCGACGGTCAGGGCCAGAACAGTCAGGCGTCGGTCGACTTCGGCTCACAGGGCATCAAGCGACTCATCCTGCGGTACGCCAAGCTCGAGAAGCTCTGAGCCCGCGGCGGGCGAGCCGTCAGGTCGTGGCGAACACGATCGGCATCGCGATCGCCGCGAACCTGACCGTCCGCCCGGCGAAGCAGCACACCACGAAGTCGAGCCGGCGCATCTGCACGACGCCGGCGGCGGTCGCGGTGGCCAGCAGCGGGGGGAGGCCCACGGAGGCGGACAGCGAGATCACCCCGATCGCGCGCCAGCGCCCGTCCAGGGCGGCCAGGAGCCTGGTGCCGGCGCGCACCCACCACGCGTCGGGGCGCTTGGGAGGCCGGCGCTCCACCACCCGCCGCCCGGCCCTGCCGGCCTCGTAGAGCACGACCTTGCCGGCCGTCTGCCCCGCGGCCAGCGCGACACATGCGGCGAGCGCCACCGGCCACGCCTCGACGAGGGCGATCGCCGTGGTCACGGCCTCGGCGTTCACCAGGGGGAGGACGGCCGAGGCGAACCCCAGCCCCACCGCCCCGAGGACGGTGATCAGTCCGGCGAGCACGTCTGCCCGGCAGCAGCGATCGTCAGCATGCGGTGGGCGGACCAGACCTTGACGGCCAGCTGCACCACGGCGACCACGGTGGCCACCGCGACGGGAGCGACCAGCAGCAGCACCAGCAGCAGGGTCGTGTTGGCCGTCTTGGCCGGGACCGACCAGTTCCAGCGCCAGAGCACGCGGTCGACCCGGTGGAAGTAGTTCGGGCTGACCAGCGGCCAGTGCAGGAACCCGAGTGACAGCATCATGTCGATCACCATGAACTGCAGCAGGTAGATCACCAGGGCCGGCGCGAAGTCCGGCCGGACGACGAGCAGTCCGCCGATCAGGACCGCGCTGCACGCCCGGTCGCTGACGATGTCGTACACCGCTCCGAGCCGGGTCTCGCCGCCGGTCCACCGGGCGACGTTGCCGTCGAGGGAGTCGCCGACCCAGTACACCCCGTAGGCGATCGCGAGCAACAGCTCGGACGCCTCGAGCAGTCCGACCACCCCGAGGACGACGGCTCCGGCGGTGCGGACGGTCGTGACCAGGTTCGCCCACGTGGCGACGGGGGCGCCGTCCCACACGAAGGTGGCGGACGGGGCCGGGGAAGTCACCATGGCCCGACCGTAGTGCCTCACCGCGGGGAGGCGAGCGGGGAGGCCCTCAGGGGTTGACGTTGTGCGTGCGCAGCACGACGGCGGGATCGACCGGCGACGAGCTGCCGGCCGGGTAGATCTCCAGGTGCAGGTGGGGGCCCGTGGAGTTGCCGGTCGATCCGGTGTACCCGATCGTCTGTCCGGCGGTCACGGTCTCGCCGGGTCGCACGATCATGCGGCTCTGGTGGGCGTACCAGACCTCGGTGCCGTCCTCCAGCTCGATGACGGTGCGGTTGCCGTACGAGCCCTCGTACCCGGCGGAGATCACGGTTCCGGCAGCGACCGAGACGATCGTGGAGCCGGACGGGCCGGCGAAGTCCAGGCCGGTGTGCATGCCGCTGCTCCAGAGGCTGCTGCGCTGGCCGAAGCGGGCCGAGAGGCGGTAGCCGGCGACCGGGAGGACCCACTGGTTGGCCCGCAGCTGGTCGGCGGCGGCCTGGGTGTCCTGGGCCAGCTGCTGCTGGGTGATCTCGAACTGCTCCGCCTGGATGCGGGTCTGCTCCTCGAGCAGCTCACGGTCGAAGCTGCGGCTGACGTCGACGGTGCCGTCGTCAGCGGCGATGCCGCCGGTGTAGGCGGCGGAGATCGCCTGGTAGTTGGCGGTGAGTGCGCTGCCGTCGGCCTTGTTGGTGATGACCGCCGAGCCGATGCCGGCGACGACCAGGGCCAGGGCGCCGACCATCGCGAACGAGGGGCGCAAGCTCCGGCGGACGCGACTCTGACGTCGGGCGACGCGACGGCCCGCGGGGGGGCGTTGCGAGGACTGCTGTCGGACGTCGAGTCGGCGCTTGGGCGCGGACGAACTCACGCAGACCTCCGACCAGTGGATGACAGAACGCGGCCCACCTTAGCCGATGGTCGGTACGTCGTGGCATCGATCGGCCGATCTGCTGTGGTGAGGAGGCCGTTCGCCGCCTGAGGCCGGGAGGTCCTGTGGTCGGATTCACAGCGTGCGAGACTGCCGACGTGCGGCGATCGGAACGAGTGGTGGTGGGGTCGACCGGGTCCGGTGAGGGCCTGGACGTCGAGGCGAGGCGCCTGCGCGACACCGGCGCGGAGGTCGTGTGGATCGGCGCGGGGGTGTCGGTCGACGACCTGGCCGCGACCGCCGTGGCCGAGGACGCTGCCCGGGTGGTGGTGGCGTCCGGCGACGACCCGACCGCGGTCACCGCCGCGCTGGCCGCGCGGCACGTCGACGACGTCGACGTGATCACCGCCGCCGGCTGAGACGGGGGTCCGCAGGGCCGTCATCCGCAGGGCCGTCATCCGCAGGGTCGTCATCCCGCTCGGGACTGGCGCGCCTCGACGTCGTCGACCCAGGTCCGCACGGCGTCGGCCACCACGTCCGGCTGTGCCTGGGGGATCCAGTGGTCGGCCACGACGTCGAGCCGGCGCAGGTCCGGGGCGAAGGTCGCGACGTCCGCGTAGATCGCCGGCGACAGGAAGGCGTCGCGGGTCGGCACCACCAGCTGCACCGGCACGCGGGTCGACGCCGGGGTGAAGCGGGGCGAGTTGGCCCGGTAGAGGTTGACCCCGCGTCGGGCGTCCTCGACGAAGGTCTCGCCCCAGTGGCTGTCCTGCAAATCCTGTCCGCCGGCCAGGATCCGCGGCAGACGCTGTCCCAGAGCGGTGAGGACCAGCTCGGGCAGCACCGGCAGCTGGAACACCATGACGTACCAGGACTTGGCCAGCTGTCGGGCCAGCGGCAGGTACTGACGGCGCCGGGCGCTCGAGGCGAGGAAGTGTCCGACCAGCTCCAGCGCGGGGCCGCTGACCGACGTGAACGAGGCGATCCTGCCGCGCAGCCGGGGATGGTCCGCCTCCGTCAGCACCGCGTCCCACAGCTGGACCGAGCCCCAGTCGTGGCCCAGCAGGTGGACCGTGCGGCCCGGGGCCACGGCCTCCACCACGGCCGCGAGGTCGTCGACCAGGTGCCGGGTCGCGTAGGCGGCCCTGCCCCGGGGGGCGCTGGACCCGCCGGTCCCGCGGACGTCGTACGTGACGACCCGGAACGTGTCGTCGAGCAGCGGGACCACCTGGTTCCACACCGCCGACGTGTCGGGGTAGCCGTGGACGGCGATGATGACCGGGGCGTCGGACGGACCGCTCTCGTGCACGGCCAGACGGACGTCCCCGGAGCGGACCGACGTGATGCTCATCGGGTCTCCTCGACGGTTTTCCTCGGCACGGACGCTCCGCGACTCTACGGGACAGTAACGGACCCCACGATGCCCCGCCGTTCCACCGCGGATAGAGTCGCACCGGCTCTGCCGCGGACCCAGCTCGCGGGCCGGGAGCCCCCAGGACGTCAACTCACAGGACGGACTCCACCGTGGATCTGATGGAATACCAGGCGAAGGAACTCTTCGCCAAGCACGGCGTACCGGTCACGACCGGCATCGTCGCCACCACCCCCGACGAGGCGAAGGCCGCTGCCGAGCAGCTCGGTGTCGTCGTCGTCAAGGCCCAGGTCAAGGCGGGCGGGCGAGGCAAGGCCGGCGGCGTCAAGCTGGCGAAGACGCCGGACGAGGCGCATCAGCACGCGTCGAACATCCTCGGCATGCAGATCAAGGGCCTGACGGTGAACCGGGTGCTCATCGCGCCCGCGGCGACCATCGAGGAGGAGTACTACTTCTCCTTCCTGCTGGACCGCGCGAACCGCAGCTACCTCTGCATCGCGAGCGTCGAGGGCGGTGTCGAGATCGAGGAGGTCGCGAAGACCAACCCCGACGCCGTCAAGCAGATCCCGATCGACGCCGGTGCCGGGGTCGACGACGCCAAGGCCCGCGAGATCGTCGCGGAGGCCGGATTCCCCGAGGCCCTCACCGAGCAGGCCGTCACCACGGTCCTGACGCTGTGGAAGACCTTCGTGGAGGAGGACGCGACCCTCGTCGAGGTCAACCCGCTGGCGCGTCTGGAGGGCGACGTGCTCGAGGCGCTGGACGGCAAGGTCTCGCTCGACGAGAACGCCGAGTTCCGCCACGACGACCACGCCGGCTTCGAGGACAAGGCCGCGGCCGACCCGCTGGAGGCCAAGGCCAAGGCCAAGGGCCTCAACTACGTCAAGCTCGACGGCGAGGTCGGCATCATCGGCAACGGGGCGGGGCTCGTCATGAGCACCCTCGACGTCGTCGCCTACGCCGGGGAGAAGCACGGCGGCGTGAAGCCCGCCAACTTCCTCGACATCGGCGGAGGAGCCTCGGCGCAGGTCATGGCCGACGGCCTCGACGTGATCCTCGGGGACGACCAGGTCAAGAGCGTGTTCGTCAACGTGTTCGGCGGCATCACGTCCTGCGACGCGGTCGCCAACGGCATCAAGGGCGCGCTGGAGCTGCTCGGCGACAACGCCACCAAGCCGCTGGTCGTGCGCCTCGACGGCAACAACGTCGACGAGGGTCGCGCGATCCTCGACGAGCTGAACCACCCGCTGGTGACGCAGGTCGAGACGATGGACGGCGCCGCCGACAAGGCCGCCGAACTCGCCAACGGACAGGGAGCCTGACATGTCGATCTTTCTGAACGCACAGTCCAAGGTCATCGTGCAGGGCATCACCGGTGGTGAGGGCTCCAAGCACACCGCCCGCATGCTGGCCGCCGGCACCCAGGTCGTCGGAGGTGTCAACGCCCGCAAGGCCGGCACGACCGTCGAGCACACCGACGCCGACGGCGCCACCGTCGAGCTGCCCGTGTTCGGGTCGGTCGCCGAGGCGATGAAGGAGACCGGCGCCGACGTGTCGGTCGTCTTCGTGCCGCCGGCCTTCACCCAGGACGCCGTCGTCGAGGCGATCGACGCCGAGATCGGCCTGCTGGTCATCATCACCGAGGGCGTCCCGGTGCAGGACAGCGCCGAGTTCTGGGCCTACGCCCAGGGCAAGAAGACCCGCATCATCGGCCCCAACTGCCCCGGCATCATCACGCCGGGCGAGGCGCTCGCCGGCATCACGCCGGCGACGATCTCCGGCAGCGGCCCGATCGGTCTGGTCTCGAAGTCGGGCACCCTGACCTACCAGATGATGTTCGAGCTGCGCGACTTCGGCTTCACCACGGCCATCGGCATCGGCGGCGACCCGATCATCGGGACGACGCACATCGACGCCCTCGAGGCGTTCGAGGCCGATCCCGACACCAAGGCGATCGTGATGATCGGCGAGATCGGTGGCGACGCGGAGGAGAAGGCGGCGGCCTACATCCAGGCGCACGTCACCAAGCCGGTCGTCGGCTACGTCGCGGGCTTCACCGCCCCGGAGGGCAAGACGATGGGCCACGCCGGCGCCATCGTCGCCGACGGAGCGGGCACCGCGCAGGGCAAGAAGGAAGCCCTCGAGGCGGCAGGCGTCAAGGTCGGCAAGACGCCGTCGGAGACCGCGGAGCTCATGCGGGAGATCCTGCAGGGCCTGTAGCCCCCACGCACCACCACGCGGGCCCGGAGTCGACCTCGACTCCGGGCCCGCCTGCGTCCGTCCCGGCCCGGACCGCCGCCGTGTCCGCCGGTCAGGGGAGGTAGATGAGCCGCTGGGCCGCCCGCTGGGCCAGCTGGAGGAACTGCTCGGGGCTCACGTCGGCCTCGCCGCTGGGCGTGAAGGTCAGCTGGGCCACGGCGCTGCCGCGCTGGACGATCGCGGTCCGCACGCTGACGGGGGCCGCGTCGGCCACCTCGAACCCGATCCGCCAGGTGAACCCGCGGGACATCACCCCGGTGTCGAACGCCCCGGTGTCCTCGACGCCGGCCGCGAGGTTCTCGCCCGGGCAGGCGGCGATCCGGTTGCGGACGTCGTCGACGAAGGCCGTCGCGGCCTCCTCGGACGCAAAGCGTCCGACCGTCTCGACCGCGCCGAAGCCGGGCGGCAGCCCGGTGGCCTCGGGGATGACGTAGATGCGCGATCCCGCCCCGGTGACCCCCTCGCCGGCGATCTCGGAGCGGTCACAGGGCGTCGCGGCCGGGTTCGGTCCGGTGCCCGTGGGGGCGACCCCGGCCCACACGTTGTCGATCGTGGTGATCGGCGGGAGGTCGACGACCCCGAGGAACTCCGGCGCCTCGGAGGTGCGCGGGGGGTCGGTCGGCTGGACCTGGATGTCGTCGGTGCAGCGTCCGCCGCTGTCGGCGCACACCCGCTCGACGGAGTCGTTGAGCGTCTGGGCGAAGACCTCGATGGGCGGGGCCTCGAGCCCGTCGACCTCGTGCACCACGGTGCTGGTGACCGTGCCGGACTGGCTGAACCCGACGGTGAACGTCCGCTGCGGCGACCGGTTCGACACCATGCGCATGATGAGGAAGTCGCCGAACGGCCGGGCGACGCGGTAGGTCTCGGTCAGCTGCGTCCGCGGGTGGCTGCAGTCGGCGTACCAGCTGACCAGCCGGGCGTACGCCTCCTCGGCGGCCGCGACGCCGGGCGCCACCTCGATCGCCTGGGCGACCCGCTCGGTGAGCCGGCCCGAGCCCTCGAAGGACCGGACGAACACCTTGAGCGGGTCGACGGTCGCGAAGCGCTGGGTCGGGCAGGTGGCGTACGGCCGGTCGTTGTCGGTGTCCTCGTCGGTGCTCGTGACCGTCCACTCGGCCTCGGGGTCCAGCTGGCTGACCTGGGCGCTGGTGAGCAGGTTGCCGGCGTCGATCTCGCGGGCGTCGAGGACCAGGTCGGGGGTCTCGGCGCCGAACCGCTGCCGGTCGGGCAGCACGTCGCCCGTCGCCAGCACGTCTCCCTCGGTGGCCACCACGCCGCCGAACGCCAGGGCCGTGACGGCCGCCGCCACCAGGGCGACGGTGTTGCGGCGCCGGCCCTGGACCGCCTTGCGGCGGATGTGGTCCGACGGTGGGAGGGAGAGCTGCTGCGCGACCTCGACCAGGGCCAGCATCCGGCGTTCCAGCGTGTCGATGTCCTGGCCGGTGGCCGCCTCGAGCGCCGTGATGGCGGACGTGACCTTCTCGATGCCGTCCTCGTCGGTGACCCCGACCTCACGGGCGGCGTCGTCCAGATCGGTGCTGCCGAGAGTCATCAGCACGATCAGGCGGCGGTCGTCGGACGGCAGGTCGGCCAGCGCGTCGAGCAGCTCGGTGTCGGAGTCGTCCTCGTGGCGGCGGCGCAGCGGGTGGGTCCCGCGGTCGAGCACGGCGAGCTTCCAGGCCTCGTTCCGGACGTAGCTGAGGGCGTGACGGTCCCGGATCTTCGACCAGTCCCGCCACGCCCGCCGGTACGCGTCGACCGTGACCTCGCGCGCGACGGTGCGGTCGCCGGTGACGGCGTAGGTGACCCGGAGGGCGGCGTCGGAGGTGGAGCGGTAGAAGCTGTCGAACTCGTCGACGCGCGTCATCGGTCTCCTCCTCACAGGTCGGCGTGGCTTGGACGAACGCGGCAACCCTACAGGGAGGATGGACGGGTGCGCCCTCGCAGTGAGCCCCCCTCCCGGCCGTCCGACCGGACGGCCGGCACGGCCGCAGCGGCGGCCCTGGGGCCGGCCTTCGTGGCGGTCGCGACCGCCGTCGGGGTCGGCCTCGTCGTCGCCTTCCTCGGCGTGTGGGCCGCCGGCGGGGCCGGCGGGTCCCTCCTGTCGACCGCCCGCGCCACGGTGCAGGTCTGGCTGGTCGCCCACGGCTCGGGCATCACGACGGGCGGGACCGACGTCGGTCTGGTGCCGCTGGGAGCCGTCGCCGTCGCCGTCGCCGTCGTGGCGTGGTCGGTACGGCGCACGGTCGACACCCCGGTGGCCGAGCCCTCCGCCCTGGTCGCCGCGACGGCCGGCGCGCACGGTGTCGTGGCGGCCTTGCTGTCGGCCGTGACGGACTCGACGGGCGCGTCGACGTCGATGGTGCGGGCCGCGCTGGTCGCCTTCTGTGTGGCGGGAACGGGTGCCGCGGTGGGGTACGCCGCCGCGCACGGGGTGCCGGACCTGTGGTGGCCCCAGGACCGACCGGAGCTCCGGGCGGTGGTGGTCGGGGCCTCCGTGGCAGCGGGCGCGGTGGTGGTGTGTGCCGCCGTGGTCGTGGCGGTGCTGCTCGGTGTGCGGGTCGAACGCGCGGGCGACCTCTGGGCGCTGCTCGATCCCGGCCCGGGAGGAGGACTCGCGTTGGCGGTGGTGTGCCTGCTGCTCGTGCCGACCTTGGTCGCGTGGACGGTCGCCGCCCTGCTCGGGCCCGGTTTCGTCGTCGGGTCCGACACGTCGGTCGACCTGACCGGCTCGTACCTGGGAGAGGTGCCGGGCCTGCCGGTCCTGGCGGCACTGCCGTCGCCCGGGGAGTTCCCGGGGTGGGTCTTCCTGCTCGCCCTGGTACCCGTCGTCGCGGCCGCCGGCGCCGGGTGGTGGCTCGTGCGCACCGGACGGGTGGACACCACCACCTCGATGCCCCGTGCCGTCTCGGTCGCCGCAGGTTCCGGTGCCGTGGGCGGTCTGGCGCTGGCGTTGCTCGCGCGGGCCTCCGGCGGATCGGCGGGCCCGGGACGCATGGCCGAGGTCGGACCGACCGTGTGGTGGCCCCTGCTCGTCGGGGTGCCCGTGATGGCCGCGGGCGCTGCCATCGGCGCGACGGTGGCCCACTATCGTGGGGGCCGTGCCGAGCCGCGTTGAACCCTCACGTCTGGTCGTGCTGGTGTCGGGCAGCGGCACCAACCTGCAGGCGCTGATCGATGCCGCCGCCGATCCCGACTACGGCGCACGGGTCGCGGCCGTCGGGTCCGACCGCCACGGGATCGAGGGACTCGAGCGGGCCGAGCGGCACGGGATCGACACCTTCGTCCTGCCGACCGCCGACTTCGACGGCCGCGACGCCTGGGACGCAGCGCTGGCCTCGGAGGTCGCTGCGCACCGACCCGACCTCGTGGTCCTCGCCGGCTTCATGAAGCTGGCCGGTCCGGCCTTCCTCGCACGGTTCGGCGGCCGCACCGTCAACACCCACCCGGCGCTGCTGCCGGCGTTCCCCGGCATGCACGGCCCCCGCGACGCGCTCGCCCACGGGGTCAAGGTCACCGGCGCGACCCTGTTCGTGGTCGACGCCGGGGTCGACACCGGCCCGATCGTCGCCCAGGTGGCCGTGCCCGTGCTGCCGGGCGACGACGAGCGGACCCTGCACGACCGCATCAGGACCAGCGAGCGCAGCATGCTCGTCGAGTGGGTGGGCCGGATGGCCCGAGAGCCCTACACGATCACCGACCGCACCATCACCTTCGGAGCCGCCGTATGACCACCCCCGACAGCCGTCCCCTGCGCCGAGCCCTCGTCTCGGTCTACGACAAGACCGGGCTCGACCAGCTCGCGCTCGACCTCCACGCCGCGGGGGTGGCGATCGTGTCGACCGGTTCGACGGCGAAGGTGATCGAGTCCGCCGGGGTGCCGGTGACCCCGGTCGAGGAGCTGACGGGCTTCCCGGAGTGCCTCGACGGCCGGGTGAAGACCCTGCACCCGCGGGTCCACGCCGGGATCCTGGCCGACTCCCGTCTGGACTCGCACCGGCAGCAGCTGGCCGACCTGGACATCGCACCCTTCGACCTGGTGGTCGTCAACCTCTACCCGTTCGCCGAGACGGTCGCGTCCGGCGCGAGCGACGACGAGTGTGTCGAACAGATCGACGTCGGTGGGCCGTCGATGGTCCGTGCCGCGGCGAAGAACCACCCCACCGTGGCCGTGGTCGTGTCGCCGGACTCCTACGAGGAGGTCCGGGAGGCGCTCGGTTCCGGCGGGTTCACCCTCGACGCACGTAAGCGGCTCGCGGCGCGGGCCTTCGCCCACACGGCCGCCTACGACGTCGCCGTCGCCTCGTGGTTCGCCGGCGACTACACGCGAGCGGACGGCGACGCCTGGCCGGAGTTCGGCGGGTCCACCTCGGCGCTCGCCCAGGTGCTGCGCTACGGCGAGAACCCGCACCAGCAGGCCGCGCTGTACTCCGACGGCACCGGGGGTCTCGCCGATGCCGAGCAGCTGCACGGCAAGGAGATGTCGTACAACAACTACGTCGACACCGACGCCGCCCGCCGCGCCGCCGCCGACTTCTCGCGACCGGCCGTCGCGATCATCAAGCACGCCAACCCCTGCGGCATCGCGGTCGGGTCCGACGTCGCGGAGGCGCACGCGCGGGCCCACGCGTGCGACCCCGTCTCGGCCTTCGGCGGAGTCATCGCGGCCAACCGGCCGGTCTCGGTCGCGATGGCCGAGCAGGTCGCCGAGGTCTTCACCGAGGTCATCGTGGCGCCGGACTACGAGCCGGGTGCGGTGGAGGTGCTGCAGCGCAAGAAGAACATCCGCATCCTGCGCTGCGCCGCCGACCAGGACCCCCCGGCGCGGGAGGTGCGGCCGATCTCCGGTGGGGAGCTGGTCCAGCAGGTCGACCACGTCGACGCGCCGGGCGACGACCCGGCGAGCTGGACGCTGGTCGCGGGGGAGCCGGCCGACGCCGCGACACTCGCCGACCTCGCCTTCGCCTGGACCGCCGTGCGCGCGGCCAAGTCCAACGCGATCCTGCTCGCCGCCGATGGTGCCTCGGTGGGCATCGGCATGGGTCAGGTCAACCGCGTCGACTCCTGCCACCTCGCGGTCCAGCGGGCCGGCGCCGGCCGGGCCCGGGGCTCCGTGGCGGCCTCCGACGCGTTCTTCCCCTTCGCCGACGGCCCGGCGATCCTGATCGACGCCGGGGTGCGGGCCATCGTGCAGCCGGGCGGGTCGGTCCGCGACGACGAGACCGTCGCCGCGGCCCAGGCGGCCGGCGTCACGATGTACGTCACCGGCACCCGACACTTCTTCCACTGACACCGGTGGGCGGTCTGCTGTGCCGGTCATGACGGACCGCCGTCTGCTCGGGGCGCTGCTCGTGGCGGTCTCGGCCGTCGCGTTCGGGTCGATGGCGATCTTCGGCGTCTGGGCGCAACGGGACGGGGCGGACACCCCGGCGCTGATCCTGGTCCGGTTCTCCGTCGCCGCGGCCGTGCTGGCCGTGGTGCTGGCCGTCGTCCGTGGTCGGCTCGGACTGGTGCGGCCGCCGTGGCACCGGATCTGGCCGGTCGCGGCCCTGGGCGGGATCGGCTACATCGGCCAGGCCTACTGCTTCTTCCTGGCGCTCGAGTACGCCCAGGCGAGCCTCGTGGCGCTGCTGCTCTACCTGTTCCCCGCGTTCGTCGCCGTCCTGGCGGCGGTGTTCCTGCGTGAACGGATCGGCCTGGTGACCGCTCTGGCGCTCGGACTGGCCCTGTGCGGCACCTTCCTGGTCGTCGGCGGTGGGTCGGGGCGCCCGCTGGGCATCGCGCTCGGGGTGGGGGCCGCCGTCATCTACTCGCTCTACATCACGATCGGCTCGGTCGTCACCCGTGACCTCGACGCGCTGACGGTGTCGACCGTGGTCTGTGCGGCTGCCTCGTGCGTCGGCGGCGGCATCGTGCTGGTGCTCGTCGCGGCCGGCCGGTCACCGTCGTTCCCCGCGACCGCGGCGGGGTGGGGGTCGTTGGTGGCCATCGCCCTGATCGGGACGGTCGTCGCCATCCTGACCTTCTTCGCGGGACTGGCCCTGCTGGGCCCGACGTCGGCGTCGGTGCTGTCGACCCTGGAGCCGGTGGTGACGGTCGGCCTCGCGACGTGGCTGCTCGACGAGTCGCTGACCGGTGTGCAGGCCGTCGGCGCAGCCCTGGTGCTGGGTGCCGTCGTGTGGCTGGCGCTGGAGGGCCGACCGACGGCCGACCCGTTGCCCCCGACCTAGGAGGCGGCCGACCCGCCGGGCGCGGCGTGGGCCCGCACCAGGTGGCGCACGGCGGTGGTCAGCATCAGGGCCTCCTCCGACTCGGAGTACTGCCCGGACTGCCGGCGCAGCGCGGTGCCGGCGATCAGGGCGATGATCGCGGCGACCAGCTCGCGCGAGTCCTCGACGCCGATGTGGCGCAGGACGTCGGCGGCCAGCTGCTCGAGCGACCGCAGGGCCTCGCCGGCGACGTCACGCAGCTGCGGATCGCGGGCGGCCGCCAGGTAGATCGACAGCTCGACCGCCGCGACCTCCGGGCCGCGGGCGGCGAAGATCATCTCGACCCAGCCGGCGGCGGTCTCGGTGGGCACGGCGGCGCCGAGGTCGGCGACGGTGAAGCCGCGCAGGTCGTCGATCCACTGCTGCACGTGGGCGGCGAGAGCCTCACGGATCAGGTCGTCGATCGAGGCGAAGTAGTAGGTGGTGGTGGCCGGCGCCACCCCGGCGCGGGCGGCGACGGCCCGGTGGGTCACGAGGCGGGAGCCGCCCTCGGCGAACAGCTCGATGGCGGCGGCG
The DNA here is from genome assembly GCF_000160775.2 of Aeromicrobium marinum DSM 15272. NCBI lineage: Bacteria > Bacillati > Actinomycetota > Actinomycetes > Propionibacteriales > Nocardioidaceae > Aeromicrobium > Aeromicrobium marinum. The sequence goes on along the minus strand of NZ_CM001024.1, from coordinate 1,941,141 downwards.
AGCAGCGCGTCACGCCGCTGCCGACTGCGCTCCTGGCTCAGCTGGGCCCGGCTGACCATTGACACTCCCTCGTTCATTTCGTACGTTCGTCTCAATTACTTCGAGTGGTACGTCCCGATCCCCGTGGAGATTCTATGCGCCGGACGCTGCTGGGTCTGTTGTTGCTGGGTCCGTTGTTCGCCGTGGTGCCCGCCGGTCCGGCCGCCGCCGCGGGGTGGGAGCCCGGCCCGGCGCTCTACGACGTGGCCGTGACCGAGAGCGACGTGCCCGTGACGATGGCCGACGGCCGGGTGCTGCGGGCGGCCGTGCACCGGCCCGTCCTGCCCGGGACCACGACACCCGCCGACGGCCCGTTCCCGGTCATCCTCGTCCAGACCCCCTACGGCAAGTCGGTCGGCAACACCGGCATCGGCGCGGTCAACCCGTACCTGATCGAGCGGGGCTACATCGGGGTCATCGTCGACGTGGCCGGGACGGGCGGCTCGGAGGGCACGTCCCAGCTGTTCGGCCGCCAGGAGGCGGAGGACGGCGCGGAGCTGGTCGAGTGGGCTGCGCGCCTGCCGGGCAGCACGGGGGAGGTCGGCCTGCTCGGCGGCTCGTACCTCGGGATCGACCAGCTGTTCACGGCGGCCGCGGTCGGTCCCGGTTCTCCCCTGAAGGCGATCCTCCCGATCGTCTCCGCCTCGGATCCCTACCGCGACCTGTTCGTGGCCGGCGGGGTGGTGAACATGGTGTCGAGTCTCGGACTGATCGCCGCGTACTTCGGCCTCCGTACCCTCACCCCGGCGGCCGAGCGCCCGACCGTCCCCGTCGATGCGTTGCGGTTGAGCCTCGAGCACGGCCTCGCCGGGATTCCGTTCGAGCTGCAGACCGGTCTGGACGTGCTCGCCCAGACGGGTCGGGTGTACGACAGCGCGTACTGGCAGGAGCGGGCCCCGCAACGGGTGCTGCAGCAGATCGTGGACAACGACGTGCCGACGTTCCTTGTGGGCGGCCAGTACGACGTGTTCCAACGCGGCGAACCTCTGCTGTTCAGCGGCCTGCAGAACGCCTCGGTGGGGCGTTCGGTGTGGGAGCCCATGTCGGCCGACCAGCCGGTCGACCCCCGCTTCCACCTGCTCACCGGACCGTGGGACCACGGCAATCCGGGTGGGGAGGACCTCGACGAGATCCAGCTGCGGTGGTTCGACCAGTGGCTGAAGGACGTCGACACCGGAGTGCTGGGGACCGGCCCGCTGCACGTGGTCGACTCGACCGCCGGGGCCTTCGAGGCCGACCGGTTCCCGCTGGCCGAAGCCACCCCGACCGCGTACCACCTCCATCCCGGAGGTGTGCTGTCGACCGAGCTCCCGAGTGCGAACCACGGGTCCCGGACCCTGTCGTACTCACCGATCTCCCTGGCGTGTCGACGATCCCTCCAGCAGTGGACCGCCGGGCTCCTGCGCGAGGTGTACCGGGCGTGCAGCTCGGCGCCGCCACCCGCGCTGCTGCAGCTGGGGGACGCCTCGTTCGACACCGCCCCGCTCGGCGAGCCGCTGCAGATCGCCGGGCCGATCGGGCTGCGACTGCAGGCGAAGTCGACCCGGCCCGAGGCGATCTTCGTGGCGACCCTGCAGTCGGTGGCTCCCGACGGGACCGTCACGGATCTCACCGCCGGCGCGCTGCTGGGCTCCGCCCGCGCCATCGACCCGGCCAGGTCGTGGCCGGGCGCGGCCGGCACCTACCAGCTGCCGTACCACCCCCACACGCGCGAGGCCGAGCAGCCGATCGTTCCCGGCCGGCTCACTCGCTTCGACGTCGAGCTGCGTTCGGCCTTCACCACGGTGCCTGCCGGGCACCGGCTCCGCCTCGTGCTGGGCACCGCCGACACCCACCTGCTCCCACCGCCGCTGAAGCTGCTCGACCTGCTGCTGGGCTTCTACGGCGTGCAGACCAACCGGGTCACACCCTCGGTGCTGAGTCTCCCGGTGGTCGACTGAGCGCGGGTGACGACGTGCCACACTCGTACCCGTGACCGCGCAGATCCTCGATGGCAAGGCCGCCGCGGCGGCGATCAAGTCCGAGCTGAGGGTGCGGGTGGCCGCGCTCGCGGAACGGGGCATCGTCCCGGGCCTCGGCACGATCCTGGTCGGCGACGACCCGGGCAGCCAGTGGTACGTCGGTGCCAAGCACCGCGACTGCGCCGAGATCGGCATCACCTCGATCCGGATCGACCTGCCCGCGACGGCGACCCAGGCCGAGGTCGAGGCGGCCGTCGACCAGCTCAACGCCGACCCGGCGTGCACCCTCTACATCGTGCAGCTGCCGCTGCCCCGCGGGCTGGACGAGAACGCCGTGATCGGGCGCATCGACCCGGCCAAGGATGCCGACGGACTGCACCCGACCAACCTCGGGTGGCTGGTCCTGGGCGCGCCGGCGCCGTTGCCGTGCACGCCGCGCGGCATCATCGAGCTGCTCCGTCGCCACGAGGTCGAGATCGCCGGGGCGCACGTCGTCGTGGTCGGGCGCGGCATCACCGTCGGCCGTCCCATGGGTCTGATGCTGACCCGTCGCAGCGAGAACGCCACGGTGACGCTCTGCCACACCGGTACCCGGGACCTGGCCGCCGAGGTGGCGCGGGCCGACATCGTCATCGCCGCCGCGGGCGTCCCGGGCATCATCACCCCGGAGATGGTCAAGCCCGGTGCCGCGCTGCTCGACGTCGGGGTCAGCCGGGACGACGACAACCGCATCGTCGGCGACCTCGCCCCGGGGGTCCGGGAGGTCGCGGGCTGGGTCGCGCCCAACCCCGGCGGGGTGGGTCCGATGACCCGCGCCATGCTGCTCGCGAACGTCGTCGATGCGACGGAGCTGGCCCACCGATGAGCCTGCACCTGCCGCGCAGCAGGGGATCGCAGCTGTACCTCGCCCAGCTGGCCGTGGTCGTGGTCGGTCTGGTGCTCGTCGCCCTGGACCACTGGCGCCTCGGCACCGCGATGGTCGGCACCGCGTTCTGCCTCGGCGCCGTGGCGCGCGTGGTGGTGCCGGTGAACCACACCGGCATGCTGCGGGTGCGGGGCCGGACGTTCGACGCCCTCTGGATGCTCACCCTGGGCGTGGCGCTGATCGCTCTCGCGGTCGTCGTGCCGGTCCAGCCCTGACCCGCCCGCTGATTCCCAGGAAAACCCAGAAAACTGTCACCTCACCCCGGTTGCAACAGGGGCCAGGTGACAGTTTTCGGGGATTTCCTGGGAAACGTCTCAGATGAGGCCGAGAGCCTGCACGGCGTCGCGCTCCTCGATGAGCTCGGCGGCGGTGGCGTCCATGCGGCCGCGGCTGAACTCGTCGATGTCGAGGCCCTGGACGATCGACCAGTCGCCGCCCGACGTCGTGACGGGGAAGGAGTAGATCAGGCCCTCGGGGATCCCGTACGACCCGTCGGACTGCACGGCCATCGAGACCCAGTCGTCGGCGGCCGAACCGTGCAGCCAGTCGCGGGCCGCGTCGATCGTGGCCGAGGCCGCCGAGGCGGCGGACGACGACCCGCGGGCCTCGATGATCGCGGCACCGCGCTTGGCGACGGTGGGGACGAAGTCGTTCTCGATCCAGGCCTGGTCGTCGACGACCTCGGCGGCGTTGCGTCCTCCGACGGTCGCGTGGAACAGGTCGGGGTACTGCGTCGCGGAGTGGTTGCCCCAGATCGTCATGTGCGCGATCTCGGTGACGCTCGAGCCCGTCCGTGCCGCCAGCTGACTGATGGCCCGGTTGTGGTCGAGGCGGGTCAGGGCGCTGAACCGGTCGGCGGGGATGTCGGGCGCGTTGCGCTGGGCGATCAGCGCGTTGGTGTTGGCGGGGTTGCCCGTGACGCCGATCCGCACGTCGTCGGCCGCGACCTTGTTGAGGGCCTTGCCCTGCGCGGTGAAGATGGCGCCGTTCGCCTCGAGCAGGTCACCGCGCTCCATGCCGGGGCCGCGGGGGCGGGCCCCGACGAGCAGTGCCAGGTTGACCCCGTCGAAGATCTTCTCGGCGTCGTCACCGATCTCGACACCCGCGAGCGTCGGGAACGCACAGTCGTCGAGCTCCATCACGACACCCTCGAGCGCCTTGAGCGCCGGGGTGATCTCCAGCAGCTGCAGCTGCACGGGGGTGTCGGGGCCGTAGACGGCGCCACTCGCGATGCGGAAGAGCAGGCTGTAACCGATCTGACCGGCCGCACCGGTGACGGCGACCTTGACGGGGCTGGAACTCACGAATCCTCCTGTGTGACGCGGGCAACACGACCAACGTAGCGCAGCCCGGGCGGGCGTGGTCCCGGGGCGGCTGCCCGCCGGCTCACCCCCGCAGCTCCAGCTCGACCGCGGTGTACGCACGGGCGCGGGCGGCCAGCCGGACGCCGCCCAGCAGGTCCGTGAGAGCCGCCGCCCGATCCGCCAGATCACGCTCCGCCTCCCCGCTCACGGGCTCGAGCAGCCGCAGCACCACCTCGCCGTCAGGAGTCTGCGACCATCCCCCCACCATGCGACCGTCGCACCACACGGTGGGACCGGCGTTGCCGTTGCGGTCGTACAGCGCCGCCCGGTGGGGGCCCAGCACGAAGTCGCGGTGCTTCCAGCCCATGGCCGACGGGTCGAGTGCCGGCAGCAGGGCGGTCCACGGTCCCGGGTCCGGGAGGGGCTCCAGCTGGTGGGCCAGGGCGACCCCCGGACGGCCCTCCACGTCGACGTCGACGGTCTCGAGGCCGGCGAGCGCGGCCCGGGTGCGGGTCTTGGTCCAGCCGGTCCACCACTGCAGGTCGTCGGGGGTCGCCGGCCCGTGGGTCCGCAGCCACAGGTCGGCGAGGGCGACGGCCGCGTCCTCGGGACCCGGCAGGTCGACGGGACCGCACCACGTGTCCAGCAGCGTCCAGCGGAACTGCGTCGACGTCCAGGTGCCGCGTGGCCGGGCACGGACCAGCCGGCCCTCCGCGGCCAGGATCGTGAGCAGCCGGCTCGTGACGGTGGGGGTGGCCGACGCCGCCGGGGTGCCGATGGTGACCCGTGAGGCCAGCAACGGGTCGGTGGCGGCGAGCTCGGCGCTGGTGGCCTCGCCCACGACGGCGAGGGACGCCAGCAGGACCGACTCGACCCGGGCGAGCCAGGCGCGCGGGTCGTCGGCGAGGCCCGCCTCGACGACCGACTTCTCGAGCCGGGACCGCTCCCGGCGGGCGACGTCGTCGCCGGCCCCTGCGACGCAGACCACGGCCGTGGCCCGTGGCGCCACGAACACGGTCCGGCGCATCGCCATGACACGCAGCATCGAGCGGGACCCGTACAGGGCGTGCTCGACGTCCGCGACGGTGGCGTCGGGGCAGCGGGCCAGGGCCGACAGGACGACGGAGGTGGGGTCGGTGCTGTGCAGGGCCACGACGGCGGCGGCCGCGGTCTCGACGTCGGGTGCATGGTGCGGTGGCGCGAGTGCGTGGAGCACCCCGACGCCCGCCCGCCGCCGATCGGCGTCGAAGGTCTGCATGGCAGCAGCGTGACATGGCCCACCGACGGAATGTCCCGGGCGCCGCCGGACTTGTCACTGCCGTGACGTCCCCGATCCTGCCGACCCCCGCCCCCGGCGTCGCGACCCGACCCCGCCACCTCGGCCTGGCCCTGCTGTCGCTGGCCGCCGGCGGGTTCGCCATCGGCACGACCGAGTTCATGACCATGGGCCTGCTGCCGCGCATCGCGGACGGCATCGACGAGTCCATCCCCACGACCGGCCACATCATCACCGCCTACGCGCTCGGGGTGGTGGTGGGCGCGCCGCTGCTGGTCGCGGCAGGGGCCCGGCTCCCGCGGCGCGAGCTCGCGGTCGGACTGATCCTCGCGCTGGGCCTGGGCAACGCCGTCACGGCGCTCGCGTCCGGGTACCTGCCGGTGATGGCGGCACGGTTCCTGGCCGGCCTCCCGCACGGGGCGTACTTCGGTGTGGCCTCGCTGATCGCGGCCTCGATGGTCGCGCCGCACCTGCGCGGACGGGCGATCAGCTCGGTGATGCTGGGGCTCTCGGTCGCCACGGTGGCGGGCGTGCCGGCCAGCACCTGGCTCGGTCAGGGCCTGGGCTGGCGCAGCGCCTACTGGGTGGTGCTGGTGATCGCCGTGCTCGCGGCGGCCATGATCCTGGCGTTCGTGCCGCACCTCCCGGGCGACCGGACGGCCACCGTCGCCCGGGAGCTGACCGCGCTGCGGCAGCCGCAGGTGGTCCTGGCGGTCGCGACCGGGATGGTCGGCTTCGGCGGGATCTTCGCGATGTACAGCTATGTGGCTCCGCTGGTGACCGAGGAGACCGGTCTGGCCGAACGGGCGGTGCCGCTGTTCCTCCTCGCCTTCGGGGTCGGATCGGTGCTCGGCACCGTGCTGGCCGGGCGGCTGGCCGACTGGGACGTCCAGCGGTCGGTGACCGGTGGGTTCGTGGCGTCGGTCGCGACGCTGCTGCTGGTCGTCCCCGCTGCCGGCTCAGCCCCCGCCCTGCTCGGCCTGGTGCTCGTGGTGGGTGCCCTGGGCTCGGTGCTGGCCATCACCCTGCAGGTCCGGCTGATGCAGTCCGCCGGGGACGCCGAGATGCTGGGCGCTGCCCTCAACCACTCGGCCCTCAACGTCGCGAACGGCCTCGGGGCCTGGCTGGGCTCGGTCGTCATCGCCGCGGGGTACGGGTACCGCGCACCCAGCCTGGCCGGTGCCGGCCTGGCCGTGCTGGGCCTGCTGATCTTCGTCGTCGGGTCGCGCGTCCTCGACCCGGGACCGAAGCGTCAGGATCCCTCGGCGACGACGATGTAGGTGACCACGGCCTTGCCGTCGACGAAGTCCGGCGAGGCCGAGACGACGACCTGCCACTTCTCCCCGACGTAGCTCCCCTGGCTGAAGTCGCCGCTGCTCATGGTGCCGCCGGACGTGAAGCCGGCTCCGAGCAACAGCTCGCCGGCCTCGTCGGCGGCATCGGCGACCGAACGGTCCACCTGCACGCTGACGGTGAACCCGTTCGCACCGGCGGCCGCGTCGTTGACCGAGGTCCCCGAGGTGATCGTGCCGTCGATGAGCGGCACCTCATCGGTGGGGAAGTCGTCCGGCAGGTCGGTGCCACCCACGACCGAGCCCTCGTCGGTCTCGACCGAGAAGTCGCCGTCGTCGGTGTCCACGGAGACCGAGCCGCCGGTGCCGTCGGGGATCGTGATCGAGTCGGTGCCGCAGGCGCCGAGGGCGAGCAGCGCGGTGAGCAGCACGGCAACGGTGCCGGAGGGGCGGATCAGGGTCATGGGCGTGCCTTTCGGGGATCGTGACCCCATTGGACACCACCAGGGCCGGTGTCCGGGGTGAGTACGAACTACTCATGCCCCGTCCCCGGGACCGCCCTAGTCTTCGGCCATGGATCTGCACACCCGCCGGGCGGCCGTCGAGGCAGCGCGTGGCGAGCTGACGGGTGGCCGTTCGGTGCTGGTGGTGGGTGAGCAGGGTTCGGGGCGGACCGGCGTCCTGGAGCGGCTGCGCGACGCCCTGGCCGACCAGGGACGGTCCGTCGTCGTGGTGCGCGGTGCCGACGCCGTGGCCGACGTGCCGTTGGCGGCCTTCGCCGAGGTGATCACGACCCACGGGGTGGCCGGAGCGGCTCCTTTGGCGGTCTACACGGCCCTGCCGGTCGAGGTCGCGGCGCGGGGGACCACGGTGCTGGTCGACGACGCCGGACAGCTCGACACCGCGTCGGCCGTCCTGCTGGGCCAGCTCGCGCGGGCCGGTGCGGCCGTCGCCGTGGTGGTCGCGCGTCCGGAGGACCTCCCGACGTCGGTGCTCGACGAGTCGGTGCACCGGGGATGGGCACGGGTCGACCTGGACCCGCTGCCCCCTGACGACGTCCTGAGGTTGGCGGCCGGACTGGTGGGTGACGAGCTGTCCGCCGCGTCCGCGGCCGCGCTCGTGACCCTGGCCGAGGGGCACGTGCGGTGCGCCGTGGAGCTGGTGACGGCCGCTGGTGCGGTCGACCGAGGACCTGCGGGGATCTTCCTCGGTGAGGTGGTGGCGACCCCGGCCGTGCGCCGGCGCGCCGCTGCGGCGACGGCAGGTCTGGGCGCCGATGCCCTCGATGCCCTCGCCGACGTCGCCGTCGCCCCTGACCTGCCGGTCGACCTGTTCGCCCCGGGCGTCCTCGTGGACCTCGAGGCCGCGGGCCTGGTGCGGATCGACGGGTCCTGCGTCCGGCAGACCCGACCGATGGTGGCGCTCGCCCTGCAGTCCGACGCACCACCCTCGGTGCGCCGCGCCCGACAGGCACGCATCTCTGCTGCGCTGCGCGGACGGCCCGGGTGGACCGGAACCTCTGCGCTGCTGGCCGTGCGCGCCGGCGGGGAGGTCGAGGACGAGCAGCTGCTGGCGGCCGCCGACGCGGCCCGGGCCGCATCGAGGACCGCCGAGGCCCGCGAGCTGCTCGACGCCCTGGACGGCACGTCGGAGACCGAGCGGGTGCTGCGGGCGGCGGTCGCGGCTGCCGACGGAGACCTGGACGATGCCGTCGGAGCCCTCCGTTCGGTCGACCTCGACGCCGTCGACGACGACTTGCGGGTCCGGATCGGTCAGGAGTGGGGGCTGGCCCTCGCGGTGCGGGGGGCCGACCCCCGGGCCGCGGTGGTGGAGGTGGCGGCGGTCCTGGACCGGGTCGAGAGCCGGGAGGGGCGCCGCGTCCTGGAGACCGACCTCGTGAAGTGGCGCCTGATGGCCGGCGAGAACCCCTCCGGCGAGCCGGTGGCCCCCGCGTCGGAGGATGCCCGCACCCGGCTCAACGAGGCGCTCATCGGGGCCATGCTGGCCAGTCTCGGCGGCCCCGTGGCGGAGGTGACGGCGCACGTGGAGGCGGGTCGGTCGGCGCTCGTGCTGGTCGAGGAGGCTCCGCGGTCGACCGCGGACCTGCTGAGCCTCTCGGAGTACCTGGGGACGGCCTTCGACGGCCGGGTCCCGGAGGCGGAACGGCTGGCGACGCGGTGCCGTGACCGCGCAGCCCTGGAGGGTGACCCGTCGCTGGGGATGTGGGAGTTCGCCGCAGCCGAGCTGGCGCTGCACCGGGGTGACCTGCTGCAGGCCGACGCCCTGGCGCGACGCGCCGTGCGGCACCTCGCCTGGCGCGACTTCACCGGTCTGCAGCCGGCGGCCGTGGCACTGGCTGCCGCCGTCGACGCCCGCAGCGGCCGCCTCGGCAGTGCCGAGGACCGCCTCGACGGGGTGACCGAGCTGCACCGGGCCGACGTGAAGGTCGAGCTGCACGTGGCCCGGACGCGCGCCGAACGGGCCCTGCGGTCCCGCGACCGACAGGCGGCGGCGGACCTGCTCGCAGCGGCCGGGCGCACCGCGGTCGAGCAGTCGCACCTGTACTTCGCCGCGTTGGCGCTCGACGAGGCCTTCATGGTCGACCCCGGCCCGGCCCGCCTCGACGACGTGCAGACGTCGGCCGACCTCTCGCCGCTGACCGCTGCCCTGGCGCGGCGGGCGGAGGCCGTCGTCTCCGGGTCGACCGCGGTGCTGGCCGGTTGCGTCGACGAGCTGGAGCAGATGGGTCTGCTCGGGCGGGCCGCGCACGCCACCCAGGTCCTCGCCCGGCTGCACGGCCGCGCCGGGCACACGGCTGCGGCACGGGAGTGGAAGACGCGCGGGGTGCTCCTGGGCAGCCGGCAGGTCTCGGCGTGGCCCGTGCAGCACGATGCCGAGTCCCTGACCCCCCGTGAGCTGGACATCGCCCGTCGTGCCGCCCGTCGCGAGCGGAGCCGCGAGATCGGGGCGGATCTGGGGCTGTCGGTCCGAACGGTCGACAACCACCTGGCGCGCATCTACCGCAAGCTCGGCATCTCCGGCCGGGACGACCTGACCCGCGAGGTGCTCGACTCCCTGAGTGAGTAGTTCCTGCTCAATCCGCTGGGTGTCGCGGTGGTGCAGCCTCGGACCCATGAAGATCCTCCTGGTCCCCGTCACCCTGCTCGCCCTCACCCTCGCCGCCTGCGGCGACGACCCCGTGGACGTCCCCGTCGCGTCCGACACGTCGGAGTCCGGCGGTGCGGGAGCGCCGACGTCGCTGGGGGACATCGACACCGGCCTCGACACGCTGGGCTTCGCCCTGGAGACCGCCATGGGCAACGTCGCGGGCTACTCGGTGGACGGCACGACCCTGAAGATCCGGGTCGAGGAGTCCTCGGAGCTCTCGTCGGCGTGCCTGATCATCAGCACGGTCGTGTCCTCGCTGACCGTGCCCGACGGCACGTCCGTCGAGGTCGAGTTCGACGACGGCACCGAGGTCTGCGACCTCTGAGCCGGCGCCGGTGGTGGTGTTGGTGCCCGTCAGGCGCGCACGGTCTGGGCGCCGACCTGCGGGCGCAGCCACACGTGGTCGCCGAGATGCAGGCCGAGGGCGTTCGCCTCGGTGCGGGTGATCACCACCTGGACCGGCTCGGGGTGCAGCGGGTCGGTGGGGGTCACCTCGAGGCGGACCTCGAACCCGATGCGGGTCCAGCGGGTGATGGGCCCGTCGGCGGTCGCCGCCTGCTCGTAGCGGGAGATCTCGATGTCGTGGGGGCGGATCAGCCGTCCGCCGAGGCGGGTCACCGGTCCCAGGAAGCTCAGCACGAACTCGCTGGCAGGGTCGTCGTACAGGTCGTCGGGGGTGCCGACCTGCTCGATCCGGCCCTCGTTGATCACCACGATGGTGTCGGCGACCTCCAGGGCCTCCTCCTGGTCGTGGGTCACGAACACGGTCGTCACGTGCACCTCGTCGTGCAGGCGACGCAGCCAGTCGCGCAGCTCCTTGCGCACCTTGGCGTCGAGCGCGCCGAAGGGCTCGTCGAGCAGCAGCACGCTGGGCTCGATCGCGAGCGCGCGGGCCAGGGCCATGCGCTGGCGCTGACCGCCCGACAGCTGCGACGGGAGCCGGTCGCCCCACTGGGTGAGGTGCACCAGCTCGAGCAGCTCCTCGACCTTGGCGGTGATCTGGTCCTTCGGCTGCTTGCGGATCTCCAGGCCGAACGCCACGTTGCGCCGCACCGAGAGGTGCTTGAAGGCGGCGTAGTGCTGGAACACGAATCCCACGTTGCGCTTCTGGGCCGGCAGGTCGGTCGTGTCGATGCCCTCGATCTCGATGCGGCCGGTGTCGGCGGACTCCAGCCCGGCGACGACCCGCAGCAGGGTGGACTTCCCGCCGCCGCTGGGCCCGAGCAGGGCCGTCAGCTGGCCCGACGGGACCGAGAGGTTGATGTCGTCCAGCGCGACGAAGTCGCCGAACCGCTTGGTGATGCCGGTGATCTCAATGCCCATCGGAGTTCTCCTGGGGTCTCAGGATCGCGACGACCACGAGGGCCGCGACGGCGATCAGCGCGAGCAGGAAGCTGGTGGCGTACGCCGTGCCCTGCTCGAAGTCCTGGTACTTCTGCTCGACCACGAGCGTCGCGGTCTGGGTCTGGCCGATGAGGTTGCCCGACACGATCTTGACGGCCCCGAACTCCCCGAGCGCTCGCGCCAGGCTCAGGACGACGCCGTACACGAGCGCCCACCGGATCGACGGGAGGGTGATGCGGCGGAAGGTCTGCCACCCTCCGGCTCCCAGCGAGCGGGCCGCCTGCTCCTGGTCGGTACCGATCTCGGTCAGGACCGGGACGATCTCGCGGATCACGAGCGGCAGGGTGATGAACGCCGTGGCGAGGACGATGGCCGGGGTCGCGAACACCACCTGCAGGCCGGCGGACTCCAGCCCCGGACCGAACAGTCCGTCGGTGCCTCCGTAGGCGAGCAGCAGGGCGAGCCCGACGACCACGGGGGAGACCGACAGGGGCAGGTCGATCAGGGCCGACAGGACCCGCTTGCCGGGGAACTCCTGGCGCACCAGCAGCAGCGAGATACCGATGCCGAACACGGTGTTGATCGCCACCGCCCACAGGGCGACGACGACGGTCAGCTGCAGTGCGGAGGTCACGACGGGGTCGGACAGGGCGGTCGTGAGGTTCTCGCCGCCGCCCTCGAAGGTGCGGCGGACCACCAGGCCCACCGGCCACACGACGAGCAGCCCGAGGTAGGCGACGACCAGGAGCCGGCGGACCCGGGTCCCGGTGGTCACGGGGGCGGCGACGCGGCTAGCCACGTCGACTCATCCGGCGTGACACCAGCTCGAGGGTCGCGATGGCCAGCAGGGCGACGACCAGCAGGATCGTGGCGACCGCCGCCGCGGAGGCGTCGTCACCGTTCTCGATGTAGGTCAGGATGCGGACCGACGCCACCTCGGTCTTCAGCGGCAGGTTGCCCGACAGCAGCACGAGCGAGCCGTACTCGCTGATGCCGCGGGCGAACGACAGCGCGGCGCCCGCGGTCACGGCGGGGGCGAGGCTGGGCGCGATGATGCGGCGGGCGATGGTGAAGCGGCTGGCTCCGAGGGACGCAGCCGCCTCCTCCACGTCACGGTCCAGCTCCATCAGGACCGGTTGCACGGTGCGGACCACGAAGGGCAGGGTCACGAACAGCAGGGCCAGGAACACCGACCGTTCGGTGTTGACGACGTTGATGCCGAGCGGGCTGTCGGGACCGTAGAGGCTGAGCAGCACGAGCCCGGCGACGATCGTCGGCAGCGCGAACGGGATGTCGATCACGACCTCGAGCACGCGCTGGCCGGGGAACTGGTCCCGCACCAGGACCCAGGCGATGAGGGTGCCCATGACGACGTTCACGGCGGTCACCAGCAGCGCCTGGGAGACGGTGAGCCGCAGGGCCGCCGCGGTCTGCGGGTTCCGCAGCGTGTCCCAGAAGATGCCCGGTCCGCCACCGGTGGCCTGCACGACGATCAGGGCCAGCGGGATGAGGACGAGCAGGCTGAACCACGTCATGGCCAGGCCGAGGCCCAGCCCCGACTGCCGGGTGAGCGTGGAGCGGCTCATCGGGCGGACTCCGTGAGCAGTCGGGTGACGAGGCCGTCTGCGGCGAAGAACTTCGCGTTGACGGCGTCCCAGCCGCCCAGGTCGTCGTCGACCGTCGCCAGCCGGCGGGGGACCGGGTAGGGGTTCCGCGGGTCGGTCGCGCCGTCGACCGTGCCGACCTCGACGCCGACGACGGTGCGGAGCGGCCGGAACCCGGCCGCGGCGTAGACCGTCTGGCCGGCGGCGGACCGCACGAAGTCGAGGAAGTCCGCTGCCCGGGGGTCGGCACGCCGGGTCACCGCACCGGGATTCTGGATCAGCAGCGTGTCGTCGGGCACGAGGTACTCCAGGTCCTCGCCGCTCTGCCGCGCGAGGATGGCCTCGTTCTCCGAGGAGATGAGCACGTCGCCGGTCCCGCTCTGGAACGCCGCGGTCGCCTCGCGGCCGCTGCCGGGCAGGGCCTCCACATTGGCCAGCACCCGCGCGAGGAAACGGGTGGCCTCGGCGTCGGACCCACCGTCGCCGGCCACGTGCAGCCAAGCTCCGAGGACGTTCCACCGCGCGGCACCGGAGGATCCGGGGTTGGGGGTCACGACCTCGAGACCGGGACGGGCCAGGTCGTCCCATCCCTCGATCCCGAGGGGGTTGCCGGCGCGGACCACGAGCACCACGACCGACTCGGTCATGATCCCGCCGTGCCGGTCGTCGTCCCAGTCGTCGCCCACCAGTCCGGCGTCGACGAGCCGGGTGAGGTCGGGCGTCACCGAGAAGTGGACGACGTCGGCCCGCAACCCGCGGGCGACCGCGCGGCTCTGGTCCCCGGAGGCGCCGTAGGACTGGATCCACTCGGTCCCGGCTCCCTCGGAGGTCCGGGCGAACGCGGCCTGGGCGGCTTCGTCGGCGTTCTTGGGCAGGGCGAAGCCGACCAGGGTCAGGTCGTCGCCGTCGGGTCCGGAGCATCCCTGGAGGGTCAGCAGGACGGCGGCGAGCACGGCCACGACGACGGTGCGGGGGCGGCGGTCCGGCATGCTCCACCCCTCCTCGGTCGTCGGTCAGGTCACGCGTGTCGTCCTGAAATCTAGGCGGGAGCGGAGGGGCGGACCGCCGATCTCACGATGTGAGAGCGCCTGCCGGATGGTGAGACGTCGGGTGGGGGCCGGGGCGTCAGTCGAAGACGACGGTGCGGGGTCCGTTCATCAGGACGCGGGACTCCGCGTGCAGCTGCACGGCGCGGGAGAGGGTCTGGGACTCCACGTCGCGGCCCACCCGGGCGAGGTCGGCGGCCCGCAGGCGGTGGTCGACCCGCAGCACGCCCTGGTCGATGATCGGACCCTCGTCGAGGTCGGCGGTCACGTAGTGGGCGGTCGCGCCGATCAGCTTCACCCCACGGTCGTGCGCCTGGTGGTACGGGCGCGCGCCCTTGAAGCTCGGCAAGAAGCTGTGGTGGATGTTGATGATGCGTCCGGTCAGCTCCCGGCACACGTCGTCACCCAGGATCTGCATGTAGCGGGCCAGCACCACCAGGACGACGTCGAGCTCCTCGACCAGGCGCAGCAGGGCGGCCTCGGCCTGTGCCTTGGTCTCCCGGCTCACCGGCACGTGGTGGAACGGGACGTCGTACCGTCCCGCGAGCTGCTCCAGGTCGCGATGGTTCGACACGACCGCCGGCACGACGATGTTGAGCCCCCCGGTGGTCTGGCGGAACAGCAGGTCGTTGAGGCAGTGCCCGTCGGTCGACACCATCACGAGCGTCCGCACCGGGGCCTCGGCCTGCACGATCGCGGCGTTCATCCGGTGCTCGGTCGCCACCGCCGCGAAGGCGGTCCGCAGCCCGGCGAGGTCCTGCGGCGTGGGGAAGTCGAAGTGGACCCGCAGGAAGAACTCACCCCGCTCGTCCACGTCGGTGCTGACGTCGGTGAACTGCTGGCTGTCCAGGATGTTGCCGCCGGCCTCGGCGATCCAGCGCGTCACGGCGAACACCAGGCCGGGCCGGTCCGGGCAGGAGAGGGTCAGGACGTAGCTGGTGGACACGGCGCGAGTCTAGGTGGAGCGGGTGCCGATCACGGGCCGCGGCGCACGACCCTCGTGGCTCGGCCGGGCGAAGGAGACGGCCACGAGCAGCCCCAGTGCGAGGGCGAGCGCCGGCAGCAGCAGCGACTGCGACATCGACGCCGCGAACGGGGCGGCCAGGTCGGCCGGGAGTGCGTCGACCCCCAGCTCCATCTCCCGGCCCGAGCCGTCGAACCCGGGCAGGTTGGCCGCGAGCCGCGACTCGATGGCCGCAGCGATGGCCGCGGCCCCCAGCACGGCGGCCGTCTGGCGGACCGTGTTGTACACGCCGGCACCCGCCCCGGCGGAGTCCATCGGCAGGTTGCGGGTCGCCGTGGCGGCCAACGGCGCCCACAGGAAGGCGCTGCCGACCCCGAACAGCGCCATCGCGAGCAGGATCTGCCACGTCGGCGTGGCCGGCTCCATGATCCGCGTCAACCAGAACACCGCGACGGCGCTGGCCCCGAACCCGACCGACGTGATCGCGCGCGGGTGCGCCCGGTCGACCAGGCGTCCCACGTACGGTGCGAGCACCGCCGTCATCAGGGCCATCGGCACGAGCAGCAGACCCGCCTCGGTGGGGGAGTCCCCGCGCACGGCCTGGGCGTAGAACATGAACGGCAGGGCCATCGAGGTGATGGCGAACGAGACGGCCACGATGCCCAGACTCGCCAGCGAGAAGTTGCGGTCGCGGAAGAGTCGCAGCGGGACCAACGGCTCGGTACGGATCCGCGACTGCCACCAGAAGAACACGGCCATCGTCACGAGGCCGACCACGATCAGCAGCGGGACGGAGACGATGCCGGTGATCGTGCCCCAGTCGTAGGTCGAGCCCTCCTGGATCGCGAAGACGATGCAGAACATGCCGACCGCGCTGAGCGCGACCCCGAACCAGTCGAACGAGTGCGTGTGGGTGGGCAGCTCGGGCACCAGGATCCAGGCCGCGACGAAGCCGATGACGCCGATCGGCACGTTGACGATGAAGATCCACTCCCAGCCCGCGAGGTCGGTGAGCACGCCGCCGACGATCGGACCGAGCAGGGTGGCGACCCCAGCGGTGGCGCCCCAGAGCGCCATGGCGGCACCACGCTTGGCGGCGGGGAACGTGCGGGTGATGAGCGCCATCGTCTGCGGGGTCATCATCGAGGCGCCGAACCCTTGGAACACGCGGGCGACGATGAGGCCCTCGATCGAGGAGGTCAGCCCGCACCACAGCGATGCGAGCGTGAACAGCGTCAGCCCCGCCAGGTACACGCGACGGGGTCCGTAGCGGTCGCCGAGCCGGCCGGTCACCAGCAGCGGCACCGCGTACGCCAGCAGGTAGGCGCTCGTGACCCAGATGACGGCACTGAACGTCGTGTCGAGGTCCTGCAGGATCGCCGGTGTCGCCACCGAGACGATCGTGTTGTCCAGCAGGATCATGAAGAAGCCGATCACCACCGCCCACAGCGCCGGCCACGGGCTGGTCGCGGGTGCGTCGACGGCCTCGGGCGCAGGTGGTTGGGTCACGCAACCAGTGTGGCAGGCACGGTGGCCTCAGCGCATCAGCTCGAGCTCGACCACGTCGTCGAAGGTGCCGTCGCCCACCGGTTCCGCGGCCGTCGCGCGTCCGCACCTCGCGAACCCGGCCGCCTCGAGCACGGCGATGCTCGCCCGGTTCCCGGCGGCGGCGCCCGCGGTGAGCCGTCGCCGGTCCAGTCCCTGCGGCGAGAAGGCGTGGTCGACGACGGCCGGCAACGCCTCGCGCAGCAGGCCCCGGCCGCGCGCATCGGGGTGCATCAGGTAGGTGACCTCGCCGGCCGTCCGGTCCCACCCCGCCAGGTCGACCACGGCGACGGTGCCGAGCAACAGGTCCGAGGACCGGTCGGCGAGCGCCCAGGTGCAGGCGGCGCCGGTGGCGGCCCGCCACGCGGTGTCGTCGAGGTACGCACGGGCCGCCGCCACGGTGTAGGGCCGCGGGAGGTGCGAGAGCCAGTGGTGCGTCACGTCGTCGGAGCAGGCCTCCACGACCCGGGGGAGATCCGTCTGGGCCAGCGGTCGCAGTCTCACCCGGTCGGTCAGGACGACGGGCGGAGCGGCCCACCGCGTCCGAGCGGTCGGGGGGTCGCCGAACAGCCGGACGCCGGTCCAGGCGTCGACGACACGATCACGTTGGAGCAGCAGCGCCGGCACGGTCGCGACCAGCCGGAACCCGGCGGCGTGCGCGACCCGCAGCGAGGCGACGTTGCCGACCTCGGCGCGCCAGTGCACCGCCTCCGTCCCGGCCTCGGTGAACGCCCAGTCCAGCGCCAGCTCGACCGCAGCCCTCATGCAGCCGCGGCCCCGGGCCCACGGGTGCAGCACGAAGCCCAGGTCCGCCACCGTGCTGCCCCGCAGGTCGAGGTTGCCGGCGAAGCGGGGCCGCCCGTGGTCGTCGACCGTCTCGATCGCCCATCCGCGGTCCCCGCCGGCGTCCCACTGCGCCGGGACGTGGCGCAGCGCGAAGTCCTCCCCGGCCTCCGGGGGGTAGGGCGACGGCACCGAGGTCCATCGTGCCGTGGTGGGGTCGGTCGCCATCTCGGTCATGGGGGCGACGTCGTCGGGGGTGTGGGCGCGCAGCGTCACGGTGCCGTCGGTGAGGACCGGCACGCACAGCGGCCACGGCAGGCTCGCCACGGTCAGGCGTGGCCGGTGGCGCGGAACGGGTCCGCGGGGTAGACGCCGAGCACGTTGACCTCGGTCGTGAAGAACTGCAGCTCCTCCAGCGCCCGCGCCAGGTGCGGGTCGTCGGGGTGGCCGTCGACCTCCGCGAGGAACTGGGTCGCGGTGAACTCGCCTCCGACCATGTACGACTCCAGCTTGGTCATGTTGACCCCGTTCGTGGCGAACCCGCCCAGGGCCTTGTACAGCGCGGCGGGCAGGTTGCGGACGTTGAAGATGAAGCTCGTGACCACGGGCCCGTCGCCGGCCCGGGCGCGCCGGGCCTCCCGGGACAGCACCACGAAGCGGGTCGTGTTGTGGTCCTCGTCCTCGACGTCGGTGGCCAGCACGTCCAACCCGTAGATCTCGGCGGCCAGGGGCGGGGCGATGGCCGCCTGGGTGACGTCGGCGGCGTCGGCGATCTCCCGGGCGGCGCCGGCGGTGTCGCCGGAGATCACCGGGGACAGCCCCAGGCGGGCGATGATGCGCCGGCACTGGCCCAGGGCATGGACGTGGCTGTGCACGGTGCGGACGGTCTCCGTGGTCGACCCGGGCACGCCGAGCAGGTGGAACTGGATCCGCAGGAAGTGCTCGGCCACGATGTGCAGCCCGGAGTCGGGCAGGAAGTGGTGGATGTCGGCCACCCGGCCGGCGATGGAGTTGTCGATGGGGATCATCGCCAGGTCGGCCGCGCCGGACCGCACGGCCGCGAAGACGTCTTCGAAGGATGCGCAGGCCAGGGGCTCGAGGTCAGGGTGGTGCTGACGGCAGACGATGTGCGAGTTCGCCCCGGGCTCACCCTGGTAGGCGATGCGGCTGGTGGTCACGGCTCCAGTCTGGCAGCAGGCGACGGGCGGACCGCGAACACGTGCGGCTGCGGCCAGTCCCGGTCGAGGTGGCGGGCCTCGACCCGTCGGCGCAGGTCGTCGACCCGGTCCACCTCCACGAGGGCGATCGCGCTGCCCCCGAACCCGCCACCGGTCATCCGCGCCCCGAGGGCGCCGGCCTCCACGGCGGTCTCGACGGCGACGTCCAGCTCGGGGCAGCTGACCTCGAAGTCGTCGCGCAGCGAGGCGTGGGACGCGGTGAGCATGGCACCCAGCTGCGGCCACGCCTCCGCGCGCAGGGCGTTGGCCGCACCACGGACCCGTGCGGTCTCGGTGATCACGTGCCGGGTGCGCTGCACGGCGACCTCGGAGTCGAGCCTCAGCACGGCGTCGACACCGGCCTGCGCGAGGTGGGTCAGCCCGAGCGCCTCCGCGGCCTGCGCGCACTCGGCGCGACGCGCGGCGTACTCCGACTCCGCCAGGCTGTGCCGTGACCGGGTGTCGATGACGACCAGGGTGAGGCCGGCGTCGGCCCACGTCACCGGCACGTGCCCGAGCGCCGGCGGTTCGCTGCCGTGGTCGACCTGCAGGGCGTGGCCCTGCCGCGCGCAGAGGACGGCCAGGTGGTCCATGCGGCCGACCGGCACGCCGACGCCGTCGTTCTCGGCCGACTGGGCGATCGCGGCGACCCGCTCGCGGGGCAGCTCGATCCCGTGGGCGTCGAGCACGGCGAGGGCGGTGCCCGCGACCAGCGCCGCCGACGAGGCGAGCCCGGCACCGGCCGGGAGGTCGGACTCCACGACCAGGTCGACCCCGCCCACGGCGTGCCCCGCCCGGGCGACGGCCCAGATCGCTGCAGCCGGGTAGGCGGCCCACCCGTCGACCTGTCCCGGGGCGACGCCCAGGTCGAAGGTGGCCCGTCGGCCGTCGCTCCAGACGTTGACCACCGAGTCGGGGCGGCGCCGCACCTTGAGGGTCATCGCCCGGTCGATCGCCATCGGCAGGGTGGGTCCGCCGTTGTGGTCCAGGTGCTCACCGATCAGGTTGACCCGCCCCGGAACCGTCCACCTGCGCACGTCGTCCACGGCCCGAGCCTAGGCGAGGCGCGCCGGTCGGTCACTGGCAGAATGCACAGCATGTCCGCCCCTGCCACCAGCCGGCCCGCCGCCCGACCCCGGGTGCTGTCCGGGGCCCAGCCCACGGCCGACTCGTACCACCTCGGCAACTACTTCGGGGCTTTCAAGCAGTGGGTCGCGCTGCAGGACGACTTCGAGGCGTTCTACTTCATCCCCGACCTGCACGCGATCACGGTGGAGTACGAGCCCGCGCTGCTGCGCGAGCGCACTTACGTCGCGGCGGCCCAGCTGCTGGCCGCGGGGGTCGACCCGGCCCGCAGTGCCCTGTTCGTGCAGAGCCACGTGCCCGAGCACGCCCAGCTGGCGTGGGTCCTGTCGGGGATCACCGGCTTCGGTGAGGCCGGTCGCATGACGCAGTTCAAGGACAAGTCGGCCAAGGGCGGCTCCGACGCGGCCAGCGTGGGGCTGTTCACCTACCCGATCCTCATGGCCGCCGACATCCTGGTGTACCAGGCCGACCGGGTGCCGGTGGGGGAGGACCAGCGGCAGCACGTGGAGCTGACGCGCAACCTGGCCCAGCGCTTCAACCACCGCTTCGGCGACACCTTCACGGTGCCGGAGGCGCACATCGTCAAGGCGACGGCCAAGATCTACGACCTGCAGGTGCCCACGGCGAAGATGAGCGGGTCGAACGCGTCGCACGCGGGCGTCGTCGACCTCACCGACACCGCGCAGCAGGCCGCCAAGAAGATCCGGTCCGCCGTCACCGACTCCGGCAGCGAGATCGTGTTCGACCCCGCCGCCAAGCCCGGCGTCTCCAACCTGTTGTCGATCTTCGCGGCGCTGACCGATCGTCCGGTCGACGAGATCGTCGCCGAGTTCGAGGGCCGGCAGTACGGCCACCTGAAGGTGGCCCTCGCCGACCTGGTGGGCGACTTCGTGCAGCGCTTCGGCGACCGCACCCGCGAGCTGCTGGACGACCGGGCCGAGATCGACCGGGTCCTCGCTGCCGGGGCCGAGAGGGCCCGTGAGGTGGCGGCCGCGACCCTGGAGCAGGTCTACGACCGGTCCGGATTCGTCCGCCCGTCGTGAGGCTGGTCGTGAGGCCGGGCGTGAGGCTGGGCGCGTGACCGACCCGTTGACGATCGGTGTGGCCATCGCGGTGCCCGAGCCGCACGGCTCGCACCTGCGGGCCCGGCGGGCCGCCTTCGGGGACCCGGCCGGCGAGACCGTGCCGAGTCACGTGACGCTCGTCCCCCCGACCCGGATCGAGGCCGACCGGGTCGGCGAGGTGTGTGCCGCGCTGCACGCCGCGGCGTTGACCATCGCCCCGTTCACCATGACCCTGCGCGGCACGGGCACCTTCCGGCCGGTGTCCCCGGTGGTGTTCGTGACCGTCAGTCGGGGCATCTCGTACACCGAGATGCTCGAGCAGGCGGTGCGGACGCGGCTCGGCACGCCGGCGTCGGCCTTTCCGTTCCACCCGCACGTGACCGTCGCCCACCACCTCGACGACGCGGCGCTCGACCGCGCCTACGACGACCTCGCGGACTTCGCCTGCGACTTCACGGTGACCGAGGTGGTCCTGTACGCCCACACCGAGGCCACCGGCTGGACCACCCGCAGCACCTTCCCCCTCGGCCCCTGACCCCGACCCAGAAGTGCTCCCGAACCAACCGATTTTCCCTTCGGAACGGTTGATTCGGGAGCACTTCTGGGTCGGGGTCAGGCGAGGTGGTCGAGGAGCTCGCGGCGGAAGGCTCGGGCCGCCAGGGGCAGGGCGTCCTCGCGCCGGTGGGCCAGGGCGATCGTGCGTTGGAGGGCGGGGCCCGTCAGCCGGGTCGCCTTCAGGTGGGGACGGGTCGCCAGGGCCATCCGCGGCACGACCGCGACACCCAGTCCTGCCTCGACGAACCGCAGGACGGCACTCATCTCGCCACCCTCCACCGCCAGGCGTGGTGCGAAGCCCGCCTGCCGGCACGCCGCCAGGGTGACCTCGCGCAGGTCGTAGCCCTCACGGAACATCACCAGGTCGAGATCGGCGAGCGCGGCCACCTCGACGGAGTCCGGCAGGGTCGCGGACCTCGGGCTGGCGAGCACCAGGTCCTCCGTCAGCAGCACCGTGGTCTCCAGGTCCGGGTCGTCGGTGCGCAGCGGGACGATCAACAGGGCGACGTCGAGACGGCCCTGCGAGAGCTCGCGTGTCAGGACGCCCGAACCGGCCTCCTGGACCTCCAGCTCGATCCCGGGGTGCCGCGCGTGGAACGCCGTGAGCACCTCCGGCAGCAAGCCGTCGCACATCGACGGGGTGGCGCCGAGCCGGACCCGGCCCCGTTGCAGGTCCGACACCTCGTGCACCGCCTGCTGCGCGCCCTCGAGGTCGATGAGGATCCGCTGCGCGTGGGGCAGCAGCGCCTCACCGGCACTGGTCAGCTCGATCGCCCCGCGGTTGCGGACGAACAACGGGGTGCCGAGCGAGTTCTCCAGCACCCGGATCTGCTTGGAGAGGCTGGGCTGCGACACCCCGGTCAGCTCGGCCGCACGGGTGAAGTGCCGCTCGCGGGCCACCGCCACGAAGTAGGCGAGCTGCTGGATCTGCACCCCACCAGTTTGCCATGGCCATCGGCTATGCAAGTAAGCCTCACCATGACTTAGCCAGAATCGACGAACCGTCCTACTGTGGAAGCGTGGCGACTTCCTCCCTGACGAAGCGGACCCCGGCCTCACGGTCCACGGTCGCGCTGAAGTACTCGATGGCGGTCTCCGGTCTCATCATGGTCGGATACCTGCTCCTGCACATGTACGGCAACCTCAAGGTGTTCGCGGGGCAGGAGTCGTTCGACGGCTATGCCGAGCACCTGCGCGAGTTCGGCGAGCCGATCCTGCCCTACGAGGGCCTGCTGTGGATCGTGCGCGTCGTGCTGCTGGCGGCGATCCTCGTGCACATCTACGCGGTCGTGGTGCTGGTGCGCCGCAACCGCCGAGCGGCCGGCTACGTGGGGGGCAAGCGCTACCACACGACCCAGAACCGCACCGGCATCCAGCGCAGCTACGCCTCGTTCACCCTGCGGTGGGGCGGCGTGGTCATCGGGCTGTTCATCGTCTACCACATCCTGCACCTCACGGCGAACGTCATCACCCCCGGTGGTGCGTCCGACAGCCCGTACGAGCGGGTCGTCAACGGCTTCGAGCTCTGGTGGGTGGTCGCCGGCTACACCGCGGCGATGCTCGCCGTCGGTTTCCACCTCTGGCACGGCATGTGGAGCGCGTTCACGACCCTCGGCGCCAACCGCAGCGCGACCCGCGTCGACTCGCGGCTGACGGGTCTGGCCATCATCGTTTCCCTCGTCATCACGATCGGCTTCCTGCTGCCGCCGTGGGCGATCCTGCTCGGTCTGGAGGGCTGACATGGCTGACAACTCGCACGCCGACACCGTCGCCACGGAGTACCGCACCGTCGGTGCCGACATCCGCGACGAGGCCGCACCGTCGGGACCGATCGAGCGCCGGTGGGACGACCGCAAGTTCAACGCCAAGCTGGTCAACCCCGCCAACCGGCGCAAGATCAAGGTCATCGTCGTCGGCACCGGTCTCGCCGGCGCCTCGGCCGCGGCGACCCTCGGCGAGGCCGGCTACCAGGTGGTCAGCTTCTGCTACCAGGACAGCCCCCGCCGCGCGCACTCGATCGCCGCGCAGGGTGGCATCAACGCCGCCAAGAACTACCGCAACGACGGCGACAGCATCTACCGCCTCTTCTACGACACCGTGAAGGGCGGCGACTTCCGGGCCCGGGAGTCCAACGTCTACCGCCTCGCCCAGGTGTCGGTGAACATCATCGACCAGTGCGTCGCGCAGGGTGTCCCGTTCGCCCGTGAGTACGGCGGACTGCTCGACAACCGTTCGTTCGGCGGCGTGCAGGTCTCGCGGACGTTCTACGCCCGCGGTCAGACCGGACAGCAGCTGCTGATCGGCGCCTACCAGGCCCTCGAGCGGCAGATCGGCGCCGGCACGGTCCAGATGAACACCCGGCACGAGATGCTGGAGCTCATCACCGTCCCCGACGCCGACGGCACCGACCGTGCCCGCGGCATCGTGGTGCGCGACATGGTCACCGGCGAGATCGAGACGCACACGGCCGACGCGGTCGTGCTGGCGTCCGGCGGCTACGGCAACGTGTTCTTCCTGTCGACCAACGCGATGGGCTGCAACACCACGGCCACGTGGCGGGCGCACAAGAAGGGCGCCTACTTCGCCAACCCCTGCTACACGCAGATCCACCCGACCTGCATCCCCGTCTCGGGCGACTACCAGAGCAAGCTCACGCTGATGAGCGAGTCGTTGCGCAACGACGGGCGGATCTGGGTGCCCAAGAAGGGCGGCGACGAGCGTCCCGCCAGCCAGATCCCCGAGGACGAGCGCGACTACTACCTCGAGCGCATCTACCCCTCGTTCGGCAACCTGGTGCCCCGCGACATCGCGTCGCGGGCCGCCAAGTACCAGTGCGACGACGGCAAGGGTGTCGGGCCCGGCGGGCTCGGGGTCTACCTCGACTTCGCCGACGCCATCGAGCGACTCGGCCGCCCGGCGGTCGAGGCCAAGTACGGCAACCTGTTCGACATGTACGCCCGGATCACCGGTGAGGACCCGTACAGCGAGCCGATGCGCATCTACCCGGCCGTGCACTACGTGATGGGTGGCCTGTGGGTCGACTACGACCTGCAGACCTCGATCACCGGTCTGTTCTGCACCGGCGAGGCGAACTTCTCCGACCACGGGGCGAACCGGCTCGGTGCGTCCGCGCTCATGCAGGGTCTGGCCGACGGCTACTTCGTGCTGCCGAACACCCTGGCCGACTACCTGGCCGCCAGCCCGTTCGAGAAGATCGACGACTCCCACCCCGCGGTCGTCGAGGCCCGGCAGGCGGTCGAGGAGCGGATCACGAAGCTGCTGGCGATCAATGGCTCCCGCACGGTCGACTCCTTCCACAAGGAGCTCGGCCACATCATGTGGGACTACTGCGGCATGGAGCGCTCCGAGGAGGGACTCGTCAAGGCCATCGGCCAGATCCGGGCCCTCAAGGAGGAGTTCTGGACCAACGTCAAGGTGACCGGTGAGGCCGAGGAGTTCAACCAGGCCCTCGAGAAGGCCGGCCGCGTGGCCGACTTCATCGAGCTCGGCGAGCTGATGTGCATCGACGCGCTGGACCGTCAGGAGTCGTGCGGAGGTCACTTCCGGGTGGAGAGCCAGACCGAGGACGGCGAGGCGCTGCGTCACGACGACGAGTACGCCTACGTCGCGGCCTGGGAGCACCCGGCGGGTGACGGCGACAAGCCGGTCCTGCACAAGGAGCCGTTGGAGTACGAGTACGTGGAGATGAAGGCCCGGTCCTACAAGTGATGGAGAGCCACCAGTGAAGATCACCGTCAACGTCTGGCGCCAGAAGAACGCCTCGGTCGCCGGCGAGATGGTCGCGTACCCGCTCGACGACGTCAGCGAGGACATGTCGTTCCTCGAGATGCTCGACGTCCTCAACGAGCAGCTGACCATCGAGGGGCACGACCCGGTCGCCTTCGACCACGACTGCCGCGAGGGCATCTGCGGCTCGTGCGGCGTCGTCATCAACGGCATCCCGCACGGACCGGAGGTCACGACCACCTGCCAGCTGCACATGCGGTCGTTCTCCGACGGCGACGTGCTGGACATCGAGCCGTGGCGGGCGGGCGCGTTCCCGGTCGTCAAGGACCTGGTCGTCGACCGCGGGTCGTTCGACCGGATCATCCAGGCGGGCGGCTACATCACGGCTCCGACCGGCTCGGCTCCCGAGGCCAACGCCACCCCGGTGCCCAAGGACAACGCCGACCACGCGTTCGAGGCAGCGACCTGCATCGGGTGCGGCGCCTGCGTGGCTGCCTGCCCCAACGGTTCGGCGATGCTCTTCACCGCAGCCAAGATCACGCACCTGGGGCTGTTGCCGCAGGGTCAGGCCGAGCGTGACTCACGGGTGCTCGGCATGGTCGAGCAGCACGATGCCGAGGGCTTCGGCGGGTGCACCAACATCGGCGAGTGCACCGCGGCCTGCCCCAAGGGCATCCCGCTCGACGTCATCAGTCAGCTCAATCGCGACCTGCTGGGCGCGCTGACCAAGCAGACGATCGGCTGACACCTCCGCCGACGCGACGGCCCTCCTCGACCACGGTCGAGGGGGGCCGTTGCCGTCTCCGGGGCCCGGGAGCCTGACGAGGTCGTTCACCACAGGTCATTACTTGGAGTCATGACCTATGCTAAAGACATGCCCACCGACTCAGAACGTCTCGCCCTGGCGGTGGCCCGTCTCAACCGCCGCCTCCGTCAGGAGCGGCAGTCCGACCTGACGCCCACCCAGCTGTCGATCCTCGGGGCCCTGCGGGCCCTGGGACCGACCACGCCGTCGAGCCTGGCCGCCCACGAGCGGGTCCGCCCGCCGACGATCACCCGCACGCTCAACTGCCTGGCCGAGGACGGTCTGGTCGAACGTGAGCCCCACCCGCAGGACGGCCGCCAGGTCGTCGTCTCGCTGTCGAAGCTGGGGGAGAAGGTGCTCGGCGAGGAGCGCAGCCGGCGTGACGCCTGGCTGCAGACCCGGTTGAAGCACCTCGGCCCCCGCGAACGCGCCCTGCTGCGGGAGGCTGCCGCGATCCTGACGGACCTCTCCGACACGTGAGTCCCACCTTCCGCTCCCTCGCGGTCCGCAACTACCGGGTCTACGCCGTGGGGTCCCTCGTCTCGAACGTCGGCACCTGGATGATGCTGACGGCCCAGGCCTGGCTCGTCCTCGAGCTCACCGGTTCGGGCACCGCGCTCGGCATCACCCTGGCCCTGCAGCTCCTGCCCACCCTGCTGCTGTCGCCGATGGGTGGTGTGCTCGCCGACCAGGTGGACAAGCGGACCGTCCTGCGCGTCATGCAGGTGGCGATGGCCGTGCCGGCCGGGGTGCTCGGCGTGCTCGCGGTGACCGGAGTCGTCGAGCTGTGGCACGTGTACACGCTGGCCTTCGTGTTCGGCATCGGCCGGGCCCTCGAGGCCCCGGCCCGCCAGTCGTTCGTGCCGGAGATGGTCGACGACGTCGACCTCAGCAACGCGGTGGCGCTCAACTCGGCGTCGTTCAACGCCGGACGGCTGCTGGGGCCGGGCGTGGCCGGTCTGCTGATCGCCGCCCTCGGGTCCGGGGTGACCGGCACCGGCTGGGTCATCTGCCTCAACGCCCTGAGCTACGGCGCGGCCTACGCGGCCCTGCAGATGCTGGACCCGGTCCGGCTGCACCCCGCCGCGGTCGTCGGACCGCGTCGCGGCGCCGTGCTGGAGGGGGTGCGGTACGTCAGGTCGCGGCCCGACCTGGTCCTCGTGCTGTGGTGCGTGTTCTTCCTCGGTGGGTTCGGCATGAACTTCCAGATCACCAGCGCCCTCATGGCGACCGAGGTCTTCGGCCTCGGTGCCCAGGAGTACGGGGTCCTCGGGTCGGTGCTCGCCGTCGGATCACTCGCCGGGGCGCTCCTGGCGGCTCGCCGGGCCGTTCCCCGGTTGCGCTTCGTGCTCGGCGCCGGTCTGGCCTTCGCGGTCGTGCAGGTCGCGTCCGGTCTGATGCCGACCTACCTGACCTACGCCGCGGTGCTGCCGCTCGTCGGTCTCACCGTGATCACGATGGCCTCGACGGCCAACGCGCTCATCCAGATGACGTCGGCACCGGCCATGCGGGGGCGGGTGGCGGCGCTGTACCTGATGGTGTTCATCGGGAGCGTGCCCGCGAGCGCGCCGCTCGTCGGGCTGGCGGCCGAACAGCTCGGACCGCGGGTCGCCCTGGTCGCGACCGGCCTGCTGGCCGGCACCGGCATCGCCGTGGCCACCGGGTGGTTCCTGCACCGGACCGGGCAGGGGCCGCGCGCCCTGACCGAGGAGTGGCACGCCCGGCGCCGCCACGGCGCGGCGGTACCGGCGGACCTCGAGGTCGTCTGACCGGCCCGTCGCCCGTCGGTGGGCTTGCGCCCGCCCGGGGTGGGCCTAGCGTGGAGTCATGCACGTCCGACGCAGCTTCGTGGTGAACCGTCCCATCGAGCAGACCTTCGACTACTTCGCCGACTTCGAGAACACCAACGAGTGGGACCCTGGCACGGTCGAGACCCGGCGGACCTCCGGTGACGGCGGTCTGGGCACGACCTACACCAACACCTCGCAGTTCATGGGGCGCACGACGTCCCTGACCTACGAGACCATCGGGTACGACCGCCCGACGCAGTTCGTGTGCCGCGGACGCAACAAGACCGCGACCGCGACCGACCACCTCACCTTCACCCGGGACGGCGAGCGGACCCGGATGGACTACCGGGCCGACTTCGACTTCCGGTTCCCGATCAACCTGCTGGCGCCGCTGCTGTTCGGCAGGAAGCTGCAGTCGCTGGCCGACGAGACCGTCGAGCAGATCCAGGACGTGCTGAACCGCTGACCCGGGATCGTCCGCGGAGGGCGGCGTAGGATGGTCCGATGTCCATCGTCGAGTCGCTCGCCCGGTCGATCGAGGTCATCACCCCTGACCTGATCGAGCTCCGTCGGGCGATCCACGCCGACCCCGAGCTGTCGTGGGCCGAGGAGCGCACCACCGATCGCGTCGCCGCCTGGCTGGACAAGTCCGACATCGCGGTCGAGCGGTTGCCCGGCACCGGCGTCGTGGCCGAGATCGGACCCGCGGAGGGCCCCATCGTGGCCCTGCGCGCCGACCTCGATGCGCTGCCCATCCCCGACACCACGCAGGACCCGTGGAGGTCGACCACCCCCGGCGTCGCGCACGCCTGCGGGCACGACGTGCACGTGGCCTCCCTGGTCGGAGCCGGGGTGGCCCTCGCCCAGGCGCACCGGACGCACGGACTGCCGGTGCGGGTCCGGTTGATCTTCCAGCCCGCCGAGGAGGTCATGCCCGGCGGTGCCCTGCGGCTGCTGTCCCAGGGTGTCCTCAAGGGGGTGCACCGCATCTACGCCCTGCACTGCGACCCGTCGCTCGACGTGGGCCAGGTGGGGTTGCGCGAAGGACCGATCACCGGCGCGTCGGACCGGATCCACGTGACGCTCAGCGGTCGTGGCGGGCACACCTCGCGGCCCCACCTCACCGAGGACCTGACCTACGCCCTGGGCAGCCTGGTCACCCAGCTGCCGGCCGTCCTGTCCCGACGCTTCGACCCCCGCGCCGGGGCGAGCATGGTGTGGGGCCAGCTCCGGGCGGGCAACGCCGCCAACGTCATCCCGGCCACCGGTGAGCTCACCGGCACCCTGCGCATGCTCGACGCCGCGGCCTGGCACCAGGCCGAACACCTGGTGCGCGGCCTCATCGCCGACATCATCGAGCCGTTCGGCGTCAGCGCCGACGTGGTCTACGTCCGGGGCGTGCCGCCGGTCGTCAACGACTTCGACGCCACCGAGACGCTGCGCCGGGCGGTCAG
The DNA here is from genome assembly GCF_000160775.2 of Aeromicrobium marinum DSM 15272. NCBI lineage: Bacteria > Bacillati > Actinomycetota > Actinomycetes > Propionibacteriales > Nocardioidaceae > Aeromicrobium > Aeromicrobium marinum. Next base: position 1,912,172 of record NZ_CM001024.1, on the reverse strand, counting down.
CTCTGCGATCGGGCCGGGTGCCGTGGCGTCGACCACCCAGAGCCTCGGCGGCGAGGACTTCGCCTGGTACGTCGAGGCGGTCCCCGGGGCGATGGGCCGGCTCGGCACCCGCACCCCCGACGGCCCGACCTTCGACCTGCACCAGGGCAACCTGCGTGTGGACGAGCGCGCGATCGCGGCCGGAGCACGGGTGCTCGCCGCGGCCGCCGTCGTCTGACCGGGGCGCCGGCGGCTGCCCGGCCCGGTCCGGTCGGTGACAAATCGGTTACGGAGGCCGCCAATCCGGCGGAGCCCCTGCCGCGCGACACCTGCGCCGATTAGGGTCGGCGTCGAGCCGGGTGCAGCACCCGGCCGATGCTTCCAGGAGGAATTTTGCGTCGTCTTGCCAAGTACTCCGTCGCCGTCGCGACGTGTGGTCTGGTCCTGTCCGCCTGCGGCACCGCCGCCGACGACGACGAGGACACCTCAGCCGCTGAGGAGGTCACCTGCGAGCCCACCCAGATCGAGGGTGACCCGCGGGTCGCGCTCGCCTACGACGTCGGCGGACGCGGCGACCAGTCGTTCAACGACTCGGCCTACGCCGGACTCGACCAGGCCGTGCAGGAGTTCGGTGTCGAGTTCGCCGAGGGCGAGGCGTCCGACAACGAGGACGAGGCGGCCCGCGAGGAGCGGCTGCGCGGCTTCGCCGAGGACGGCTTCAACACCATCATCGGTGTCGGCTTCGCCTACAGCGAGTCGGTCAACGCCGTCGCGCCGGACTACCCGGACGTCGCCTTCGCCATCATCGACGGGTTCGATCCCGACGAGGACGTCAACTGCAACGTGGCCTACCTCGGGTTCGCCGAGAACGAGGGCTCCTTCCTCGTGGGTGCCGCGGCGGCCCTGCAGTCCGAGACCGGCCAGCTCGGCTTCGTCGGCGGCGTCAACAACGCGCTGATCCAGAAGTTCGAGGCCGGCTTCGTCGCCGGCGCCGAGGCGGCCGACCCCGACGTCACGGTCGAGTCGACCTACATCGAGCAGTCCGACCCCAAGGGCTTCGGCGATCCTGCCGGTGGCAAGGCGGCGGCCGACGGCCTGTACGCCTCGGGTGCGGACATCGTGTTCCACGCGGCGGGCGGCTCGGGCTCGGGCGTCTTCGACGCGGCCGTCGAGGCCGGCCAGAAGGCCATCGGCGTCGACTCCGACCAGTTCCTCACCGCCGGTGACGCACAGAAGCCGACCATCATCACCTCGATGCTCAAGCGCGTCGACACCGCGACCTACGGATTCATCTCCTCGGTCGTCGAGGGTGAGCCGGCCTCGAGCTACACGGTGTTCACGCTGGCCGACGACGGTGTCGGCTACTCGACGTCCGGCGGGTTCCTGACCCCCGAGACGATCGCGGCGCTGGAGGACTACAAGGCGCAGATCATCGCCGGCGACATCACGGTGCCCGAGGCCCCGTAGGTCCGGCACTGTCGCACGACCGAGCCCGGGTCCCGCACGCAGCGGGTCCCGGGCTCGGTCGTCGCTGCCGGCCCGACCACGGCTGGTCACCGAGGATGATGTGCCGACGAGGAATCTGGGGAAGGATGGGCGCGTGACGAGCATCGAGGTCGAGCTGCGGGGCATCGGGAAGCGATTCCCGGGGGTCATCGCCAACCACGACGTCGACCTGCACATCGCTCCCGGGTCGGTGCATGCGCTGATCGGCGAGAACGGTGCCGGCAAGTCGACCCTGATGAAGATCCTGTACGGCGTCCAGTCGGCCGACGACGGCACGATCAGCGTCGACGGCCGCGAGGTCACCTTCGACTCGCCCACCGACGCGATCGAGGCCGGCATCGGCATGGTGTTCCAGCACTTCATGCTGGCCGACAACCTGTCGGTGCTGGAGAACATCGTGCTGGGCGCCGAGAAGCGGCATGGGATCGGCGACCGCGCCCGGGCGGAGATCGAGAAGATCTCGGGGCGCTTCGGGTTCGGCCTCTCGCCCGACGTCCTGGTCGAGAAGCTCGGCGTCGCCGACCGCCAACGGGTCGAGATCCTCAAGGTGCTCTACCGGGGTGCGCAGCTGATCATCCTCGATGAGCCCACGGCCGTGCTGGTGCCGCAGGAGGTCGACGCGCTGTTCGCCAACCTGCGGGAGCTCGTCGCCGACGGCTGCTCGGTGCTGTTCATCTCGCACAAGCTCGACGAGGTGCTGCAGATCGCCGACCGGATCACCGTCATGCGACGCGGCACCACGGTCGGCACCGCCGACCCCGCGACCGCCACCAAGCGCGAGCTCGCCGAGCTGATGGTCGGGTCCGAGCTGCCGTCGCCGGACACCAGCGAGTCCACCGTGACCGACCAGGTCGTGCTCGAGCTCGCAGGCGTCACGGTGCGCGGTGACGGCGGCCGCGCGGTGCTGTCGGACGTGTCGCTCGCGGTCCACCGCGGCGAGGTCGTCGGCATCGCCGGCGTCGAGGGCAACGGTCAGTCCGAGCTGGTCGAGGTCGTGATGGGTCTGCAGCGCTGCTCGGCGGGGACGATCACCCTGTCCGGCGAGGACATCACGGACCTCAGCACGCGGCAGGTCCGCGACCGGGGGGTCGGTTTCGTCCCGGAGGACCGGCACCGCCACGGTCTCGTGCTCGACTACCCGCTGTGGGAGAACCGGATCCTCGGCCACCAGACCTCCGCGCCCAGCGTCCGGGGACCGTTCATCAACGCCCGTGGGGCCCGCGCCGACGCGCAGCGGATCGTCGAGGAGTTCGACGTCCGGACCCCGGGCATCGACACCACGGCCCGAGCGCTCTCCGGCGGCAACCAGCAGAAGTTCATCGTGGGCCGCGAGATGAGCGGTGACCCGATCCTGCTGATCGCGTCCCACCCCACCCGGGGCGTCGACGTCGGTGCCCAGGCCGCCATCTGGGACCACATCCGGGCGGCCCGGCGACAAGGTCTCGGGGTCCTGCTGGTGTCGGCCGACCTGGACGAGCTGATCGGACTGTCCGACCGGCTCGAGGTCGTCCTGCGCGGCCGCCTCACCGCCCGCTTCGACCCCGGCGAGGTGACCGCCTCCGACCTCGGGGCCGCCATGACCGGAGGAGCTGACGCATGAAGCGCGCCTCGATCGTCTCGTCGCTGCTGCCGCCCCTCGTCGCGGTGGCGTTGGCCGTCGCCGCCACCAGCGCCGTCATCGTGCTCTCGGGCGGGTCGGCGACGGCGTTCCTGACGACGGTGTTCTCGGTCCCGAACGACCGGATCCTCGTCAACATCGTGAACCAGTCGTCGATGCTCGCGCTGTCGGCCTTCGCAGCGGCCATCGGCTTCCGCATGGGCCTGTTCAACATCGGGGTCGAGGGCCAGTACATCGTCGCCGCCTGCGCCGCCGGGTTCTTCGGCGGGGCGGGCCTGGTGCCGGGGCCGTTGAACATCCTCGCCACCCTGGTGGTCGCCGTCGTCGCGGGCGGCCTCTACGCCTCGATCGCGGGGATCCTGAAGGTCACGCGCGGCGTCAGCGAGGTGATCAGCGCCATCATGCTCAACTACATCGCCCTGACGATGGCCGGCTACCTCGTGCAGCGGTACGGCGTCGAGAGCGGACTGACCTTCACCACCACGCCGCTGCCCCCCAGCAGCCAGCCCCTCGGCTTCGGCGTCATCGCCGGGGCGCCGGACGTCTGGGCCCTCACGGTCGTGGCGCTCGCGGTGGGCGCCGGCTACTGGTTCCTGCTGTCGCGCACCCGGTTCGGCTTCGACCTGCGGGTCGCCGGCGAGTCACCGACGGCGGCCCTGGCCAGCGGCGTCTCGGTGCCGCGCATGGTGCTGATCTCCATGGCCCTCTCGGGAGCGATCGCCGGGCTGGTCTGGATGCCGGCGTACTTCGGCTCGGTGCAGAAGTTCGGCATCCCCGAGAACTTCCAGGCCGGGCTCGGGTTCACCGGCCTGGCGGTCGCGCTCCTGGGCCGCAACCGGGTGGTGGGGATCTTCTTCGGCGCGGTCCTGTTCGCCTTCCTCGCGGCGCAGTCCAACGGTCTGCAGCGCGAGGGGATCGCCAAGGAGGTCGTCGACATCACGCAGGGCATCGTCGTGCTCGCGGTCGTCGTGGCCTACGAGGTGGTGCGCCGGCGTCAGGCCAAGGCCGAGTCCGAACGGGTCGCCCGAGAGCTGGCCACCGAGCGGGAGGCGGTGGTCTAGATGGCGACCGACCAGATCGCGCGGATCCGCACCTACCGCTACACGATGATCCTGATGGCCCTGGCCGTCGTGGCCACGATCGCCGCGGTGCGGGTCATCACGGGCGCCGACCGGATCTCCAGTCCCGGGACGCTGCGCGCCGCGATCATCGCCGCCTGCCCGATCCTGCTCGCCGGCATCGGCGGGCTCTGGGCGGAGCGGGCGGGCATCGTGAACATCGGCCTCGAGGGGCAGATGCTGCTCGGCACCTGGGGCGCGGCGTTCTTCGCGTACCACCACGGACCGTACGTCGGTCTGCTCGGCGCGGCGGGCATGGGACTGCTCGGCGGGCTGCTGCACGCGGTCGCGACCGTGTCGTTCGGGGTGGACCACATCATCTCCGGCGTCGCGATCAACATCATCAGCCTCGGGGCGATCGGGTTCCTCGCCAAGTCGTTCTTCGAGGACCTCGAGGGGGGCGGACCGCGCAACCTGTCCGGGTACGAGACGTTGCCGAACATCACCGTCCCCGGGGTGTCCGACGCCGCCCTGTCGGTCGCCGAGCGGAACATCTTCGTGGTGTCCGACGTCGCCGGGGCGGTCGCAGCCCTGACCACGCGGGTCTCGTTGCTGACCGTCCTGGTGGTGGTGCTGGTGGTCGGCACTGCCTGGCTGCTGTGGCGGACCGCTTTCGGCCTGCGCCTGCGGTCGTGCGGCGAGAACCCGCAGGCCGCCGAGACGCTCGGCGTCGACGTGTACCGGTACAAGTACGTCGCCGTCATGGTCTCGGGAGCCTTCGCGGGTCTCGGCGGTGCCTACCTGACGATGGTGGCCTCGTCGTCGTTCACCGTGGGGCAGACCGGCGGCCGCGGCTACATCGGTCTGGCCGCGATGATCTTCGGCAACTGGCGCCCCAGCGGCGTCGTGGCGGGGTCGCTCATGTTCGGCTACACCGACGGCATCAGCCTGCTGCCGAACAACGGCCCGCTGGTGCGGTCGCTGCTGCTGCTCATCGCGATCTTCCTGCTGGCCTACGCCGTCGTGAAGTACCGCAGCACCGAGCGGGTCACGGCCGGCGTCATCGCCGCCATCGCGGTGCTGCTGCTGGTGTGGTTCGCCACCACCGACGCCGTGCCGAGCGCCTTCACGGGCATGACCCCGTACGTCATCACCCTGTTCGTGCTCGCGGTCGCCGGGGCGCGACTACGGATGCCCGCGGCCGACGGCAAACCCTATCGACGAGGGGGGGCCGGCTAGTGGCCACCGACGTGCCGGGGCTCGGCATCTCCGGTGCCGACGACCCGATCGACTGGGACGCCCTCACGCGGTACGCCACCGAGGTCATGGGGCGGGCGTACGCGCCGTACTCCGACTACCCGGTCGGTGCGGCCGGGCTGGTCGACGACGGCCGGGTCGTGCTGGGCTGCAACGTCGAGAACGCGGCGTACGGTGTGGCGCTGTGCGCCGAGTGCGGGATGGTCTCGGCCCTGCACTCCACCGGCGGCGGCCGGTTGGTGGCGGTGGTCTGCGTCGACGGAGCGGGTCGACCCCTGATGCCGTGCGGACGCTGCCGACAGCTGTTGTGGGAGAACGGCGGTCCCACGATGCAGCTGCTCACCGCCCACGGGGTCCGCACGATGGCCGACGTCCTGCCCGACGCCTTCGACGCCACCGACCTGCGCGCCGGGGGCCCGAACCCGTGACCCTCACCCCGTGACGAGCCGGCCCACCGTCGAGGTGGACCTCGGGGACCCGGGGTTCGTCGACGACCCCTACCCGACCCTGGCCGGCCTGCGCGCGGCCGGACCCATGGTGTGGCACGACGCCGGGGGGCGGTGGCTGGCGACCACCCACGGTGCCGTCACGGCGACCCTGCGGGACCGTCGCCTCGGGCGGATCTGGACCGACTGGGAACCCGTCGGCCGGATGGAACCGTTCAACGCGCTGCACCGCAACCAGCTCATGGAGAACGAGCCACCGGTCCACACCCGCATGCGTCGCCTGCTGGCGGGAGCGTTCTCCCGGGGGCACGTGGAGCGGATGCGACCCCGCATCGAGGAGCTTGCCACCGAGATGGCCGGCCGGCTCGACGGGACGGTCGACCTGCTCGCCGACTACGCCGAGCCGATGCCGGTGTACGTCATCGCCGACCTGCTGGGCGTTCCCCGGTCCGACCACACCGTGCTGCGCGACTGGTCGCAGGCGATCGTGCACATGTACGAGCCGGCGGTCGACGAGTCGGTCCGCTCGGCGGCGGTGTCGGCCTCGGTGGAGTTCGACGCATACGTCCGCGACGTGCTGCAGCACCGCAGGCGCACCCCGGGCGACGACCTGATCACCGACCTCCTGGCGGAGCGGGCCGACGGCGAGAGCCTGTCCGAGGACGAGCTGGTCGCCACCGTCGTGCTGCTGCTCAACGCGGGGCACGAGGCCTCGGTCAACGTGTTCGGCAACGGGGTGCACGCCCTGCTGGAGCACCCGGCCGAGGTCGCCCGGGTCGCGGGTGGCGAGGTGCCGGTCGACGTCGCGCTGGAGGAGCTGATCCGGTTCGACGCACCCCTGCAGCTGTTCGAGCGCACGGCCACCGCCGACGTCGAGATCGCCGGGCAGCGGGTCGTCGCCGGTGAGAAGGTCGCCTGCCTCATGGGGTCGGCCAACCGTGACGCGGCCGTGTTCGACGATCCCGACCGGTTCGACCCGGCCCGCGACCCCAACCCGCACGTCGGGTTCGGGCTGGGACCGCACTTCTGTCTCGGCGCGCCGCTCGCGCGTCTGGAGCTGCAGATCAGCCTCGCCGCGTTGTTGCGGCGGCATCCACGCCTGACCCTCGCCGGCACCTCGCCCCGACGTCCCACCTGGGTGCTGCGCGGCTACCGGACCCTCGTGGTCGACCTGGAAGGAAGCTCGTGACCGAATCGTTCGACGCCGTCGAGGTGATCATGGCCAAGCGCGACGGTCACCGACTCACCGATCCGCAGATCGACTGGGTCGTCGACGCCTACACCCGTGGCGTGGTGGCCGACGAGCAGATGGCCGCCCTCGCGATGGCGATCCTGCTCAACGGCATGGACCGTCCGGAGATCGCCCGGTGGACCGCGGCCATGATCGCCTCGGGGGAGCGGATGGACTTCTCCGGGCTCAGCCGGCCCACGGCGGACAAGCACTCCACCGGCGGGGTGGGCGACAAGATCACGCTGCCGCTCGCCCCGCTGGTCGCTGCCTGCGGTGTGGCGGTGCCCCAGCTGTCGGGTCGGGGGCTCGGCCACACCGGCGGCACCCTCGACAAGCTGGAGTCGATCCCCGGCTGGCGGGCCGACCTGACGAACGCCGAGATCCTCGCCCAGCTCGACGACGTCGGGGCCGTCATCTGCGCGGCGGGCCCGGGTCTCGCGCCGGCGGACAAGAAGCTGTACGCGTTGCGCGACGTCACCGGCACGGTCGAGGCGATCCCGCTGATCGCCAGCTCCATCATGAGCAAGAAGATCGCCGAGGGCACCGGCTCGCTGGTGCTGGACGTCAAGGTCGGGTCCGGAGCGTTCATGAAGGAGATCGACCAGGCGCGCGAGCTGGCCGCGACCATGGTCGCCCTGGGCCAGGACGCGGGCGTCGCCACGGTCGCCCTGCTCACCGACATGTCGACGCCGCTGGGGATGACGGCCGGCAACGCGATCGAGGTGACCGAGTCGGTCGAGGTGCTGGCCGGAGGAGGACCCGGCGACGTCGTCGAGCTGACCCTGGCCCTGGCGCGCGAGATGCTGGCCGCCGCCGGCCGGCCCGACGTCGACCCGGCCGACGCGCTCGCCGACGGCCGCGCCATGGACGTCTGGCGCCGCATGGTCCGGGCCCAGGGTGGGGACCCCGACGCGCCCCTCGCCCGCCCGCGCGAGACCCACGAGGTCAGGGCCGCGGCG